>JBPBPZ010000052.1:0-29065 GCA_050954525.1 Janthinobacterium lividum
CCGGGGCGGTCAGGCCGAACAGGAAGAAGTTCTCCGGACCAGCCTCGTTGCGAATTTCGATGTTTGCACCGTCCAGCGTCCCAATGGCGACGGCACCATTCATCATGAACTTCATGCAGCCGGTGCCGCTGGCTTCCTTGCCGGCGGTTGAGATCTGCTCTGAAAGATCGGCTGCCGGGTAGATCTTCTGGCCCACGGACACTGAGTAGTTAGGCAGGAAAACTACCTTCAGAATGTCGCGCGTTTCGGGATCGCTGTTGACCAGATCGCCTACCGAACAGATCAGCTTGATGATCAGTTTGGCCATGGTGTAGCTGGGTGCAGCCTTGCCGCCAAACAGGAAGGTTCTGGGTGCGATGTTCTTAATGGTGCCGTTCTTGATGCCGCAGTACAGCGACAGAATGTGCAGCGCGTTCAGGTGCTGGCGCTTGTACTCATGCAGGCGCTTCACCTGCACGTCGAACATCGACGCCGGGTTCACGACGATGTCCATGGTGTCCTTGATGTAGGTTCCAAGGCGGCCCTTCGCGCCTTCCTGCGTGGCGCGCCACTTGTGCAGAAAGCCCTGGTCGTCCACGAACTTCTCCAGGTCGCGCAACTGGTACAGATCCGTTTGCCAGCCTTCGCCGATGCTTTCGTTGATCAGCGATGTCAGGTTCGGGTCACTCAGCATCATCCAGCGGCGCGGCGTCACACCATTGGTCTTGTTGCTGAAACGCTCGGGAAAGGCCTCGTAGAAGTCTTTCAGCGTGTCCTTCTTCAGCAGCTCCGTGTGAAGTTCTGCAACGCCGTTCACGGCCTTGCTGCCCACCACGGCCAGGTGCGCCATCTGTACATTGCGCTCGCCGTCTTCGCCAATAATGCTCATGCGGCGCACGCGGTCTGGGTCATTTGGAAAGCGCTTGCGCATGCTGTCAAGAAACTGCGTGTTGATCTGAAAAATGATTTCCAGGTGGCGCGGCAGCAGGTTGCCAAACAGGTCCAGAGGCCAGCGCTCCAGGGCCTCCGGCAGCAGGGTGTGATTGGTGTAGCCAAACGTGTTCTGGGTCACGCGCCATGCATCGGCCCACGGCACGCCATGCTCGTCCATCAGCAGGCGCATCAGCTCGGCGATGCCGATGGATGGGTGCGTGTCGTTCAGTTGAATGGTCCACTTCTGGTCGAATTCGGTCAGCGGTTTGCCCAGACCCAGGTGCAGGCGCACCATGTCCTGCAGCGAACACGAGGTGAAGAAGAACTGCTGCATCAGGCGCAGACGCTTGCCTTCAACCGTTTCGTCTGGCGGGTACAGCACCTTGCTGATGGTCTCCGACTCCATCTTCTGCTGCACCGCGCCCATGTAGTCGCCGCGGTTGAAGATGCTCAGATCGAACGAGTCTTCCGCTTCTGCCTTCCAGAGGCGCAGCCGGTTGACGGTACGGGTTTTGTAGCCGGGAATCGGTGTGTCGTACGCTACGCCTTTGACCGTGGTGCCGGGGATCCATCTCCAGCGCAGCGCACCCTTTTCATCGGTGTAGGTTTCGGTGTGTCCAAAGAAACCCACATCCATGGAGAGCGACGCGGCGATCTCCCACGGATTGCCGTACTGCAGCCACTTGTCAGACTTTTCGACCTGCCAGCCGTCTTCAATCTCCTGCCGGAAGATGCCGAACTCATACCGCAGGCCGTAGCCCAGCACGGGCGTGTTCAGCGTGGAGAGCGAATCCAGAAAGCACGCAGCCAGGCGTCCCAGGCCGCCGTTGCCCAGGCCAGGTTCAGGCTCCTGCGCGGCAATGGTCTTCAGGTCCAGGCCCAGGCTCTTCAGCGCCTCGCTGGCAGCATCGGTCATTTCCAGGCACAGCAGGTCGTTCTCAAGGTGCGGTCCAAGCAGGTATTCCGCGCTCAGATAGCTGACTACGCGCACGTCCTGCCGACGGTACTGCTCAATGGTTTGCAGCCACTGGTCCATCAGGCGGTCACGCACCACGGCGGAAATTGCGTGGTACTGGTCCAGCACGGACGAGTTCTCCAGCGGGCGGCCCACAGTGTGCGTCATGTGGTTGCGGAACGACACGGCCAGTTCTTCAGCGGTCTTGCCTGCACGGTTTTCCTGGCGAACCGTTTCGCGCTGCTGCTGTCTGCGGTCCTGCTGCTGTGGCGGTGCGGGCTGCTGTTCTTCGATGGAACTCACGGTGTTTTCTCCGAATCCTGGCGCAGATCAGCGTCGGTTGCAGACCGCTTCGTGCCTGTATGTCATAGTAGCCGCATCGGCTGGCCGGGGAACACGTATGGTGAAGGCAGTCATGCTGCGCTATGCCATTACAGACCGAACCCTGTTTCCCGGTGATGAATCCGCCCGACGCACCGCGCTTGTCGCCCAGGCCCGCCGTCTGGCGACTGACGGTGTGGACTACCTTCAACTGCGCGAGAAAGACCTGTCCGAAGCCGACCGGGTGGCGCTTGCACGCGACCTGATGGCCGCCGTTCGCGAAGTGGACGGACCGACGCAGCTGCTGCTGAACGGCCCACCCACGCTGGCGCAGTGGGCCAAGGCAGACGGTGTTCACCTTTCCCTGACCACCTTTGCGCAAAACCTGCAGTCGCACCACGGCCTGCTGGTCAGCGCGTCGTGCCACACGCTGACCGATGTGGCACGGGCGGCAGAGTTCGCCGACCTGATTCTGTTCGCACCCGTATTTGAGAAGCGCGTGGATGGCGAAGTGGTGGTGCCCGGCGTCGGCCTGGACGCGCTGGCGCAGGCGTGCACCGCAGCCGGCGAGGTGCCGGTGCTTGCACTGGGCGGGGTGACGGCAGAAAACGCGCCGGAGTGCCTCCAGGTGGGTGCCGCAGGCTTCGCCAGCATCCGGGCATTTCTTTAGGGATAAATGCTTCGTAACCGTTCTATCTGGAACGAGACCCTGGTTGTTCCTCGCGAGCGATGCGAATCCCTAATCCCGCGCTTCTGTAGCTCGCCAGGGTCTGCCCGGGGGATGGTGCAAAGTTCCGGAAAGCAGAGCGAATCATGCTGGGAGGGTCGCCCCAATCCCCGCCACGCAGCATGCGGTATGAACAGGCAGCTGTACCGTTCATCACGGCCAGATTGCCATTCATGTTCGAAACCGCTGCGTCTTGCTGGAAGGCGGAACCATCGCTCGCCGCGGCTGAGTAGCCGTTCGAAAAGCAGTCCTGTACCCACTGCAGGACGTTTCCCTGCATGTCATAAAGACCAAAGACATTGGCAGTGAACGAGCCTACGGGCGACGTCCCCACCCATTGATCGCGCCCCTGAGCGAGACCCGGCCCCGGGTGGTCGTCATTGCCGTAGTTCGCATTCATGACTGATTGTTGTTCCCCATGGGTACGGCGTGGACGTGCCAGCGCGGGCGGCGTACTCCCATTCTGCCTCGGAAAGCAGGCGGTAGGCCTGCCCCGTCTTTATGCTGAGCCATTTGGCATAGTCCAATGCATCCTGGAAGGTGACACATACGACTGGATGCCTGTCATCCTGGAGGAAACCAAGGTGTTCCCAGGAAGCTCGGGAACGCTCCTCCCGGGGTAGTTCGCTGTACCCGCAGCCCAGGCTCGTCGGTCGCGATGTGGCATGGACGAAGTCCTTCCACTCGCCGCGCGTGAGATCAAACTTCGCAACGGCAAAGCTCTTGATGTGGACACGATGCTGCGGCACCTCTTCAAGGAAGCCCTTGGCTTCGCTGCCCGACGCGCCCATCAGGAAGGTGCCGCCTGGTACAGTCACCATCTCAGGGCAAGCAGGGCAGTCGCGGAACGACGCTAAGCTACTCACTGCGCTTGTCTTCTGGTCGGCAGGGGTTGTTTGGCCAAGAGCGCTGTGACTTAAGAGGCAAACCGCCAGTGCCGCTGCACTCGAGCAAACGTGGTTCAACTTACGAAGCATGTTCATCTCCGACGATGAGATCAGGCGCAGTCGAGGCCAGTGTATCCGCTCATCGTGGTCGGTAGGACAAACACGCTTGTGTTGAATCGTCGCGTTCGTAGTCCCCAGGAGAACTACAGCGGCAGTTTACTTCTGGCAGTTTTTGCAGAAGTGCGTAGAGCGCCCGCCCAGCACGATGCGCTGCACGGGTTCGCCGCAATCCTTGCAGGGCAGGCCGGTACGGCTGTAGACGCGGTGCTCCAACTGGAAAAAGCCACGCACGCCGTCAGCATCCACGTAATCCGATACGGATGAGCCGCCCAGTTCGATGGCATGTTTCAGAACGGTTTGCAGCGAGCCGTGCAGCTTGGTAAGTTCGGTGCGCGCCAGCCGACCAGCGTGCCGTTTGGGGCGGATGCCCGCACGGAACAGGCTTTCATCGGCGTAGATGTTTCCGACGCCGTGCAGCAGCGACTGATTCAGCAGGGCCGACTTGATGGGTGTCTTGCGGCCGCGGAACAGCGCGGCAAACTCCTGCGCGGAGATGGTCAGCGGCTCAGCCCCAGGGCCTTGATATTCGGTGCCCTCGTCCACAATGCCGACGCGCCCAAAACGACGTGGATCGACGAAGCGCACCTCGCGACCATCGTTCAGGTGCAGGATCACGTGCGTATGCTTTGGCACCGGCACCTCGGCCTGGCTGACCAGCAGTCGGCCCGTCATGCCCAGGTGTACGGTCATCTGCGCCGCACCGCCGTCCTGCTTTTTCACGTCCATTACGACGGTCTTGCCCACGCGCCGCACACGTTCGATCCGTGACCCTGTAAGGGTTTCCTCAATGTGCGAAGCCGGCGACTTCAGCGGTTCCTTGTGGGGTCCAACGGTAATGCTGTCCACACGCGCACCGCGCACCCGCTCGTGTACGCCATTGGCAACGGTTTCGACTTCAGGCAGTTCCGGCATCTTTCCTTTAGATGCACCTCGTTCCGTCATTCTGAACGCAGTGAAGGATCTGCTTCGCTAGACTTGCCTACGCCCGAACGAAAGCAGATCCTTCGACTCCGCTGCGCTCCGCTGCGCTCCGCTGAGGATGACGAAAGGTGGAGCAGCCAGCTTTGCTGAGGATGACGAAAGGCGGATCAGGCGCTTTGCTCCAGGCTGACTAAATGGAAAACAGGCGCTTCGCGCAGGATGGCGGCACTCCACTCCGTTATTCTTAAGGGGACAACGCAAGCGACAGAACACGATGAGGGAACCACATGGCGTCCATGATTGAAGCGATCGAAGTAAAGCGCAAGATGTACTTTGAACTGGAAGGCGTGCCGTACCACTGCTTGGACAAAGAAATCTCCACGCCCACCGCGCGCGGCGGCCAGACGCTGGTGCGCCTGAAGATGCGCAACCTGCTGACCCGTGCCGTCTTCGACAAGACCTTCAAGGCCGATGACAAGTTCACCGAGCCGGACCTGGAAGACGTGGACGCAAGCTACCTGTACAACGACGCTGACGGTGCCTACTTCCTGGACCAGGAAAGCTTTGAAACGCTGCAGTTGACCAATGAAATGCTTGGCGACTCGCTCGAGTTCCTTCTCGAAGGCACCGTCGTGCAGATCGAGAAGTACCAGGGCAATCCCATCGGCCTGCAGCTACCCATGCATGTGGATCTTGTTGTGAAGACGACCGAACCCGGCTTCAAGGGCGACACCGCCACCGGCACGACCAACAAGCCCGCCACCATGGAAACCGGTTTGGTCATCCGCGTCCCTTCGTTTGTAAAGGAAGGCGAAAAGATCCGCATTGCCACCGAATCGCGCGAGTTTGCCGGACGCGTGTAAGCTTCTGCGACTGCGGTCGCACAGCGTATAAAATCAGTCTGTAGCCGTTCGCTGTAGTTTCGCTTTCGGCTCCAGCTATCTGCTGTTTTGTGGTGCTTGGAGATCCCAGGGAATGATGACGAAAAAGACCGCTGTTGTACTTGGTGCGCAGTGGGGCGACGAGGGCAAGGGCAAGATTGTCGACGTCCTAAGCGAGCGCTACAACATTGTGGCCAGGTACGCGGGCGGGCATAACGCGGGACATACCGTCATCATCGACGGTAAAAAGTTTGTGCTGCACCTGGTGCCCTGTGGCGTTCTGCGGCCCGGCTGCCTTGGCATCATCGGCAACGGTGTCGTGGTTGACCCGGCTGCCCTGATGACAGAAATCCGGATGCTCAAGGCACAAGGCCTGCCCATTGACGGCCAGTTGTTCGTATCCAATCGCGCCCAGGTCATCCTGCCGTACCACCGCATGATTGAACTGGCTGCAGAGAACGCGCCCGGCCGCACAAAAATCGGCACCACTTCGCGCGGCATTGGTCCGGCTTACGAAGACAAGATGCACCGCAACGGCCTGCGCATTGTGGACCTGCTAAACACGCAGTTGCTGCGTACCCACATTACCAATGCCTGCAACGAGAAGAACCAAATCGCGCATGCCCTGTTCGGCACAGAGCCGCTGAACCCGACCAAAATCTACGAGGATTACGCCCGTTTCGCTGACGAAATTGCGCCCTACGTGACTGACACGGCAGTGCTGCTGAACCAGGCCATTCGTGACGATAAGTCAGTCATGTTTGAAGGTGCACAGGGAGCTTTGCTCGACATCGACCACGGCACGTATCCGTTCGTTACATCGTCCAGCGCCACTGCGGGCGGCGCGGTGATCGGTACGGGCGTTGGGCCTACCTGCATTGGTACGGTCATCGGCGTCACCAAGGCTTATGTCACGCGTGTAGGTGAAGGGCCCTTTCCCACGGAAGACCACACTGCGGCTGGCGACGAACTGCGTGCGCGCGGACAGGAATATGGCGCAACCACGGGGCGTCCGCGCCGCTGCGGCTGGCTGGACCTGCCGCTGCTGCGCTACAGCAACATGGTCAACGGCACGGAATGGCTGGTCGTGACCAAGCTGGACGTGCTGGATTCCCTGGCGGAAATCCCGGTCTGCACGCACTATCGCATTGACGGCAAAGAAACGGACGTAATCCCGGCCGACATTCGCCGATTTGAGCAGATTGAGCCGATTTACGCGAAGCTTCCCGGCTGGCAGTCTTCCACAGAAGGTGTCACCACTTTCGAAGACCTGCCGGCAAACGCGCAAAAGTACCTGCGCTACCTGGAAGACAATAGCGGCGCGAAGATCGGCATGGTCAGCACCGGTCCAGACCGTAACCAGACCTTCTCCGTGGCAGACTTTGATCGCTCAACCGGGGTGGCGGCATGATCACGTTTACCGTGCGCATGCGGTTTGCACAGGAAGACCACGCATCAATCCGATCCATCCTGCAGAACCTGGGTTCTGCATCGCGACAGGAACCGGGCTGCGTCAGTTACATCACTCACTTTGTCGAAAACGATCCCTGCACAGTCGTGATCTACGAGCAATACCGCGATGCCGACGCCCTGGAAGCTCATCGTGCCTCGCAACACTTCGAGCAGTACGCCACCAATGGGCTTTACCGCAAGGTTCGGGAGCGCTCACTGGAGCAGCTCGCCATGGTTGAGTAAGACCGGCGTAGGCAGATCTCAAGCTTAAGATCTGTTGATGGAGACACTGTTCAAGTACTTCAGCCGCCGTGTCGAAAGCATCTGCACCGAAGCCTTTGACCAGACTGCATCGACGCCGGTAGGATGCGTTCCAGTGAGCGAGCAATCTGCCATCCCGGTGCGACGGAAGCCTTTGCTGGTGGCGGCTGTGCTGCTTTGCTTTCTGTGCGGCAGTTGGGGCGTGAAGGCGCTTGCCGACAAAAAGTTCAAAGCGCCTCGGCAGACTCGTCGCGCAGAAACTCGCCTGATCGAGAACCTTGAGGAACAGTGGCGTACAGCGCTAATCAACGCTGACGCATCGGCCATGGAGAAGCTGATCTCGGAAGACTTTCTGGCCATTTCAGCCCGTGGAACACTCTCCAACAAGCAGCAATACCTTCAGCGCATCACAAATCGAGCGACACAGATGTCTGCCATTGAGCTTCTGGATTTACAGGTACGGGTCCAACCTGCTTCCGCTGTTGCTGTTTCTCAAGCCCGCGTTTCGGGAGTTTTGGAAGGCAGGCCCATCCAGGGCACTTTTCGGTATACCAAGGTGTACCAACGAAGCTCTGCCGGTACTTGGCGCATCACAAATTTTGAGGCGACACGGGTTTCGCCCGGAACAAGTGCGCTGCCGAATGACATGGATCGCGGCACGCCGCTGCAAGTGAAGCCAACAACCGATTCCACGAGATAGCGAATCACTGGAATAGCAGGAGCCAACAACAAGGCCCGCCGAAGCGGGCCCTTCTTTGTGACTAAGCCACTTTTGTTCTAGGTGAACAGGTTCGGTTTGAAGGCGGTTGGAGGTTCAGTGCGAGCAGTCGACGATCCAATGACCTTGTCATGCCTGTAAGTGCGGCGTCTTCCGGTTCCAGCGAACTGAGCACGTTCCTCTGCCTGCGAAAGGGACTGAACGGCGTCACTTGCAGAACTTCCACCGGGTTGAGATTAGCTTTCAACGTAACCATGGTGCCATCCTGATTACCTGTGGCTGACGACCTCAAGCAATGTTCATCGGATGAATAGCCGAAACTACGCGTTGCCCAAGAGCTGTGACGTTCCTGTTTAGTGTGTAGCAGTCATAGAGAACGGCGTTTCATGGCGTTGTAACGACCAGGTGGCGAGCTCTTTCGAGCTCATCACGAAATGAAGTTCGCCTCCTGCTGTCAGCTCGCCATGCGTGAGAAACATGCGGTCCATCGGTTTGCCGTTCAGCGTCAATGCCTTGACGAAGGCGTTCTTCGCATCGAGATGGTCTGCCACGATCGTCAGCGACTTGCCATTCGGAAGGTGCAGAACGGCTCGGTCGACAAACGGTCGGCCGATCACATATTCATTGCTGCCCGGTGCCACAGGGTAAAAGCCAAGCGCGGTGAATACGAACCAGGCAGACATCTGTCCCAAATCGTCGTTGCCCACCAGACCATCGGGTGTCGGCTTGTACTGCGACTCTACAATTTGCCGCAGGCGTGCCTGCGTGCGCCATGGCTGCCCGGCATAGTCGTACAGGTAGGGCAGGTGGTGGCTGGGTTCGTTGCCGTGGATGTACTGCCCGATCATGCCGGAAATGTCTTCCACGTCGGCGTACTTTGCAGGGTCCACTTTCTGGTCGAACATCTCGTCCAGCTTGGACACCAGCTTGTCGGGACCACCCAGCAGATCCATCAGGCCCTGCTCGTCCTGTGGCTGGTACCAGGAGTACTGCCAGGCATTGCCCTCGGTGAATCCGCTGGCGCCGCCCGCGCGCGCCGGATCGAAGGGCGTACGGTACGTGCCATCTGCCAGCCGTGGCTCGACAAAGCCATCCTTGGCATTGAAGTTGTTCCGCCAGTTGCCGGCACGTTTGGTGAACGTGTCCGCAATGTCGCGCCTGCCCATGGCTGCCGCCATGCGCGCAATCGTCCAGTCGTCGAAAGCGTATTCGACCGTCTTGGATGCGGCCTCGCCATCGTGATCCACGGGGACATAGCCCAACTTCATGTAGTCGCCCAAGTTGCCATAGGGTGCGTAGGTAGCGCTTGCGACCATTGCGCTGAGTGCGGCTTTCTCGTCAAAGCCGCGAATGCCTTTCAGGTAGGCGTCCGCAATGACGGGAACCGCATGGTAGCCGATCATGCACCACGTCTCGATGCCCTGAAACTGCCACACCGGCAGGATGCCGAACGGGCTTTCCTGCTGCGATGCAAGCAGGGAATTGACAAGGTCGCTGGTCCGTTCCGGTGGCTGCAGCAGCGTCATCAGGGGCTGTTCCGCTCGGTAGGTATCCCACAGCGACAGGCTGCTGACGAAGTGAAAGCCGTTGGCCTTGTGCACCTGGTTGTCAGGTCCGCGATAGCTGCCGTCCACGTCCATGCTCAGACTGGGCGCCAGAAGCGCGTGGTAAAGGGCGGTGTAGAAGCTTTTGCGCATGTCGGGCTGCGCGGTAATGTCGGCTATTCCAAGTGCTTTGGACCACAAAGCTGTCGCTTGCGAACGGACCGCGTCGAAGTCGAACCCGGGTACCTCGGCGTCCAGGTTGGCGATGGCACCGTCTTCGCTGACGGGCGATATGGCGACCTTCACGATGAGCGGCTTGCCCGCCGCGAAGTCGAACACGCCCACCAGGCCGCGCCCCTCGATGCTCTGCGTATCGGCGGGTGTGTTGCCCGGCGTTTTGAAGCCCTTGTAGTCCACCGGCAGGGGTTCGCGGTCGTACAGCTCATGCGTCAGCAGCGGCCGTGAGAAGCGGATGGCAAAGTAAAGCTGGCGTCCAGGTGCCCAACCGCGCGTTTCGCGCATGCCAGTGATAGTGCCGTTATTACGCACACGCACGCGGGACCACAGCACCTTGCCGGGGTAGTTATAGATGGACGAACGAAGGTCCAGCAGCACGTGAGCGGGCTTGCCGGCGGGATAGGTGTAACGATGCACACCCACACGGGCGCTCGCGGTTAATTCTGCCCGCACGCCGTAGTCGGCAAGCGTTACCGCATAGTAGCCGGGGTGCGCTTCCTCGGACTTGTGGTCGAAGCGCGAACGGTAGCCACTGCCGGCCTTGTCGATCTCGCCTGGCTCCAGCCGCACGTCGCCGCTGATGGGCTGCAGCAGAACGTCGCCCAGGTCAGAGTGGCCGGCACCAGAGAAATGCGTGTGCGAAAAACCCAGGATGGTGGAGTCTTCGTAGCGGTAACCGGCGGCCCACTTGTAGCTCTGCTTGTAGGGCCGAATCTGCGTGTCGGGCGACAACTGCACCATGCCGAAGGGAATGGACGCGCCGGGAAATGTATGTCCTTCCGGTCCGGTTCCAATAAAGGGATCGACAGCGGCAACAGGGTCAGGGCGTTGCGACCACGCTGCGTGCGTGGCTCCGCCAAGAGCCAGCCAGCCAAACGTGACGCTGGCAAGCAGCAGGGAAGGGCGCATCTTCATGGATAGGTCACCGTGTGCGTGGTGTGATGTGTGGCAGCGTGGACCGAATCATTCGCCAGCAGCGGCCAACGTTACCGCGAACCAATTGCGATTGTCATTCCACGTTTTGGCTGTTGTGAACCCGGCAGATTGAAGCAGATTGGCAATCGATGCAGGCGTGAACTTGTAGCTGTTCTCGGTGTGGATGGTTTCGCCCGCGGCAAACTGCACCTCGATACCGGCTGCGGGAATGTGAACGGTCTGCTCCACAGCGCTCTGCAAGTGCATTTCAATGCGGGAGTGCTCCGCGTTCCAGACTGCTTCATGCCGGAACGAGGCCAGGTCGAAGTCTCCGTGGAGATCGCGGTTGATGCGTCGCAGCATGTTCAGATTGAATGCCGCCGTGACGCCCTCGCGGTCGTTGTACGCGGCCAGCAGCGGCTGCAGGTCCTTGACCAGATCGGTGCCCAGCAGCAGGGAGTCGCCGGGCCCCATTTGCGCGCGCAGGTTCCGTAGCACAGCAGAAGCTTCATCCGGCGCGAAGTTGCCCACGCTGCTGCCGATGTAGAGAGCCAGCGTCGGTCCATCGTGCGGCGGCATGTTCAGCGGGTCAGTGACATAGTTGGCAATTTGTGGCTGCACGTCGACACCCTGCACGGCACGCGCCAGGCTGGTACGCGCCTCTTCCATCGCTGCGGCTGACACGTCGATCGGAAGGTACTGCGTGGCTCCCTGCCGCCGGACCGCGGCTGCCAGCAGGATGCCGGTCTTGCTGGCGGAACCCGCACCCAGTTCCAGCAGACGCAGCTTCTTGCCCGTGCCCTGACCTGTCTTTTGCGCGTACACATCGAAGGCCGCGCCGATAATGCCGTCGGCATACCCGCTGAAGATTTCCCGCTCCGTCCGTGTCAGGTAGTACTCGGGCAGAACGGTAATCTGCTCAAACAGCCGGGAACCCTCCGCGTCATAAAACAACCAGGCAGGTAGCCACTTGGGCGTGGCGCTCAGACCTTCAGCCACGGCAGCAGCTACGGGGTCTGCAAGGGTTGGTTGTGGTTCGGTGCTTTGCTTCCGTGCGATTGGAGATGCGGTGACATCGGCCTGCGTGCTCATGCGAACTACTGGTCTCCAAAGGTGCGTGCCAGGCGAATGCCCGACATCTGCCAGCGTGTGGCAGGCGAAAAGAAGTTGCGATACGTGGCGCGAACATGGCTGGCAGGCGTCAGCGCCGAACCACCCCGAAGAATGATGGAGCTGGACATGAATTTGCCGTTGTACTCGCCCAGCGCGCCCGGCAGGGGAGCGTAACCGGGATAGCCGGAATACGCGGAGGCGGTCCACTCCCAGGTGTCGCCGAACATCTGCGTCAGGTCTCGCGTGGTTGCGGCCTGCGGTTGAAGCAAATCGCTTTCCAGCAGGTTTCCGCTTACGGGGCGGTTGGCTGCGGCATATTCCCATTCAGCTTCGGTCGGCAGCCGACATCCGCGCCAGCGCGCAAACGCATCCGCTTCAAACAGGCTTACGTGGCATACCGACGTTTCCAACAGGCTGCTCAACCCGCGCCATCCACCCAGGGTAAATACGCGCCAGCCCTCCGAGTCTTCCGCAGACCGCTGCCAGTACAGCGGTGCCTGCCAGCCCTCACGCTCCACGGTGTTCCAGCCTTCGGATAGCCAGAGTTCGGCCCGGCCGTAGCCATTGTCAGCCATAAAGGCAAGGTACTCCGCGCAGGTTACGGGACGGTTTTCCAGCGCATAGGGCTGCAGGTATACCTTGTGCCGCGGCGTCTCGTTGTCAAAGCAGAAGTCGAGCGGATCCGACTGGTCAAGCGGGTAGCCAATCTCCTCCAGACCACCCTCGAGTTCGATCCATTGTGCGGGCTGATGAAGATGCGTCGCCAGTTCCTGGCGCTCGCGGTACACCGGGTGCAGCGGATTGGTGAAGAAGGCGTGCTTGGTATCGGTCAGCAGCAACTCAAGGTGCTGCTGCTCATGCTGAATGCCCAGAACGATGCGACGAAGTGCGTCTTCGGGCACAGCATCGCTGCCCAGCAACTGGGTAATGTGCAGATCTACGTGCGCGCGAAAAGCCAGGATCTGGTCGAGAGAGGGCCGCGAGAATGATGCGCGCAGCTTCTTTTCCGGAATCTCGTTTCCCAACGACTTGTAGTAGCTATTGAACAGCCAGTGGAAGTCTGGATGAAAGCTGCGGTAGCCGGGCAGGAACGGCGTCAGGACAAAGGTTTCGAAGAACCAGCTGGTATGCGCCTGATGCCACTTTGCAGGGCTGGCCTCTGGGCAGGACTGCACCATTTGGTCCTCGGCTGAAAGCGCCGCGCAAGCGTGCGTCGTGGCCTGCCGCGCAGCCTGAAAACGTCGCAGCAGGTCCGCTGAAACCGGCGTTCCGGCGGTTTGGCTAAGTGGCAGGGTAGACGGGGGAGTTGCGGTGCTTGCCATGCTGTTAGCCTCTCACGACCAGGCGGCCTGTGAACCGATGCAGACGTTTGGATGCAGAAGCGTTCCGGGCGGCTCTGAAAGAGTTGCAGATCGGGGCATGACCCACCCGGGCCTTCCAGAAACTTACTGCACTGCGCCTTCGATATCGTCCTCGCCAGGACCATCCAGCTCGGCTTCCATGCCGCTCCGGATGCTCTCCAGAAAGTCCTCCGGGTCAATCTCTTCGTCCTTTTGCGCGTGCGCCTCGGCAATGTGGCGGGCCAGGTCGGCCAGCAGCACGCCCCAGGATGAAGCGTCCTCCCACATGCCAAACGATAGCGCCACGTGTTGTTCTCCGTTTGCAACCCAGACCCGCAGGATTTCGAGCGAACGTGGGTCCTTCATGGCTGCGGCAGGAATGCGAAGTGCGTCCTTCTGACTCATGCCCATGATTATCCACCGAACCTGGGAATCTTCACAGGGGTAGTTCCAGCGGCAGCCGCCTGGATTTCAGACGGGCCGCCTAAACTGGAAGCATGGCAACTTTCCTGCAAATCGTCGAACGCGATGGCCTACCGGCTTCCGTTCACACCGAGCGTGTGATCCTGGGCGCAATGATGTCCGATCCCGTCGCTATCGTCGACGCCACGGCAAAGCTGCAGGTGGACGATTTTTCGCTGGATTCGCATCGACGGATCTACAGCGCCATGATTGAGCTGTCAGAGCTTGGCCACGCCATCGATCTGACCACGCTGTCCGCGGTACTGGAACGCCGCAAAGAGCTGGATGCCATTGGTCAGCGCAGCTATCTGGCGTCGCTGTACGAGAATTTGCCGCGCCACCTGGCGATTGAGAACTACGTTCAAATCGTCAAGGACAAGAGCATCATGCGGCAGCTGATGCAGGTGTGCGAGTTGGGCCTGAACCGCGCCGCCGATCAGAGCGAAAATTCGCTTGATGTGCTGGGATCGGTCGAGTCGCGACTGCTTGAAATTAGCGAGTCCGCCATCAAGCGCGGATTTTCCGACATCGGCCAGATCGTCGGCGAGAGCTTCGGCTCGATTGATCAACTCTATGAGCAGGGCCGCGAGATTACCGGCCTCGAGACGCATTACACCGAGTTCGACCGCATGACCAGTGGCCTGCAGAAGGCTGATCTGATGATTATTGCCGCGCGCCCATCCATGGGCAAGACGGCGTGGGCCATCAACATTGCGCAGAACTCTGCCGTGCGCGACGGAAAGGTAGTCGCTGTTTTCTCGCTGGAAATGTCGAAGGAATCACTGCTGCGCCGCCTGCTGGCAAGTGAGGCGCTGGTGAACAGCCGCAAGATCCAGACCGGCTTCTTGCCGCGCGAAGACAAGCAGAAGCTGATCAATGCGCTGGATCGGCTAATGAGTTCCAAGCTGTTTATCGATGACACCCCCGGCATCACGCTCACCGAAATGCGTGCCAAGGTTCGCCGCCTGAAGCAGCAGGAAGGCGCACTGGACCTGATCCTGATCGACTACCTGCAACTGATGACCATGGCCTCGCAGGGGCCAGGTGGTCGAAGGCCAGAGAATCGAAACCAGGAAGTCTCCGCTATCTCACGAGGCCTGAAGGCGCTGGCGAAGGAGATGGGCGTGCCTGTCGTCGCGCTGTCGCAGCTGTCGCGTGGCAGCGAACAGCGCCAAGGCGACAAGAAGCCGTTGCTAAGCGATTTGCGCGAATCAGGATCGATCGAGCAGGACGCCGACGTGGTCTGCTTCATCCATCGCGAGGAGTATTACGACCGCGAGAACGAAGACATCAAGGGCCAGGCAGAAATCATTATCGCCAAGCAGCGTAACGGACCTACGGGGTCAATCAAGCTGGCCTACCTGGCCGATTACACGCGCTTCGAAAACCTGGCGGCGGGCGGCAGCAGCGGCGGAGACTACTAAGAGGAAGCGGCCCGCGCGGCAGGTTGCGCGGGCCATCTACCTACAGGCTTGGAGCGGAAATGGCGGGCGGCTGATCCAGATGAGCGACCGGCTTCACGGTGCCAATCTGCTGCAGAATACCGATCTCGTGTGATGCTCCCCAACGCTCAACGATCTTCGCGTCGGAGTTGAACTTGGAGATTTGCATGCCGCGCACCTTGATCTTTTTGCCGGTTGCAGGGATGCCGTTGAACGGTCCGCCATGCGTGCCGGTAATGGTGTAGGCGAAGCCCACGTTGTCCTCATCCGCGAGCATATGTTCCACGGCAATTTTGAAGTCGGGAAAAGCGGAGTGGAACTGCGAAAACCACTTCGCAAAACCCTCTGGACCAGCACCCTGATCGTCTGCGGGATCGTGATCCTTCACGCCGGGCGCCATGACTTCCTTCAGCCTGTCGAATTCGTAGCTGTTGATGATTTCGCCCATCTTCTTCTGTGTTGCAATGTTTGCTTCTTTGCTCATGAGTGACTCCCTCGCTGGTTGGATGCCACCTCTGCAGTACCAAACCGGCAAACAGGGGTCCTCAAGTGTGCGGAAGTCACCGCAACCTGCAAACACGATTGATGAGGTAGCAACATCCTTTGGTGAGGTCGTGTGCTGCGTGAGCCTACGGCGTGGCGCGTACCACTTCCACATCGTTGGTAGCCTTGATGGTGACGGCACCGGCAGACGCAGGAATCACGACGGCACTGCTCGAAGGCAGCGCTGTTGTCACGTCATTCACCACAATCTCCGCATCGCCACGCAGCGCGACAAAGCACTGCGGCTTCCCCTTGGCATCTTCCAGCAGTATGGTTTCGCTGGCGCGCATGGGGAAGCTGTCGACGGTAAAGTACTGCTCCTGTATCAGCCGCTTACCGTGCGGAATGGGCTGTGGCGCGACCTTGCCCGCACGCGTCTCGGCCTTGCTGACGGCGAGACCTTTCTCCAGATGCAGCTCACGAGGACGGCCATAATCGAAGAGGCGGTAGGTGATGTCGGACGTCTGCTGGATTTCAAGGATGGTGACGCCGGGCCCAATGGCGTGGACCGTGCCTGCATCCACAAAAACCAGGTCGCCCGCGCTGACGGGCACATGGTTCAGCAGACGCTCCATGCTGCCGTCGGCGATGGACGCCTTCAAGTGATCGACCGTGATGCCGGGCTGCAGACCGCACGCCACAGTGGCACCGGGTTCGGCTTCCAGAACGTACCAGCACTCCGTTTTGCCGCGGCCTTCGCCCAGCGCCTGTGCTTCGGTGTCGTTCGGATGCACCTGCACGGACAGCTTGTCGTTGGGGAACAGCAGCTTCACCAGCAGCGGAAATTCGGCCGCATCAGCCGCGTCGCCAAGCAGGGTAGCGCCTTGTGATTGAGCCAATGACGCCAGCGTCTCGCCCGCATTTGGGCCTTCGGCAACGGTGCTTTCCGGTCCGGTGAGCCATGCCTCGCCGATGGGCTCGGCTCCGCTCTGCGGCAGGGCCGAGGCCAGGAACCACGGTGCAAGGTCGGGGCGGCCCCAGGTGCGGGCAGAAAACGTGGGCTGCAGGCGGAATGGGGCGAGTGTGCTCATTGTCCCCTATTGTCCACCAAAGCCGTCATCCTGAGCGCAGCGAAGGATTCCGACAGACTTCGCTGTTGCACAACGGCTTCGGGTTTCTCGCGAGAAAGCCAGAGGCCGCTTTGCCAGGCCAGGCTTCCTCGGGATCCTTCGCTGCGCTCAGATGACGACGTGCTGTTACCGCATCAGGCGGCTACGCTCAGTAATGACGCGTGCTTGTATCGACTCAGGCGGCTCTGCAGGGTCAAACTTTCATCACCGCGCGCAGCGTCTCCGCCGCCGATTCCGGCGTAATGTCTCGCTGTGGCGATCCCAGCAGTTCGAACCCCACCATGAATTTCCGCACAGTAGCCGACCGCAACAGCGGCGGGTAAAAGTGCGCGTGCAGTTGCCACTCCGGGTGATCTTTGTCGTCGCATGGAGCGGGGTGGAAGCCCATGGAGTAGGGAAACGGCGTGTCGAATACACGGTTGTACCCGGAGGTGACGCGGTGCAGCATGTCCGCGAGATCGGCGCGCTGTGCGTCGCTCAGCGCGGCCATAGTGGCGACCTGTGTGCGTGGCAGTAGCAGAACTTCAAACGGCCAGATGGCCCAGAAGGGCACCACCGCCACCCAGCTTGCGTTCTCTGCGACGACGCGTTCGCCCGCGGCGAGTTCGTTGCGCAGGTAGGCCACAAGCAAGGGCTCGCCGTGCTGTTGCAGGTATGCGGCTTGTGTCTGTAGTTCTGCGGCAGGTTCGTCAGGGATGTGTTCCGTTGCCCAGATCTGTCCATGCGGATGCGGATTGCTGGCACCCATCATGGCGCCGCGATTCTCGAAAATCTGCACGTAGTCGATGTTCGGCATGGCGGCCAGTTCGGTTTCCTGTTTAGCCCACTCCTCCACCACGCCGCGGATCGCGGGCACCTCCATCGTGGCCAGCGTCAGGTCATGCCGAGGGCTGAAGCACAGCACGCGGCAGGTTCCCCGCTCCGTCTCGGCGCGCAGCAGGCCGGTGCCGCTACTGTCTTCGGCAAAGGCGTCCACGTCCGGCATCAGCGCGGCAAAGTCATTCGTGAAGACGAACGTGCCGGTGTACTGCGGAGTCTGCTGGCCGCCCGCGCGCGGGTTGCCGGGGCACAGGTAGCAAGTGGGATCGTACTGCAGGGCCGCGGGCTTTGCGGTGTCTTCCGTCTGGCCCTGCCATGGCCGCTGCGTGCGCTGCGGCGACACCATCACCCATTCGCCGCGCAGTGCATTCCATCGCCGATGCGGAGTTTTCCCTAGCAACTCGTTCATTGTCCTGCCTGTTCTTTCTTCAGCCGGGCCAGCGCGCCGTCCGACGCCTTGCACGTATAAACTTCGGGGTCGATGTTGTAGCGCTTGCGGTAAGCCGCTGCAATGCGCTGCGAAAATGCTTCCGCTTGGGCGGTCTCGACCAGGTTCACCGTGCATCCGCCAAAGCCGCCGCCGGTCAGCCGTGCACCGTGGCAGCCTTCCAGACTCAGAGCCGTGTCGACCAGGAAATCAATCTCGGCCACGCTGTCCTGAAAGTCATCGCGCTGGCTGATGTGGGAGCCGACCATGGCCTCGCCCAGTCGCCTTGCATCGCCCGCGCGCATTGCGGCACCGGCTTCGCGAACGCGGGCATTCTCGGTGATCACGTGCTTGCACCGCAGGTAAACGTCATTGGAAATGCTGCCACGAACGGCTTCGAGCTGCTCCATGGTGCTCGCGCCAAGATCCTGTGCTTCCGGGAAGCGCGCGCGAATCGCGCTCTGGCCCTCTTCCAGTTCGCGCCGCCGCACGCGGTAGTCGCCGGTAGCGACAGAGTGCTTGACCATGGAATTCGCAATCACCACGCTGCATGCGGCAAGCCCGCCCGTGTTCATGGGCAGCAAGTCATAGTGCAGATCGCGCGTGTTCAGCAGCAGCGCATGGCCCTCCGTTGCGGCGGTGACAACGAACTGGTCCATGATGCCGCTGGGCGCGCCCACATAATGGTTTTCTGCCCTCTGACACAGCAGGGCGACTTCCTTCTCGTTCAGCGTCGCGTTGGCGTGCTGCAACAACGCAACGGCGGTTGCCACTTCAATGGCTGCAGACGAACTCAGTCCGGCGCTCAGCGGCACATCGCTGGTCAGGTGCAGAGCGAACGGCGGAACCGCGATGCCCAGCGCCAGAATCTCCCGCAGAACACCCACGGGGTAGTCGCTCCAGCTACCGCTCGCGTTGGACCTATCGCCAGGGTCACTCTCACGCACTTCAGGGAAACTGGCCGAGGTAAACCGGTAGCCCGCATCGCTTGCCAATAGCTCGGCACTTGTTACAAAGGGGAGCGCCATGGGCAACACCAGGCCGCCAGTGTAGTCGGTGTGTTCGCCGATCAGGTTCACACGGCCCGGCGCGGCAAAAGTTTTATCAGGGTGTGGCATCGTGCTCAAAGTAGGAAGCTGCCTCTCTGCATGCGCAGGCATGCCGTGCCTCATGGTACGCCGTGGGCTTACGGCGAAGCACCCATACGTTGGGATATGCTGAGTGGCGCTGATCACCCGGCTTCCCAGGAGTTCCGAAACATGCGTCGTCTTCTTGCCTGCACGCTTGCACTTGCTGCCTTGTCAACCCTTGCCAGCGCACAGAGAACACTCGCAGCAAAGCCCTCCAATGGACTGGCCGCAACGCCGCCCATGGGCTGGAACTCGTGGAACTGGTTCGCCGGCAAGGTCACGCAGGACGATGTAAAGCAGGCCGCCGACCTCATCATCTCCACCGGCATGCGCGACGCGGGTTACGTCTACATCAACATCGACGACACCTGGCAGGGCAAGCGCGATGCCAGCGGCGTTCTGCAGCCGAACGAGAAGTTTCCTGACATGAAAGGCCTGGCCGACTACGTGCATGGCAAGGGCCTGAAGTTGGGCATCTACAGTTCGCCCGGCGACCAGACCTGCGCCCACTTTGAAGGCAGCATTGGCCACGAACAGCAGGATGCAGACCAGTACGCCAAGTGGGGCATCGACTACCTGAAGTATGACCTGTGCGGCTTTCGCAAGGAGATGGGGGCCAAGGCACCCGGCGACGACGCCGCGGCCAAAACGCAGCAGGACAGGATGATGCGTGACGCCTACGAGAAAATGCACCAGGCCCTGCTGAAGACGGGACGCCCCATCGTCTACAGCCTGTGCCAGTACGGCTTTGATTCGGTGTGGCAGTGGGGTCCGGAGGTGGGCGCGCAGTTGTGGCGCACCACTGGCGACGTGCAGGCAAACTTCGAAAGCATCGCGCTGATCGCGCAAACGCAGATCGGCCTGGCAAAGTACGCCGGGCCCGGCCATTGGAACGACCCGGACATGCTCGAGGTGGGCAATGGCAAGCTAACGCTCGAAGAGAACCGCGCACACATGGGTATGTGGGCCATGCTGGCCGCTCCGCTGCTCGCTGGCAATAATCTGACTAAGCTGACGCCGGAAGTCACCGCAGTTCTTACGAACAAAGATGTCCTCGCCATTGACCAGGACACGTTGGGCAAGGGAGCGGAGCGGGTCTACCAGGAGGGTCCGGTAGAAGTCTGGTCACGCCCACTCGCAGATGGTGGTCATGCCGTCGCTATCATCAACTTTGGCGAAGACTACACCTTTCTGCGAGGCATTGACCTGCACCTGAAGGAAGCCGGTGTCCGCTCCGGCGCAACCGCGCATGACGTATGGGGAGCAAAGGACCTGGGCAACCTGAGCGGTGGCTACAAAGGCGGCTTGAAACGCCACGAAATGCTGCTGCTGCGCTTCGCGAAGTAAGGAACACTACCTGTTCGTTACTTCCTGAACGGCCGCCTCCAGAACACGATCATGGCCGGTGAGAATGTCCTCACGGGTACGGCGTATGACTTGGTCCGGCAGAATACCTACGCCTACAAATTCCGTTCCATCCGGCAAGGAGTCATGCTTGGTGCAAACGCGTGCTGAGCCGCCGCCAGGCAGGTCGAATGAGAGTGGCTGCCCAGTACTGCCTCCGGTCGGTTCGCCGAAGATCTTTCCAAGGTGTGCTGTCTTAAAGACTGCGGCCATGTCCTCACCTGCGGAGAAGGTGCGTTCGCTGGTTAGCATGGCGACCTGCCCTGCATAGTGCCGTTCCGGGTCGGGCGACAGGCTTTCGTCGTCGTACCTCTCAGGGGTTTGCGGCCGACCCCACGCCTGGTAGGACGCGATCCACCGCGTTGATTCAGCATGTGGCGTGGCAACCTTGCTGTTCAATAGCGTGGCGAGGATATGTGCGCCGACAGCGTCACTGCCTCCACCGTTCTCGCGCAAATCGAGGATGATCGCCTTGGCGCGCTGCAACTCCGCCCAGTGTTTATCCCACTCCTTCGCCGCCGTGTCATCGTCAAAGCCGTTCAACGCAACATACGCAATGTTGCCCGGCAACATCTTCAGGACGAACAGAGGCACTTTTCTGCTGGTCCAGCCACTGACGTGAAAGGTGTGCGCGCTTGCAGCGCCCGCACCTCTGCGGATCTGAAGCGTGAACTCCGTACCGATCGGCGCGCGCAGCAGATTTCGGTAGTAGACGCGGGAATCATGGTCCTGTGGTGTGGACGCGGAGACGTATGGACCGACATTTGCCTCAGCCCAGGTCTTCACCGGCATTCTGTTGATCGCGACGATCTCATCGCCCGGCTTGATGCCTTGCATGTCGAAGGTATCGTCACGGGATCCTGTCACCAGGACCCTGTCTTCCACCAGTGCCGTCTCCAGCGCAAGACGTCCACCAGCCAGCGTCTCAGGCGGGTTTACACCCGTGTGGCCGTCACCAAGCAGCGCGTAGAACTGCTGCAATACCTTGTAATAATCCGCCGTGGAACGGGTCGCAGTCACACGTGGAAGGTAGTCGAGGTACGCCCTGTCCCAGTCCAGCGATGGCACATGCCAGAAGTTGGCAAAGCCAAACTTCGCCTCAGCCCAAAGCTCAGACAGTCCGGCTACCTTCTCTGTGTCGCTCAGGTTCAACTGGTAGGGTGTTCGGAAATCCTTGGTGTCCCACTGCTTGCCCGACGCGCCTGGCTCGTGGGATGCAGCTTGTCCCGCTGAGCATTGAAAGCTGATAACGAGGAACGCCACACAACAGCACAGGGATCGACAGGCTAAGCGCATAGGAAGCACTATACCCAGCGATTCACACCTGCAACAGAGCTTCTAGTGCACATGACCCGCATGTGAGTGCGCGTCCATGCTGCAGAAGAGCGAAGGCCGCGCGCTGAAGCGGCATGTGCCATCCTCTTCCGGCTGGATGGTCGCGTGCTCGATGCCAAAATCATCATGCAGCATCATGCGGATGCGCTCGACCACAGCAGATGTCTCTAACAGGGTATGGCTGCCGGGCAGCGCCACGTGGCAGCTCAGCAGGTGCTGGCCTTCACCCATGGTCCACACGTGAATGTCATGGACGCCGCACACCGGCTCGACCGCACCAATAGAGTTTGCCAGCAGCACCGGATCAAGCTCCTTAGGAGCCTTCTCCATTAACACGTCAGAAGCCTCGCACAGGATACCGATCGCCGACCACAAGATGAAGGCGGCAATCAGCAGCGACACGATGGGATCGGCATACAGCCAGCCGGTATAGCGCACAACCACGCCCGCAATCACGACTGCCGCAGCAGACAGCGCGTCGCCTGCCATGTGGATGAACGCCGCGCGGCTGTTCAGGCTGTGCTTCGCGTCACCCGCCAGGGCTAGCGCGATCACCGTGTTCATCAGCACGGAAACTACGGCGACCCATATCATCAGGTTGCCAGCGATTGGCTCTGGATGGCGAAAGCGGCCGACCGCCGCGCCTGCAATCCAAAGCGCAATAACTACCAGCGTGCTGGAGTTGAACAGCGCCGTGAGTGTGGAGATACGAAGGTAGCCGTAAGTATGTCGGCCGCCTGCAGGCTTCTTGACCGCTGCAACGGCGTATGCCGCCAGGCCAAGTGCAACCGCATCGCTCAGGTTATGTCCCGCATCGGAGACCAGGGCCAGCGAGTGCGACACCAGCCCAGCAACTGCCTCACCACCACAGAACAGCAGGGTTACGGCAAGCGAAAGCCACAACCTCTTACCGCTGGTGGGACCGTGAACGTGTCCGTGATGGCTGCCCATAAGGAGGCTTACTTAGTCGCCGCGCCGCAGCCGATTTAGGCCATTAAACGCAGCCACCTTGTAGCACTCGGCAAGCGTGGGATAGTTGAAAACGGTCTCAACGAAGTAATCGACCGTGCCACCCAGCGCCATTACGGCTTGGCCAATGTGCAGCAGTTCGCTGGCACCTTCGCCAATGATGTGAACGCCAAGGATCGACTTATTTTCGCGATGAAAGATGAGCTTCAGCCGCCCCGTCGTGTCGCCGCGAATCTGTCCACGCGCGATTTCACGGTAGTAGGCGACACCCACTTCATAGGGCACATCTTCCTCGGTCAACTGCTCCTCGGTTTTGCCCAGAAAGCTGATCTCGGGGATAGTCCAGATACCGTATGGGTAAAAGCTGGGGTTCGAAAGGATTGACTCGTCGCCAAAGGCGCGTGCGCCGGCAATACGGCCCTGCTCCATGGAAACCGAAGCCAGCGATGGGAAACCGATCACATCGCCTACGGCAAAAACGCTCTTGCACTTGGTGCGGTAATCCTTGTCGACCGGAATGCGCCCACGGCCGTCCGATTCGACGCCGATGTTGCCAAGCTGCAACTCGTCCACATTGCCTTGACGACCAACGGCGTACAGCAGCGCATCGCCCTGAACCTTTTTCTTGCTTTCGAGCAATGCGGTGACGGTGCCGTCCTCGTTCTCAATAACGGCTTCGACTTCTTCGTTTAGCCGCATCGTTACGCGGCTGTCGCGCAGGTGGTAACTCAGCGCCTCGACGATTTCCTGGTCCGCAAACTCAAGCAGGCGTGGACGGCGCTCGATCAGCGTCACTCGGACGCCGAGAGCGGCAAACATGCAGGTGTATTCCACGCCAATCACGCCGCCGCCGACGACAATCATCGTTTTTGGCAGGGTTTTCAGGTCTAGCACCAGGTCGCTGTTGATGATGGTGGTGCCGTTAATCGGCACGGTGGCGCTGCTGGCCGGCTTGGTGCCGGTGGCGATAATGATGTTGTTTGCCTGGTAAACGCTTGATCCGCGGGAGTTTGTCACACGCAGGTGGGTCGCGTCGTCAAACGATGCGGTACCCGTAAGCATTTCGATATTGTTGCGGGAAAGCTGAGCTTCCGTGACGTCGATTTCGGTCTTGATGACGTGCTGCACACGGAAGGCCAGATCGGCCATCGTGATGCGCTCTTTGACCCGGTAATTCATGCCGTAAATCGAGCGGTAGTTGTACCCGGAAAGATGCAAAACCGCCTCGCGCATGGTCTTGCTGGGGATGGTTCCTGTGTTGATGCAGGCACCGCCAACGACCTCGCGCATTTCGATCAAGGCGACGCGTTTGCCCAGTTTTGCCCCATAAATGGCGGCGCGCTGTCCCGCGGGGCCGGAACCAATGACGATCAGGTCGTAGACACTGCCCGTTGCTGCGCTGCTTGATGTAATGGCGGCTTTCCTCTGGTTGGCAGGACGCTGCGCGCTCTTCACTGCGTTGGGTTGAGGCTGCTTTTGCCCGGTACACCTGCTGTTTGGCGGATGATTTTACCGGAACTGACCAGACTCAGGCTACCACACAGACCTGCTCTCCATTGGACGCGGCAGCACCGGATTGGTACCCAAACGGACCGTTTCCGAACGCCTTCTGCACGTGCCTGTGCACCATTTCCAGTGCACAAAGAGCCTGTTTCGCACCATGCCACGACGGTGCGAAACAGGCTTTTTGGAATGCAGATCTGCGTCCGCAGCGTCCCGTTGGCTACTGCTTGACAGCGATGGCGCTGATCTCGATTTTGGCCCCGCCGATCAGGCCGGCGACCTTGACGGTGGCGCGCGCGGGCTTGGGGTTGGGCATCAGCTTTTTGTAGATCTCGTTCATCTTGGGCACGTCGTCCAGGTCGGCGACGAAGACGGTCACGTTGACCAGGTCGGCCATCTTGAAGCCGGCCTTCTCCACCACCCGGGTGATAGCGGCAATGGCGTTGGTCGTCTGCGTCTCAATGGAGACACCCTCCAGCTTGCCGCCGTCCGGCCCCTCCTGCCCGGCCACATACAGGGTGTTGCCCGCCACCACCGCCTGCGAAAACGGAGCGTTCGGGTTAAAGTCAATCGCCCGGTTCGCAGATCCACCCTGCGCATGCAGCAGCGCAGGAGCAGCAAACAAAACGAGGGAAGCGGCAAGGGTCAGGTACTTTGTCATCAACACACTCTAACCGATCCCCCTGGTTTCCAAGCCTATAGAGGTCGTGAGCCTGCCGCCAAATTCCAAACGTGACTCAACGGCATAAGTTTGCTTGAATGGTGCCTCATAGCTTGGAGGGAATTGAACGAGACGCTCGTTGTAGACACGTCGATAAACATCCCGCTTGATCTGAGACAAGCACTTGAATCAGGGAACTGCGTTCTATTTATCGGAGCGGGAGTAGGCTCACACCTCCATAAGCCAAATGGCGATGAAGCACCTCAGGCTGCCGCACTAGCCTCTGAGCTGGCGACGCATTTTGGCATTGATGCAGATGGGAGCACCGACCTTGCAAAAATTGCTCAAGTAATTGAGATACGAAAGCGGGGGCGCAGAGAGCTACATGGATTTCTTCAAGAACGTCTTTCAGAGCTCATACCTGATGACGACTTACGATGGTTGCTAGCTCGGCCATGGCGAGCCATATTCACTACGAACTACGACAATGCTATTGAACAGGCTCACGGTATGAACACCGCGCCCTTGCAGAACCCCGTAATAGTTTCTGTTACTGCTGACATGGGCCCCGTGAACCCGATGTTCGAAGTTCCAGTCATCCACCTACACGGTAGGCTATTTGGCGTGGAGCAGCCAAGAATCATCATTACGGAAGATGATTACGCCCACTTCCGGACCAGACGAGAGATGTTATTTGATCTGTTAAAGAAGGAGTTTGCTAGTTCCACGATTTTATATGTAGGTTACTCACACAACGACACGAACTGGAAGCTCTTGCTAGACGAGTTCATTACAGATTCAAACAATTCTCCACGACCACGTTCATACCGGATATCTCCCAAAACTTCAGTGCTTGATGTGGAGATTCTTCGGGCAAAAGGAGTAGAAACTTTTCACACAGGTCTGGACAAGTTTGTTAGGGCTGCGCAGTTGGAGTTATCGGACGGTGTCAACTCCATGGAGCAACTGCGGCGTCTCCAATCTGAGATTCCGAGTGATTTGCAGATCAGCTTTGATAACAACCCTGCACCGGTAGCTCGTCTACTCAGTTCTTGGGCTTACGTCAACCAAGCTCCCTTCGCCGCGAAAGCTAACCTGTCTAGCTTTTTGAGGGGTGACCAACCGAACTGGGCTTTGGTTGGTCAGGGTGGATACTTTGAGCGAGACCTAGAAGAGGAACTGTACGATCACTTGCTGGATCATGCCACCAGTTCTTCTATGCGTGCCCAAGTAACAGCGCTACTAGGCTCGGCGGGTTACGGGACGTCTACTCTTTTGCACGTTTTGGCAGCAAAGCTGGTCAAAGACGACGCAGGTGTCGTCTTTATGCATCGAGCGGGTGCTCGCCTTTTAGAAGGTGATGTTGTCTTCGCGGCCTCGCTGTTTCCAGATAAGCGAACGTTCTTCTTCATCGACAATGCTGCAGACGTAAGTCACGCGGTCCTAGATTCGCTGTCTCGTTTGAGAGACGCGTCTCGTCCAGCGTTGTTGTTCTTAGGCGAACGGATAAATGAGTGGAGGATCGGAAAAGGCAGGTTGAACGCCAAAGAGTTCATGATTGAACCCCTGAGCGACCCTGAAATATGGAGATTGTTGTCTTATCTTGATCTTAATAACGAATTAAATAAGCTGGAGCCACTCTCAGAAGATCTAAGGTTCGCTGCGATTAAAAAGATCCACCAAAAAGAACTTCTTGTAGCAATGCGTGAGGCCACTGAAGGTACATCTTTCGACGCGATCTTAGAAGATGAGTTTCTAAATCTTGCGAGTGAACTCGCAAAGAAAATGTACTTGACCGTTTGTTGCTTTTACCAGCATGGCGCCTTACTGCGTGATGACCTTCTATCACAACTTGTTGGAGTGCCCTTGGCTCTCTTACACTCCTTGACTTCCGATGCAACGGAAGGCGTTGTCATCTTCGATGAAGTGGACCCGGTGCGTGGATCGTTTGCAGCCCGCGCGAGACATCGGACTATAGCGCGTATTGTCTGGGAGCGATGTGGCGATCTCATGGACAAAGAAAGTCTCATTTTAGCTGCCATGGACGCTCTAAATCTAAATCACCGTATGGATGCAAATGCGTTTGAGCAGTTCATCCGTTCAGATTCTTTTGTGGACGGAATACACACACTAGACGACCGCACAGCCTTCTTTGAAAAGGCAGCCGCCAAGGATCCTGACAGTCCTTATGTGAGACAGCATTACGCTCGAATGCTTACTCGTTCCGGCAAGCCCGAGTTAGCACTTACCCAAGTTCAGAAGGGATTAGAGCTCGATCCTGACCTTAAAGTGCTTTACCACACGCAAGGAACAGTGTTGGCTAGGATCGCACAAGATACCCTCAGCACTGACTTAGCTCGGCGGCGCATGATTCAAGCAGAACAGGCTTTCCGGAAAGGTATCGCGATCTACTCGAAAGACGAGTATAGCTATAGTTCGCTGGCAGAACTGTACCTTATGTGGGCGACGAAAGTGCCAGCGCAATCGACCGATTACATTTCGAAATGCGAATCAGTCATTAGCGAAGGCTTGCGCGTGGTGCAAAGCCGTGAGAATCTTTGGGTCGTATCGTCGCGCGTTCAAAAAATGTTAGGAGATGAACCCGGAAGGGTCGCTGATTTGAAACGTGCGATAAGAGAGCATCCTATCGCTGTCTACCCCCGCTTGTGCTTGGCGAGGGCGCAACGTGAAAACGAGCACCCCGAGGAAGCCATTCAGACGTTAGAGCCTGTGCTTCGAGAACATCCAGACGAGTTCCGTTTGAGCGTGGAATATGCTCACGCGTTAGATGAAGTAGGCGGCTCTTATGAAGCGGCACTCGCGAGTTCTACTTACGGAGCGAGGGATCCAAGATATGTGGCAGTTTATCTTGGTATGTCTTTTATGAATAAACAGTTCACGGAGGCTAGCCGCATGGTTTCCGAAACCTTACGTCGTGAATTTGCACCTTACGAGATGAACACTGTTCACTATCGACCTAAGCAAAAGGGAAATCCCAAACTGCCTGTTCATTTTGAAGGAATCGTCGTGGCAGTCAAGGCGGGTTACGCCTTTATTGAAGTGCCCGGCTACCCATCCTTTTTCTGCCCTAGTGCGAAACAAAGAAATGTAACTCTGTATAAAGGGTTGCGCGTAGAGTTCACACCTGTCTTCTCTGCACGCGGAGCACTGGCAGAGCGGCCTAAACCACTTAGTTCCTCTTAACAAGAGGGGGTTAGCTGTGACCGGATCGCATCGATACTACTCGCCGATTTTTAGGACGGCCAGGAAGGCTTCCTGTGGGATGTCGACCTGGCCGATGCGCTTCATGCGCTTTTTGCCTTCTTTTTGCTTGTTGAGTAGCTTCTTCTTCCGGGAGATGTCGCCGCCGTAGCACTTGGCGATGACGTCTTTGCGGATGGCGCTGACGGTTTCGCGGGCGACGATCTTGGCGCCGATGGCGGCCTGGATGGCGACCTCGAACATCTGGCGGGGGATGAGCTCCTTCATCTTGTGGACGAGGGCCTTGCCGCGTTCGTAGGCGAAGTCGCGATGGACGATGACGGAGAGCGCGTCGACCGGTTCGCCGGAGACGAGGATGTCCATCTTGACCATGGGGCTGGTCCACATGCCGCTGAGGTGGTAATCGAGCGAGGCGTAGCCGCGGCTGACGCTCTTGAGCCGGTCGTAGAAGTCGAGCACGATTTCGTTGAGCGGCAGTTCATAGGTGATCATGACGCGGTTGGCGCTGACGTACTCCATGTTCTGCTGCTTGCCGCGTTTTTCCTCGACCAGCTTGAGGATGTTGCCGACGTACTCCTCGTTGGTGAGGATTTTGGCGATGATGACGGGCTCTTCAATGCTGTCGATGGTGGTGGGGTCGGGCCAGCGCGACGGGTTTTCGACCTCGACGACCTGTCCGCCGGTGAGGGTGATTTTGTAGCGGACGCCGGGCGCGGTGGTGATGAGGTCGAGGTTGAATTCGCGCTCGAGCCGTTCCTGGATGATTTCCATGTG
>JBPBPZ010000073.1:0-28704 GCA_050954525.1 Janthinobacterium lividum
CGCGTAAACCTGCTGCTGGATGTGGCGCAGTTGGTCCGCGAGCGCAAGCTGGAACTGTGCGCCTGGCTGAGCTACGAAGTCGGCAAGAATTGGGCTGAGGCTGACGCGGATGTGGCTGAGACCATCGACTTCCTGGAGTTCTATGCACGCGAGGCGCTGCGGCTCGACGGCGCAACCACGCCCATCCAGTACCCGGGGGAACGCAATACGCTGCGCTATCTTCCGCTTGGCGTCGGCGCGGTAATTCCGCCGTGGAACTTTCCGCTGGCCATTATGGCCGGTATGACCATGGCTGCCGTGGTCACGGGCAACACCGTTGTCCTGAAGCCCTCTGTGGATGCGCCAACCATTGCGGCGCGCTTCTTCATGCTGCTGGAAGAGGCAGGCATGCCAGAAGGCGTTGTGAACCTGTGCCAGGGCTCGGGCGATCTCGCGGGTGCCGCGCTGGTGTCCCATCCCAAGGTCCGCTTCATCGCATTTACCGGCTCCAAGCGCGTTGGCCTCATCGTGCATGAGAGAGCCGCCAAGACACAACCCGGTCAGCACTTTATCAAACGCACCGTGCTTGAGATGGGCGGCAAGGACGCGATCATCGTCGATGCGGATGCGGACATTGACGCAGCCGTTGAAGGCGTCGCGGCGTCGGCCTTTGGCTTCAACGGGCAAAAGTGTTCCGCCTGCTCACGCGTTATTGTGGACGCGCACCTGTACGACAGCTTCTGCGATCAGCTCGTCGAGCGTGTCGAGAACATCAAGGTAGGAGACCCGGTCGATAACTTTGCCGCGGGCCCGGTGATCAACCAAACTGCTTACAAGCGCGTACTGGAATACATCGCCCTGGGCCGTGCAGAAGGCCGCTTGTTGACCGGCGGTGAACCTGTTGAGAACGAAACAGGCGGTTATTACCTTCAGCCGACGATCTTTGCGGACATCGCTCCAGACTCGCGCCTTGCGCAGGAGGAGATCTTTGGGCCCGTGCTGGCAGTGATCAAGTCGACCAGCATCCAGGAAGCGTTCGACATCGCCAACGGCACGGAGTACGGCCTGACCGGGGCGATTTATTCCAGCTCGCGCGAGCGGTTGAGCATGGCACGGGACGAGTTCCACGTGGGCAACCTGTACCTGAACCGCAAGTGCACGGGCGCCATGGTGGGCGCGCATCCGTTTGGCGGCTTCAACATGAGCGGCACGGATAGCAAGGCCGGTGGAGCAGACTATCTCCTGCTGTTTACGCAGGCGAAATCCATTGCGGAAAAGGTGGGCGTGCTGGATGATGAGGACGAGATGAAGAAGCCGCAGGGCATCTAGTTCGTAATCGCCCTAGCAGGAGTGCACCGATGCTTCGTTATGGGTTCGCAACCGCTGGTTTAATCTGTGCGTCGGCTGCGCAGGCACAAGTTCCGCCCACGGCGGCTACCATTCCGCCCCAGTATGCGGGCGTGCAAACCCGTGTGGGTGGCGTGTTTGTAACGCCGATTCCGAACATCCCGTTCAGTGCCATGGTGCAGATCAGCAGCACGCGTCTCCTGCCGGACGGCTCGTCCGAAATGCGCAAGACGGAGAACAGGATCGCGCGAAACTCGCAGGGTGTGATTTACAACGAGATGCGCCGCATGATGCCGGTCGCATTTCAGGGCATGCCGCCGCTTACCAGTTCGCATGTGTATGACCCTGGCAGCGGTGTGAGTACGTTCTGGGAACCCACCTCAAACGTGGCGCGGTCAACGGTCCTGCCACCGCAGCAGATGCGGGAGCGCAAGCCCTTCACCCTTCCTCTCGCGGGCGCGGTCGATACAGATTTGGGTGAGTCCACCATGAGCGGCGTCGGCGTGCACGGCCTTCGTCGCACGTTTCACATCGATGCGACGCAGGGCGGAACCCTGAAACCGCTAGTGGTGACGGATGAGTACTGGTACTCCGAAGACCTGCACCTGGTCATGCTGCAAAAGCATGACGACTCACGCACGGGCGAGCAAATTGTTGTGGTGACTGCCGTGCAGCGGACCGAGCCGGATGCAAAGCAATTTGCCGTGCCGGAAGGCTACCGGATTGTCGACCTGACACCGGATGCCGTCCCGGTGCGATCCACAGGCAAAGCAGGCAACTAAGGGCGCGAAGGGAAGCCGTTCCCGCTAGACCTGCAAAGTGCGGTCCGGTACAGTATCAGCCGCAAGCGCCGCAGCTTCAGCCAGGGTGCGGTGGTGCAGGGTAAACAGGGCCAGCTCCAGGCGGTCGCTTGAACCAGTTTTGTCATAGATCGAGCGGAGGTAGTTCTTTACCACCTGTTCCGTGGTGCCAATCTCCCCTGCGATTTGCCTGTTCTTGCAACCCTGCACGATAAACCCGATGATCTGCAGTTCGCGTGGGGAAAGCACCTGCCGGATGCGTTCTCCAACGGCGTCAGTACTGTCAGCTGAACTGCTCAGGACTCGCTCCCCATTGCTGACGCTTTGTACGCAGGCCAGCAGGTCAGCCGCAGAAGTTTGCCGGGTGAGCAGACCATTAATCCGTCGCAAAATGGGAGGCGCGGGCCTGATACTCGTTTCAGTCATCAGGATGACGCGGGTGGCAACGGCATGCGTCGCCGCCAGTAGCCGGTCCAGGTCAGCGTTGATCGACTGAGCCACAATCAGCAGGCACGAACTGGTGGAAGCTACCAGCTCTAACAGCGCTTCCCGGTCGCCGCACTGGCCCAGCACTGTTAAATCTTCATGCGCGGATAGCACCCGCGCGACCCCGGCCCGGAAGATTGCCTGATCGTCGGCCAGAAGAATACGGGTAGGGCTTGCGACGCGCATTCGCTTGGGTGGATACATGGTGTGGGATAAAGCCACGCGGCAACGGGGCAATGAACTGAGTATGCAACAGAAGGCCGCTTCCCGGGCGACAATGAATCAACGAAGCAAACTCAAACATCGAAACTGGTGTTTGTCTTGCGAATGACGCAGAGAGACAGGGCTAATCGCATGGCGCGACCCATTTTGTTAGTGGTAGACGACGATATCAGCGTGTTGGAAGCTGTTGTGCAGGACCTTCGTCGAAAATACGCAAAGGATTACCGCATCGTGCGTGCGGCATCCGGACAGGCCGCCCTGGATACATGTGTCCAGCTCAAGGAGCGCGGTGACGCGGTAGCGTTGTTTCTTTCGGATCAGCGCATGCCAGGTATGACCGGTGTGGACTTTCTGAGCCGGGCCATTCCCATGTACCCGGATGCCAAGCGTGTCCTGCTGACAGCCTACGCCGACACCGAAGCAGCGATTCGGGCCATCAATACAGCCAAAATTCACTACTACCTGAATAAACCCTGGGATCCTCCAGAGGAGAAGCTTTACCCGGTTCTGGATGATCTGCTGGTGAGTTGGCACCAGGGTTATCTGCCGCCGTATGAAGGTCTGCAGGTGGTGGGAACGCGGTGGGGCGCACAGGATTATGCCGTACGCGACTTTCTTTCCCGAAACCACGTCGGCTACCGCTGGCTGAATCCGGAAGTGCAGCCGGACGTGCTTGACCTGCTGAAAACGCGCGGCCTGGATGAGGCGCATCTTCCTGTGGTGCTCTTCCAGGACGGTACGGCCATGGTGCAGCCCACGCAGATGGCCCTCGCGGAGCGTATCGGGCTCCGCACGCAGGCCGATAAAGAGTTCTACGACGTGGTCGTGGTGGGTGCGGGGCCGGCCGGCTTGGCCGCGGGCGTATACGGTGCTTCCGAAGGCTTACGAACCCTTGTGGTTGAGCCGGATGCAGTAGGTGGGCAGGCGGGTTCCAGTTCGCGCATTGAGAATTACCTTGGATTTCCGCAGGGCATCAGCGGAGAAGAACTGGCCAAGCGCGGTTACATCCAGGCGCAGCGCCTTGGGGCAGAGTTTCTGACGCAGCGTGTCATGTCGATCAAGGTCGAAGATCAATATCGCGTAGTGGCGCTGGAGGATGGGCGCGAGGTCAGTTGCTCGGTCGTTCTGGTGGCGACAGGCGTCAGCTGGTGCAAGCTTGATGTCCCGGGAGCGGATCAGTTTGTCGGCTCGGGTATCTACTATGGTGCTTCGCAGTCGGAAGCGACCACCTGCCAGGATGAAGAGATCTTTGTGGTGGGTGGAGCAAACTCTGCCGGGCAGGCGGCCATGAATTTTTCGAAGTACGCGCGCAAAGTCACCATGCTGGTACGCGGCAAGGGACTGGAATCCAGCATGTCGAAGTACCTGATCGACCAGATCCGCGGAACCGCAAACATCGTGGTGGAAACAGAGACCCAAATCACCCGTTTCTGTGGCATGGACCACCTGGAAAGTATTGAGCTGCGCACGCCGCGTGGGACCGAAACTCGTATGGCCACTTCGGTGTTTACGTTTATCGGGGCGGCTCCCAAAACAGGTTGGCTGCCGACCGAGGTATGCCGTGACGAGCGGGGATATGTACTTGCAGGCCCTGACCTGCGACGGTCCGGTGCTGCGTGGGCTGTGCCCAATCGTGACCCATATCTGCTTGAGACAAGCGTGCCCGGGATCTTTGTAGCGGGCGACGTACGGCACGGCTCGGTGAAGCGCGCAGCTTCAGCCGTGGGTGAAGGTTCCATAGCAATCCAGTTTGTCCATCAGTACCTGGCAGGAGTGTAGAGAAATGGCAGCAGTCTCAGAGTGCGTCCTTACCGAGGCCGCATGGCAGCAGGGGATACTCGAGGAGTTGCAGCGCCTGAGGCTGTTCGGTGACGTGCCCGCCAGCGAGTTGACCTGCCTGGTCGCAGAAGCTACTGAAAGCCACATTGCTGCAGACACGAAGATTGTGGACGAGACGGAGCGGTTCGACAACTTCCTTATCCTTCTGGACGGCAAGGTAAGCGTTTCGCGTAGCGACGGTCAGGGTAACTTCCTGATCAACAAAGTGATGAGTGCTCCGTCGTTCATGGGAGAGGTGCCGCTGCTCTCTGGGCTGCCCTCATACATGACGGTTCAGACAGTAACTCCCACCCGTGGGCTGCGCCTCACAGAGGCAGCCTTTTGGAGTGTGTTGGCACGGACGCCGCGACTCCGCGCTGCCATTATCGCTGAGATGAGCATGCGCGTCCGCGGCATGCAGGCGCAGCAGACCCAGCAGGACAAAATGGCCCTGCTGGGCACCATGACTGCGGGCCTGATGCACGAGCTAAACAATCCTGGCTCAGCGGCACGGCGTGCAGCGTCCCAGTTGCGCGTAAACCTGCAGCGTATGCATATGCTCGCCCGCAGCTTTTCCGAGCGAGGCCATACCGCTGAGCAGCGTAGCTGCCTGACAGCACTGCAGGAACGCGCGCTGGCTGTTCGCGCCGATGTTTGCCTCAGTTCGCTGCAGCAATCCGATGCGGAAGAAGCCATGGGCGAGTGGATGGATGCGCATGCGGTGGCCAAGGCGTGGGAGTTTGCACCGGTGCTGGTCAGCAGCGGCATATCGTCCGACGATCTTGAGTGCCTGGCTGCCGCTTTTACAGGAGCCAGCCTGACCGAGCCCATTGAGTGGCTGGAGGCGACCGCCTCGTCCATGCAGATGGTCGGTCTGGTGGAGGACAGCGTTAGCCGCGTCGTTGAACTTGCGCAAGCCGTCAAGAGCTATGCCCATGAGGGGCAGGGCGGCATGCAGGATCTTGATATCAACAAGAGCATCCACACCACCATGGTGATGCTGAAACACAAGCTGCGCGAAAAGAATATCCGTGTTGTGAAGGACTTTGGAGCCGGTATTCCGAACCTGCACTGCGTTTGTTCCGGACTGAACCAGGTCTGGACCAACCTGCTCGACAACTCGATCGATGCGGTACCAGTTGGCGGCACCATCGCCGTGCACACGTCATTCCTCGACAACGAAGTTCGCATCGCTTTCCGCGATAACGGTCCGGGCATTTCACCGGAAGATCAGGAACACATCTTCGACCCTTTCTTTACGACAAAAGAGGCAGGTGTCGGGAGCGGCCTGGGTCTGGGCATCGTGCGTCGGATTTTGGAAAGCTACCAGGGCCGTTTGACGCTGGAATCAAAGCCTGGCACAACAGAGTTCACTGTTCATCTCCCGGCCACTCGCGACTGACTACGGCTGCTTACGCAGGGGGCTAGTCGCCTGCCTACGCGCATCCTACGGAAGTGAACGGGGTGTGTAGATGCTGAAAGCTGTGTTGTGCGATATCGACGGAACCTTACTGGATAGCAACGCGTTCCACGCGGAATCTTGGAAACGGACGTTTGAGCATTTTGGCTTCCCGGCGGACTTCGAAGCAGTAGTGAAGCAGATTGGCAAAGGCGGGGACTACCTGTTGCCATGCTTTGTTCCCGAGGACAAACTACCAGCGCTGGAGAAGGACTTGAAGGCCTTCCGCAAACAGCTCTTTCAACGCGAGTACCTGGACCGTATCGTGCCTTTTTCTGATGCTCGCAGGCTGCTGGAACGCATGCGGCAGCAGGGTTTGCGGATTGCCGTGGCGACGTCCAGCGAAAAGGAAGACCTGGAGATCTTTAAGACCATTCTGAAGATTCACGACCTGGTGGAAGAACAGGCAACGGCAAGCGATGCAGAGCAGGCTAAGCCGGAGCCGGACATCTTTCTGGCAGCCCTTGAAATGCTGAAGATCGCACCGGATGAGGCACTTGCCCTGGGAGACACACCCTGGGACGTAGAGGCCGCCAAGAAGGCTGGCGTTGCTACGGTAGCGGTCCAGTCTGGCGGCTGGAAGAAGGAAGAGTTACAGGAAGCCGGGGCACTGGCCGTGTACGTGGATGTTGCTGACATCGTTCGGAACTTCGAGCAGTCGCCTTTCTGCTCTCGTTAAGTGCCTGAGTCAGGCGAACGGCTTGAAGTACAGCCAGGTCTGCGCGCAGACCTGGCTGTACTTTGGCTGATGATGATCAATGGGGCACGGCCAGCGATCGTGCCTAGACGGGCTGAACGACCCTGAAATCATCATCTTCTTTCGGCTGGGGTTCGTGCCATCCGCCCGGCGGGCAGACGATGCTCATGGCTTCTTCTGGACCCCATGTATGCGGAGCGTAGGTGTAGACAGGCGTATCCATCTTCAGCACGGAATCAACGACACGCCATGCCTCTTCCACGTAGTCCTGCCGTGCAAACAGCGTAGCGTCGCCAGCCATGGCGTCACTTAGAACGCGCTCGTACGCCTCCATTTCACCGGGGCGTGTGTGCCTTGCGGCGACCAGTTCCACCAGGGCACGTTTGGACCCCGTCGCAGGCGTGGCCGAAAGTGCAATTGCTATCGCCATCTCAGGACTAAGCCGAATGCGTAGGTAGTTCTGCGGCGTCTCCTTCGGGCTGACATCCGTAATCGGGGGGCGACGAATACGCGCCATAATCTCCAGGCAGGTGAGCGGCATATTCTTGCCGGCGCGAATGTAAAAGGGGACACCCTGCCATCGCCAGGAGTTGATGTCGACCCGAAGAGCTGCGAATGTCTCGGTTTTTGAGTCCGGCTTCACGCCGTTCTCATCGAGGTACCCCTCGAACTGTCCACGCACCAGGCTCTCCGGCGTAATCGGGCACATGGATTTTAGAACCTTCACCTTTTCGTCGCGCAGGGATTCGCTGTCACTCCGCGCAGGTGCTTCCATGGTCAGGTTTGAAAGCACCTGGAAGATATGGTTCTGGATCACGTCGCGGATTGTGCCTGTGGCGTCGTAAAAGGCGCCCCGGCCCTGCACACCAAAATCTTCCGCCATGGTGATCTCGACGCTCTCGATGTGATCCCGATTCCAAAGGCCTTCGATGATCGCGTTCGAGAAGCGGAACGACACCAGGTTGTGAACGGAGTTCTTCGCCAGGTAGTGGTCGATGCGGAAGATTGCAGATTCATCAAAGGCCGAGTGCAGGATCCGATTCAGGTTCTGCGCGGATGCGAGGTCGTGACCAAAGGGCTTTTCTACGATGATGCGCGCGCCGGTTGCACAGCCAGCCTTCACCAGTTGCTCCACTACGGAGCCAAATAGCGAAGGCGGAATGGCAAGGTAGTGCGCCGGGTGGGCAGCTGTTCCAAGTTCTTTCCGAATGGCTTCGAACGTGGACAGGTCGCCGTAGTCGCCGTCGACATAGCAGAGAAGTTTGCTCAGCTTTGGCCAGGCATCTTCGTCGACGCCGCCATGTTTCTCCAGGCTGTCCTTTGCGCGCGCTTTCAGTTGATCCAGGTTCCAGCCAGCCTTGGCCACACCGATGACTGGCACATTCAGCTTTCCGTGTTTCACCATGGACTGCAGCGCGGGAAAGATCTTTTTGTAGGCGAGGTCGCCTGTTGCACCGAAAAATACCAGCGCATCGGACTGCGTGTTACTCATGCATGCTCCTGCTTGAAGGGAGACAGACTGCTGCGTCTGTCTCCCTTTCGGTGTTTACTCGTAGGCTTCTGCTGTGGAAAGCGGCATACCCTGTGCGTCTTTCGCAGAAAGGATGGGACCTGCCGGTTCAATCAGGTGAAGTGGCCAATCGATGCCGACTTCGGCGTCGTTCCAAAGCAGCGAACGCTCCTGCGCTGGCGCGTAGAACTCCGATGCCTTATACGCCACTTCTGCCGTGTCGCTCAGGACAAGAAAGCCGTGGGCAAATCCAGGTGGAATCCACAACATGCGTCTCTGCTGATCGTCGAGCAGTTCACCAACGTATTTGCCAAAGGTCGGGGAAGAGCGCCGCATGTCCACGGCGACGTCGTAAATCTCGCCCTGCAGCACGCGGATCAGTTTGCCCTGTGGTGTGCCGAACTGATAATGGAGTCCGCGAAGAACACTGCGGATGGACTTGGAATGATTGTCCTGCACAAATCGGGTAGGTAAACCGAGCTGCTGAAAGGTGCGTTCCGAGTAGGATTCCAGAAAGAATCCACGTTCGTCGCCAAATACTTTTGGCTCCAGCAAAACAACATCGGGTATAGCGGTAGGTGTTGCTTTCATGCGTATTTCTCTCTAGGTAAGGTCAGGTTTAGATGCCGACAGGGTAAGGCTTCTCGTGCAGATCGCTGCCGGCATTGCCGCCGCGTTCAAACCTGCCTTGCAGCAGGCTAAGCAGGCCCGTGTACCAATAGCCCAGCACAAACAGCAGAAGGAAAGGCACCGTGAAGTAGTTTTCACTGGTAACGGCATACCAGACAGTAAATGCGAAATAGCAGCCGATGAGTAACTCGATCCACGGGATAATACCGAGCCGCTTGCGATACTTCTTGGCCGCAAAGTTTTTCTCGCCCTTGTTCTGCACGCGATATTTCGGCGTGCGCGCAAATGCACTTTGCACACCGAAGAGTGCCTCCATGACAGCCTTTGTGTTGGTGATGGTAAGTCCAACGCCGAGGGACATGAGAAATGGCAGGTAAAGAAACGTCTTGTACCAGCGTTTCGGAAACAGCTCTTTTTGAGATACCAGGTAGAAGCTTGAGATCGACATGGTGCTGGCCATGAACAGTGGAAAATCGATCAATAACATCTGCACCCAGCCCTGCCAACTGCGAATGATCATGGCGGGCATCAACAGCACGCTCAGCACAATCATCAGCGGGTAGCTGAGGTTTGCTGTCAGGTGGTACCAGGCTTCCAGTTTGGTGTGGAATGGCGCATCGCTCTTCAACACGCGCGGCAGAATCTTCTTGCTTGTCTGGATCAAGCCCTTCGCCCATCGCGCCTGCTGGGTCTTAAAGGCTGTCATTTCAATGGGCAGTTCGGCGGGACACTCTACGTCCTGCAGGTATTTGAACTTCCAACCTTTCAGTTGAGCGCGATAACTGAGGTCCGTATCTTCGGTCAGTGTGTCGTGCTGCCAGCCACCCGCTTCTTCAATGGCGCGGCGCTGCCACATGCCCGCAGTTCCGTTGAAGTTAAAGAACACTCCAGCGCGCGAACGCCCGCCATGTTCCAGCACAAAGTGGCCGTCCAGCAGAATAGCTTCGACCTGGGTCAGAAAGCTGTAATCGCGATTCAGGTGGGTCCAGCGCGTTTGCACCATGCCGATGCTTGGCTCTGCAAAGTGATGAATAACTTTATTGAGCCAGTCTGGTGGCGGAACAAAGTCCGCGTCGAAGATAGCGATCAGTGAACCTTTCGCGGTATGCAAACCCGCGTCCAGTGCGCCCGCCTTGTAGCCATAGCGATCGGTGCGGTGCAGGTAGTGAATGGGCTGCGGCTCAAGACCTGCGGTGCCTTCGGCGTACCGCTTCACAATGTTTCCAGCAACTTCATGGGTCTCGTCGGTTGAATCGTCGAGTACCTGGATTTCAAAACGATCTCGCGGATAGTTGATGCGGCAACATGCGTCAACCAGCCTGTCGATTACATATTGCTCATTGAAAATGGGGAGCTGAATGGTAACGAAGGGCAGATCTTCTGCCTGGAAGGACATGGGTGGATTTGCGCTGGTCGCTGCCTTCTTTTTGTTGCGGTAGTAGAGCCACACCAGTTGGTACCGGTGGATACCGTAAAACGCGAGGATCACCATGACAATGAAGTACGGGATTAAAAGACCCAGATCAAAGGCGTTTAGATGATACAGGCCGCGAAATCGTTTGGCACGGTCACCGGTCTGATTCGTCACCCAACGATTGATCGCGCCGGGTTGTGTCAGTAGCAGTGTCGTGACTAGTGTCTGTACTGTTGTAAACAGAGCCTGTCTCCGCGGTTGGGGATGATCGCATTCTACGCGAGGCACCTGCAACGCCCGTTGAGCGCACGCCCTAAGATCGTTCACACCGCCTGTACCGGGATGTTTCAGATCTACAATGGAAATAGGCCGACACGGTACTGCTGTTTTCTGCCAAGCTCCATGCCAGCCTCCGCCTGTTCAAAAAGAACGCTGCGCATATGACTGCGGCAAAGTAGATGCGCGGCAACCCTCTGATGCGGGGAGACGGGTTTGCGGCTGTCTGCATCATAGGACTCAATGGATACCAATTCAGAATTCGTTCCGTTACAGGCGGCTTTTTGCTTTTCTCACCTGCGATGGAATTTTGTGTTCCAAAGACCGCAGCATTTGCTGACGCGCCTTACGAAACAAGTTCCTGTGTACTACTGGGAAGAACCAATTTTTGAGGGAAACGCGCCCGCTACACTTCGATCGCTCTGCGGTCCTGATGAAGTGACAGTTCTTACTCCGTGTTTGCCCACGGGTCTGTCACCTGCTGAAGTGGATGCCGCGCAGCGACTGCTGTTGGACGACTACCTGCAGAGCAAAGGTGTAACCCGATATCTGGCGTGGTACTACACGCCCATGGCATTGTCCTTCACCGACCATCTTGTTCCTGATGCGGTTGTTTACGACTGCATGGATGAGCTTTCCGCATTCCAGGGAGCCCCGCCAGAACTGATTCTCCGTGAGCAGAAGCTATTTGCAAAAGCTGACCTTGTATTCGCGGGTGGAGCAAGTCTGTACGAGTCGAAGCGCGGCCAGCATGGCAATGTTCATCTGTTTCCAAGCAGCATCGACCGTAGACATTTCGGAGCGGCACGGAAGTCCATGGTGGACCCCGCAGATCAGGCCGGCATCCCGGAACCGAGAATCGGTTTTTTCGGAGTGTTAGACGAACGCTTGGATCGGGACCTGCTGGGAGCAATTGCAAAGATGCGGCCAGACTGGCACTTTGTAGTGATCGGTCCAGTGGTCAAGATTCGGCAAGAGGACTTACCGCATGCCGACAACTTGCACTACTTGGGTTCAAAGCAGTACACAGAGCTTCCTTCATACTTGGCGAACTGGACTGTCGCAATGCTCCCATTTGCACGCAATGCGTCCACTCGGTTTATAAGTCCGACGAAGACGCCGGAGTACCTTGCCGCAGGCAAGCCGGTTGTTTCCACAACCATTCGAGATGTTGTTCGACCGTATGGGGAACGCGGCTTGGTTCACATTGCAGATGATCCAGCAGAGTTTGTGAAGGCTATCGAGTTATGCCTTGAACCGGCCGATCCTCGATGGGCAAGCAAAGTAGATGAATACCTGAACTCCACTTCCTGGGACAAGACGTACCAAGAGATGATGGCAGCCATTTCCGCCGTCCTCGCAAACCGCTCACAACCGGCTGCAGGCTTCGCCGTAAACAGAAGGAGCGGAAATCATGTTTGATTACCTGATCGTTGGCGCCGGCTTCGCCGGCAGTATCCTCGCGGAGCGGTTAGCATCACGCTCCGACGCAAAGATCCTGATCATCGATAAGCGGAATCACATCGGTGGTAACGCTTATGACTACTATGACGACGCAGGTGTCCTGGTTCATAAGTATGGGCCGCACATCTTTCATACAAACTCAGAGAAGGTGTTCGAGTACCTTTCGCGTTTCACTGATTGGCGCCCGTACGAACACCGCGTGCAGGCCAGTGTAGATGGACAACTTGTGCCCATGCCCATCAACGTGGACACGCTAAATAAGCTGTACGGCATGAATCTGACATGTCAGCAGGCAGAAGCGTTTCTGCAGGCAGTTGCAGAGCCTTGTGCGCAGGTCAAGACATCTGAGGACGCCGTAGTTAGCCGCGTTGGACGCGACCTTTATGAAAAGTTTTTCAAGAACTACACGCGCAAGCAGTGGGCGTTGGATCCATCAGAACTAGATGCGGCCGTCGCCGCCCGCGTACCTGCGCGCAGTTCCAGAGACGACCGTTACTTCACGGATCGTCTGCAGGCGATGCCTCTGCACGGCTACACCCGCATGTTCGAGAAGATCCTGGATCATCCGAATATCCGCATCATGTTGAATACGACATATCGCGAGATCCAAAACGAAATCAGCTTTCGTGAGTTGATCTTTACCGGACCGATCGACGAGTACTTCGAGTACTGCTACGGTCATCTGCCGTACCGCTCATTGCACTTCAAACACCAAACGTTTGATCGTGAGCAGTACCAGCCCGCAGCCGTCGTGAATTACCCTAACGAGCACGCGTACACCCGGATTACGGAGTTCAAGTGCCTCACTGGCCAGGAACACCCAAAAACGAGTGTGGTCTTCGAGTATCCAAGGTCTGAAGGCGACCCGTATTACCCGATTCCGCAGCCGCAGAATGCCGAGCTTTATGCCAAGTACAAAGCACTTGGAGAAGCTTTGCCAGACGTACATTTCGCGGGCCGACTTGCAACCTATCGCTACTACAACATGGACCAGGTAGTAGCGCAGGCGCTTACGTTATCGGAGCGTCTTACAGCAAGACGGCCCAGCACGTCCCCGCTAGTTGCGCCTAACTCCAAGATGCGTTCGGAGGACCGGAAGAATGGCTCGGAACAGATCGACATTGCAACTGCCTAACGGCTCGAACGGCCTCGCTCGGCCGGGTGCTTCTGCTCCAGTTGCTGTGACGATCCCACCTCTCCCGATCTGGGGAGGGGTGGAGTGCACGTGTAACCGGGTCGGTGACACTTACTTCGACCAGATGGAGCTCTCCGGTCACGCCCATCGTGAGGGTGATTTTCATAAGATTACCGCTTTGGGTATTCGCACGCTCCGCGTTGGCATGTTGTGGGAACGCTTTGAGCAGCAAGGGTCGTGGCAGTGGAGTGACCGGTGCATGGACGGTCTGCGCGAGGCAGGTATTCGGCCGATCGCGGGCCTGATGCACCATGGCAGTGGGCCACGCCATACCAGCCTGCTGGACGAGGATTTCCCGATCCATCTGGCACAGTACGCGGGTGCCCTCGCAAGGCGCTACCCCGACATCGACGCCTATACGCCTGTTAACGAGCCGAACACGACGGCTCGCTTCAGCGCGCAGTATGGTCACTGGCATCCTCACCACCGTTCCACGCACAGCTATCTCCGCGCCCTTCTCAACCAGGTCAAGGCGACCGTTCTGAGCATGGAAGCGATTCGCCGGGTGCGGCCCGAGGCCCAACTGATCCAGACAGACGATTGCGGCAGCGTGACCGGAACTACGGCCCTCCGCTCCATAGCGGAACTGCTGAACATTCGGCAGTGGCTCACGTTTGATCTGCTGTTTGGCCGCGTGAACCACCAACACCCCATGTTCGAGTACATGCGCTCCCACGGGATCTCAGCCGAGGACATCCTCTGGTTCCAGGACCACCCTTGCCCGCCGCAGGTCGTCGGTGTGAACTACTACACCACCAGCGATCGCCACTTGGATGATCGCCGTCACCTGTACCCAGAGTTCCTGGGGTCGAGCGAAGGTCCATTTGTGGATGTGGAAGCTGTCCGCGTGTCTGGCCTTGCGGCTGTTGACTTTGCTCGCCCGGTACAGGAAGCGTGGCAGCGGTACCAGTGTCCGGTCGCTTTGACTGAGGTACACCTGGGTGGCCCGCCGGAGGAGCAGATTCGCTGGCTGGCTGCTGCCCAGGCTGGTATGCAGCAATCCAGCCTGAAGGGTGTTGAGTGTGCGGCTCTGACCGTCTGGGCTTTGCTGGGGTCGTACTTCTGGAATGAACTGGTCACACGCGACAACGGCTACTACGAACCCGGCGTCTTTGACATGGCCAGCGGCGAGCCAGTTCCAACCGTGCTGGCCGGGGTTGTTGCGGAGCTCGCACGCAATCAGACCCCGAGCCATCCTGCGCTGGCTGCATGTGGATGGTGGGCTCGCAACGATCGCACTTGCTACCCCTGGGCCGAAGTGTCCGATTCAGAGGCTGCCTGATCCGGCTGCGAAGTGGCAGCCGGTATCAGTTGATGAAGAGTGTTGTGTAGAGCGTGTCACGCTGGACAGGCTTGAACCCGGCATCGCGAATGATGCGTCGCAACTCTTCTTCCGTGGTGCAGTTTGCAGTTCCCGCAGCCTTCACGACGTTCTCTTCCAGCATGACGGAACCGACGTCGTTGCCGCCGAAACGCAGGCCCATCTGCAACACCTTCAGACCCTGCGTAACCCATGAGCTTTGCACATTTTCAATGTTGTCCAGGTACATGCGGGAAACGGCGAGCGTCTTCAAGTATTCGACCGATGTCGCCTCTTCCCAACCGCGACCGCCAAGGGCGGTGTTATTCGGCTGAAAGCTCCACGGGATGAACGCGGTGAAACCACCCGTTTCTTCTTGCAGGCGGCGGACCACGTCGAAGTGGTTCACGCGCTGCTCCATGGTCTCGCCAACACCAAACATCATGGTTGCAGTGGTTCGCATGCCTAGCTCATGGGCAGTGCGATGCACATTTACCCAATCTTCCGTTCTGCATTTCAGGCGCGCGATGCGCTTGCGAACGTCATCGTCCAGAATTTCCGCGCCTCCGCCCGGAATGGATTGTAGGCCAGCATCCCGCAGGCGCATGATCGTCTCGCGCAGGCTGATTTCGCTGTACTCGGCAATGGCTAGAATCTCGCTTGCGGACAGGCAGTGTAGCCAGATGTTGGGGAAGCGATCCTTGATGCCGCGGAACAACGATTCGAACCAGTCGATCTTCAGATCCGGGTGGATACCGCCCTGCATCAGTACACCGGTGCCGCCCAGTTCTTCCGTTTCGGCGATCTTTGCGTAGATCGTCTCGAAATCCAGAATGTACCCTTCGCTCGCCATTTTGCCCTTGAGCGGGCGATAGAAGGCACAGAAGGTGCAGTATTCCGTGCAGAAGTTGGTGTAATTGATGTTGCGATCAATGATGTAGCTGACGACGCCCTCAGGATGCAGACGGCGGCGTACCGCATCGGCCTCCATGCCAATGCCGATCAAGTCGTCTGAGGCGAAGCAATCCAGTGCCTGTTGCCGCGTAATACCCATGTTTCTTAGATTACGCCGAAGCTGTGGCGACTCCCGGTACGTGTACCCGGTGAAATTATCAGCCGCCGTTTGTGCCATTGTGTCGACGGAGCGCCAGATCAGACGCTCGCGCCAGAACGGTGCATCAGCAGGAACACCAGGAGCGCGATAGAAGCCAGCATGAGTAATCCAAGCAGGATGATCGCGCTGCGTAGGGTCCGTGCCAGGGCGGCAACGGAAGATTCGATCTCCAGCAGCCGAGCTGCCGTGCGGTCTTCTACAGCACGCTGACGAGCCATATTTTCTAAAAGGCCTTTGATCTGACCGGCCTGGGCAAGCAACAGTTCTGACACAAGATCGTGCTTCTGCGCTGTGTCTGCCAGGTGCGTCTTGAGGTTCTCGTGCAGACGATCAGCCGCTTCGGTTTCCGCCAGCTTGCCAGACCGCGTAGCGATAAAGGTCTCCAGCATGGGTGCCATGCGGCTTAGCAGCGGGAGCAGACGTTTTAACAGCGGGAGAAGTTCAAGCCAGCCCACAAGTCACCTTAACCAGGATTTTAGACGGCGCGCAGCCGCAGACCCTGCTGTGCCTTCCTGCGATGAGCGATCCACAGATTTGCAGCGGCCAGCAGCAGCATCGCGGCCAGCAGGCACTGTGACCAGACGCAGTAAATGCACCACTTCTCCAGAACGTACTTCTCCAGAAAAGTAAGCATCAGTGCGCAGAAGAAGCCGATTTGCGTCACTTCGAAGGTGAGAAAGTCGCGACCCAGCAGTGCCAGCAGCAGAATTGCAACGTAGCCCGCGATGCCTGCGATGGCTACGGGCAAATGTCCCTTGCTGTTCATATCTTCGTCGAAGCCACGCGGAGGAAAAACGGCGAAGCGCGAGTGGTTGACGGCGCCGCAGTCCCAGTGTTCGCTGACCGCGCAGGGTGGCGCAGCATTCGGGTCCTGCAGGTGGACACGCAGGGCCAGCACAGAGACTACCGCTCCGGCAACGGCCAGAAGCGCGATCAGGTATCGGAGAAGACGCATACCTGTTTGACTGTACTGGCGCGCAGACGCTTGTTCAACCAGGCGCAAGATCGGATCAGATCCGAGTCCTGGTCGGATATGCGCAAGCGACGAGTCTCAAGCGTCGGCCAGCCAGACGCATCAGACTTTGCATAACTCAGCTTTGGAGCAAACCTTTGCCGCAGACCGTCCCGTATTTCCGTTACAGCCCTTCCGTCGAACAGCCCGCAGCAAACGAGTCTGTGATCTTCGACGAGCTGTCGCGCACCATGCAGCACATCACGCGCACCATGGCTGCCCGTTACCGGCACGCGTATCGCCCGGTGCACGCCAAGTCGCACGGCGTGCTTGTGGGTACGCTGCAGGCCTTGCCGAATTTGCCGGAGGAGTTGCGCCAGGGGCTGTTTGCGACGTCTGAACCGCATTCCGTAATCCTGCGTTTCTCCACGAATCCCGGCGACATGCTGGCGGATACGGTGTCCAGCCCACGCGGCCTGGCCTTGAAAGTCCTGAACGTGGCAGGCGAGAAGGTGGCAAACCACGCTGGGCAGCCGACGCAGGATTTCGTCTGCATCAACACCAATGTGTTCACTGCGCCCGATCCCGAGGGCTTTCTGGAGCAGATCAAGCAGTTCGACAAGGGGCTGGAAGTCTCCGAGGGCGTCAAGCACGCAGTCAGCGCGACAGCCCGTGCAGCCAACGCTGTGCTGAAGGCCGTGCATCTGCCTTCCGCGACACTGGAGGGCATAGGCGCGTCCGCCGTGCACCCCCTCGGCGAGAGTTTCACAACGGTTGCTCCGCTGCGTTACGGCGACTACGTTGCAAAGATCGGCTTTGCACCTTCCAGTGAAAACCTGAAGGCGCTGGTGGGAAAGAGCATTGACCTGGGGCAGGACTACAACGCACTGGAAGAAGAGATCAAGCGCTTCTTCCGGCACGAAGACGCAGTTTGGGACGTAAAGGTGCAACTGGCCTTGGCAGAGCCGGACACGGAAGAGATGGACAAGGACTTTCCCATCGAAGTTGCGAACAAGGTGTGGCCGGAAGACAAGAGCCCTTGGCAGACGGTGGCCACCATCACTGTGAAAGCGCAGGATTCGTACTCTGACGCACGGCAGCTTTTTGTGGATGAGCAGCTTTCGTTTTCACCCTGGCACGCGCTGGCCGCTCACCAGCCGCTTGGTGGCATTATGCGGTCGCGCCTGAAGGCGTACGAGGAAGCCGCAAAGTACCGCGCACAGCGGAACGCGCGAGAAAAGGTCGAACCAACCAGCGTCGACCAGGTCCCAGCCTAAGCATCAAGCTGCGCCAAGTGCTTCTGTCACGACGCGCAGCATCGCTTCCTCCGGCGCTTTTAACCCCGTCCACAGTTCAAACTGACGGACACCCTGCGCAACAAACATCGCGGCACCCGGAATGGTCTGGATGCCGCGATCTTCCGCAACCTTCATCAGGGGCGTTTGCAGCGGGTTATAGACCAGGTCAAAGAACAGGTCACACCGCATCTCAGCGGGTGGGATGGGCGCATCCATTTCCCGGCCGCGCATACCGTAAGGTGTGCTGTTGATGATGATGTCAAAACGCGTTCCTGTAAGCGCTTCCTGACGCAGGACGCTGGCGCCCGACTCCTGTGCCAACGCTTCTGCCCGCTCCCTTGTGCGGTTCAGCAGGTAGACCTCTGCACCACGTGCCGTCAGGCCGAAGACAGCCGCTCGCGCCGCGCCGCCCGCGCCCAGCACCAGCACACGTTTCCCAAGCAGCGAGCATCGGGTTTCCAAGGGGCCCACAATGCCCGCAACGTCGGTGTTGAAGCCGTGCAGCGTACCGTCGGCTTCTCGCAGGATCGTGTTGCAGGCGCCCATGGTCACAACTTCCGGGTCGCTGGTAGTCAACAGCGGCAGCACAGTCTCTTTCAAAGGCATGGTTATGCTCAGGCCGCGTAGCTTCAGCCGTTCTGCTACCTGCAACAGTTCCTGTGCATCACCGGTCTCAAGCGGCAGGTACACCGCGTCCCTTCCAGCCTGTTTCAGAGCAGTGTTGTGCATCAATGGCGAAAGGGAAGCCCCGATCGGCGTTCCGGCTACACCGTAGATCTCGGTTTCGAGCGAGATACTCTCCACCCGGTAGAGGTCCCGCAGCGTGGAAGCGGATACTTGGCCGGGCGCGGTCCCGCCCCCGCCATCGGGTGCGGCAAAGGTAAAGGCCGACCCAAAGCGCGGCCCAAGTACCCGGGTCAGAACTCCCTTCAGCCCCATGCTCATGGCGACCAGGTTGCCGTCAGCCCCGTGCTGTTCCAGCAGGTCGATTAAGAGGAGGCTGTCATTCAACGTCTGGGCCGTGGGGACAATCTTGAGGAAGTCAGGTTGAAAGCTTTGCAGCCTGCGTAGCACCGGAAGGAGGTCTGGAGTTCCTGCAAAATCGTGCCAGCTTAGGATGACCGCCGCGCCTGCCTTGCGCATGGTAGCCAGAACATCAGGCCCAAGCTCTTCTGCTGTTTCTACTTCGGCATCCACCAGCAGGCAGCCCGCTTCGACTGACGCTTGCAAGATGGCGGCCTGTTCCTGCGCCGTGCCCTGGAATGCTCCACCGAACGAAGTTCTGCGGCAGGTAGACACAGCGGTCACTTCTGGATGCGTATGCAGAAAGGCCTGCAGTCCAGGCAGCAAGCTGGCCGGATCCGGCAGGGAATCGAGCCGAAGTTCCAGGAATCGGTGTTGTCCCACGGCCTCTGCCGCCACCTGCAGCATGTCTGGTCCAGATAGCGCCACGCAGACACGCCCAGCCCGTGCGCGAAGCTGCTGCGGGGTCAACGGAGTTGGGTAAGCGGCGGAAACGGGCATCCCATGGATGCTAAAGGTCGGGTGGCCACTCCGCAAACTTCGCGCGGCGGGCGTCTGCATCTGGTATCGTCGGACTCACGGAAATTGAACGGAGCAGGGAATGGCAAAGGGCGTCAACAAGGTAATGCTGCTGGGCAATGTGGGCAAAGATCCCGAGATGCGGGCAACGCAGGGCGGCATGGTCATCGCCCAGTTCACCCTGGCGACTGCCGACCGGCAAAAGGACCAGGGCGGCAACTGGACCGACAAAACGGAGTGGCACAACCTGGTCTGCTTTGGCCGGACGGCAGAAATCGTGCGTGACTATGTAAAAAAGGGTTCGCAGATCTTTATTGAAGGCAAGATTCAGACGCGCTCCTGGGATGACAAGGAGAGCGGTCAGAAGCGATTCAAAACTGAGATCCTGGTCAATGACCTGTCGCTGTTGGGCGGGCGCGGCGGCAACGCCGAAGGTGGCGGTGCCAGCCAGTACTCCGGCGGCAGCAGCTATGGTTCGCAGGGCGGAGCACCACGCGGTGGTGGCGGTGGCAACAGCACGGCCAGCTTCGATCAGCGCTCGCAGCCGCAGGATGACTATGCCAACGAGGGCATTACGGACGACGACATCCCGTTCTAAGCGGTGCGTCTCAATACCCCGGCACGGTGGCGGTAGACTTGACCTATGGTGGATGAACAGATTTTTCGCCGCGATGCCGATCGCGCGCTTGAGCAGTTAAAGCAGAGCCTAATTGACGCCGAGGAAGATGGCGGCTTTGAGACAGAAGAGAACGGCGGCGTTTTGAACGTGGTGTTCGAAGCGCCGAAGACCAAGTTCGTCTTTACGCCAAATGCGCCGGTGCGCCAGATCTGGATCTCCGCACTGACCAGCAGTTTCAAGCTGGACTGGACCGAAGGACGTTTCATCCTGCCAAAAACCGGTGAAGACCTTACGGCCCTGACCGAGCGGCTGGTCCGCGAACAAACCGGCAACCACGACATCCAGCTCCGCTAAGCGATCACTCAGCCATGCCGATGGCGCTCATCATGCGCCCGGTAAACCCATCTTCGGCACGGTATGAGAAGAATCGCCCGGTATCTGCAGCGGTATTTTCGCCTGTGATGCTGATGTTTGCAGCCTCTACGCCCGCGTCCAGCAACTGCCGCCGGTTCGCCTCCCACAGGTCCAGGTGCAGCTGCGGGCCGATAGGCGAGTGCCCGGGTGCGCGCGCCGTGAGAAACAGTAAGGGATACTTTTCGCGGATGGGGTCAGAGTCGTACACGTCGCGGAAAAGCTCATCTGCGTAGTGGAACTGGGACCGGAAGTCGTGCTGAAGCTCTTCGCCCACGGCGTAGCTCTCCGGTCCGATAGAAGGTCCAATTGCCGCGATCAGGCTTGCTGGATCGGAACCATACTGACGCCGCATGGTGCCAACCCCACGCTCCACGATGCGTGCCAGCGTGCCTCGCCAGCCCGCATGAAAGGCCGCAACTACGCGCTTGAGCGGATCAAACAGCAGCACGGGAACGCAATCGGCTGTCTGGATCGTAAGCAGGACGCCGGGCAGGTCCGTCATCACGGCATCTCCCCGCAACGCCCCCGACTGCAGAAAATCTGTGGACGCTTCCGTAGCCTGTGCAAGGATGCGAATGATGGGCGTGTGGCGCTGGTTCAGCAAGGCAAACTGCTGGAAATCCTGGGCCTGAATCGCGTAGAGGAAGCGCCTGCGATTTTCACGCACATGGTCTGGGTCGTCATGTGCCGTGAAGCCCAGGTTCAGGTCGCCCGTACCCTCAGGCAGCCACGGTCGGTAGCAGCGAGAAACTCCGCCCGCGCGTGTTGAAAAGCCGTGCACAAGGCCTTCGCATTGTCTTAACGCGGAGATGGTGACTGGTTGCGGCTGCTCCGCGGGTTCGGCGGATGCCTTCGCCGCAGCGTCCTTTTTCTTGCCTACAGGTCGCCGCTCGCCACCAGCCCACGTGTTTCTGCGCGAGGCGCGTGAACCGTGCTGCAGGCCGACACCTGCAAGGATGTCATCCACCACCGCAATGGCTTCAGGACTCTCAAGTTCGACAGCGCTCTTAGGTACACTCACCCGACCAGTTTACCGGCAGCACTGCGTTGCAGGCTTCAGCGTTCGTTCAGCGGAATGTAGGGAGCGGGATAAGCGGGGCCTGTGTACTCCGCACGCGGCCGGATCAGCCGGTTGTTGTCATGCTGCTCGATAACGTGGGCGGCCCAACCGGAGATGCGGCTGACAGCAAAGATGGGTGTGAACAGGTCCATGTCGATGCCCAGCGTGGTGTACGTGGATGCAGAGTAGAAGTCCACATTCGCATTCAGCTTCTTCTCGCCGCGAACGAAACCTTCGATCTGCTCTGACATCTCGTACCAGCGAGCGTTCCCTGCGGCTGTTCCAAGGTCCTTGGACATACGGCGCAGGTGGGTAGCGCGTGGGTCTTCCGTTTTGTACACACGATGTCCGAAGCCGGACACCTTGACCTTCTTCACCAACAAGTCACGTACATACTCAACAGGTTCGGCACCAGCGGCATCGATTTCGTAGAGCAGCTTCATGACAGCTTCGTTGGCGCCCCCATGCAGTGGCCCCTTCAAGGCGCCAATCGCGCCTGTGATGGCCGAATGGACATCAGACAGCGTGGCCGCGATGACGCGCGCGGCAAAGGTCGAAGCATTCAGTTCATGGTCGGCATGCAGCACCAGCGCAACATCCAGAGCGCGCTCTGCTTCGGCGATCGGCTTTTCGCCGTTCAGCATCCACAGGAAATTACCGGCATGGCTCAGGCTGGTGTCTGGCTCGATGATTTCCTTACCCTTGCGGATGCGGTCGAAGTAGGCCACGAGCATGGCAATCTGCGAGGTCAGGCGGATGCTCTTGCGCACGTTTGCGTCATGCGAGCTGTCCTGACCGTCAGGATCGGTGATGCTCAGCAGGCTAACGGCCGTACGCAACACCTCCATGGGCGTTGCGGATGTCGGCAGGCTTTTCAGAAAGTCAACCACGCTCGAATCCATCATGCGTGCCGATGCAAGTTCCCCGGCAAACGCCTTCAACTCTTCAGCGGTCGGCAGCTTGCCGAACCAGAGCAGGTAGGTACTTTCTTCGAAGGTAGAGTGTGCCGCAAGCTCATGGATGTCAATGCCGCGGTACGACAGTACGCCAGCGTCGCCGTCAATCCAGCAGATGCTGGACGTGGTTGCCACAATACCTTCGAGACCCCGAGGGGCAACCACCTGCGACATGGGCAAAGTTCTCCTGCTGTGAGAATCTCACGGACTATCAAATCGTGTTTATAGCGGATGGGTTGTGCGGTTGTCATCACGTGTGCGCGAATACCGCGCTCAAGGCAGGCGGCTCAGGCGCTCACCACGTTGAAGCGGTCAGGGGAAAAGGTCCCCAGGTCGATCCGAGGCTGCTGACCGGCAAGAAGTTCTCCCATCAGCAACGCGGTTCCGGGCGCCAGCAGGATGCCGTTTCGAAAATGCCCCGCGGCGACAAAGCAGGCTGGCCCGGTCTGGCCGAGCAGCGGCAGACTGTCCGGCGTACCGGGACGCAAACCCGCCCAGCTCTCCACTTCGGGCGCGGTTTGCAGGGCCGGGATCAAAGCCGCAGCTTCTGCTCGCAAGGCGTCCAAATCGCTGTAACGGATGGTTTTGTCGAAGCCTGCGTCCTCTACCGTGGCACCGATCACGACGGTGCCATCAAGCCGCGGAACCAGGTAGAAGTGTCCGGTTCGGATCACCACATTCCCAAACGCGCCGGTGGACAGTGCGCCCGGCGCGTTGACACGCAGCATTTGCCCTTTGACGGGGCGGACCGGCACTCTGCTCCAGGCTCCCGTGCAATCCAGGAACTGGCCGGCATGCATGCTTCCATTGGGGGTCGAAATCTCTACGCTGCTGTCTGTCGCGTTGTACGAATGCATGGGGCAGCCTTCGTGAAGCACGATGCTGGAACGCCGGACGGCAGCGGACACGGCGGCTACCAGGTGGCGTGGGTTTAGGCTCTGCTCCTTCATGCGCCGGAAGCCATTGCCGTGAAATCCTGCGGGTGCCGCGTCTGCAATTGCGCCACTTTCCTGCTCCAGCGTCCACTGCGTCTGGATCGGAACAGTAAGCCCGCCGTCCTGCGCAAGGCGCCCGAGAAAGTCGGAATAGAGCGACAGGCTTGCTTCCGATAAGGACGTAAGTTCCGGCGGGTTGGAAGGGTCGTGCGCGGCCAGCATGCCAGCGGCAGCCCATGAGGCCTGCTGCCCGGCCAGGCCTTTTTCCAGGACCACCACGCGCATGCCGCGACGCTCACATTCCAAGGCGCAGGCCAGGCCGATCAGACCGGCACCTGCAATGACGACATCCGGCGACTGCATCTCTCTATTTTAGAATTGCCAGACGCATGGCTAAGTTGGCAGACCCGTGCGCTGGGTTGATGCAGATGGGCATGTTCGACTCTGCCAATGTTCGGCCCCGTCTCTTTCCATCGAGGAATCGGCGTCTTACCGTGCATGAGCGAAGATCTGCAGACCCGCACCAACCACACCGACCATTTGCGACCGTCCACCCTGATTCCCGTGGCCGTAGCGGTGGCCTTGTTGTGCGCCATGGGATCGTTGGTCTGGGCTTTTCTGCTGCAGGGCCGTCTGTCCCGGGCGGAAGCGCAGCTGGCCGCCGCGCAGCAAACTTCCGCGGCTGTGCAGCAGCGCATCTCAGCGTCCGATGCACGCTCGCGAGCAGCTTCTGAAAGCTTTGCGCAAAAGCTTGGAAGTACACAGGCACAGATAGACGCCAGGGCCGACGCCTTGCTGGCCCGGCAGCAGGCCGACTCCACCCGGTTGGCAGGCGAGCAACATAGCGCAGAGCAGAGGCTGCATGCCGACGTGTCCTCGGTACAGTCAGAGGTCGGGTCGGTTAAGACCGATGTAGGCAGCGTTCGCTCCGACCTGGGCGCCACCCGCGCAGACCTGGCCGAAACAAAGTCGCAGTTGCAGCGGACCGTGGGCGATGCAGGCGTGATGAGCGGCCTGATTGCACGCAACCACGACGATCTGGAGACGCTGAGGCATCGTGGCGACCGAACCTACTACGAGTTCAATCTGCAGAAGAACGCCTCGCCCACTCTGCTGTCGTCGGTGAAGCTCCAGTTGAAGAAGGCAGACGCAAAGAAGGGCAGGTACACGCTGAGCGTGAACTCCGATGACCGGATCATCGAAAAGAAAGACAAGACCATGGATGAGCCGGTGCAGTTTTACAGCGGCAAGAACCCGGCCCTGTTTGAGATTGTGGTGAACACCGTGACGAAGAACAACGTCACTGGGTACCTGTCAGTGCCAAAGGGCTCGTAGCCTTTCATCACAGAGTGACAGGCTTTACTTCGGCAAAGGCAATGTGAGCCGGTCCTGATGGTAGAAGTCGACACTGACATCCGCTGATTTTCTTTGGTCCCAGATACCTTGCGGAATGTTGTAGTACATCACCAGGTAGCCACGCCCTGTGGCACCCTTTGCAACAGAAGCTTCGCGCAGCAGTGGTCCCGTGCCGAGCGCGTCGGCCTCTGCCTTCAGCTTCGGAAACATGGCCATGATGCGTGGCAGATCATCCTTCTCGATCAGGTTGGCTTCCATCACGGATCCGTCCCCAAGCGTAAAGCTGCCGTGGAAGCTGCTGAGGAACAGCGGCACTTCGGACCGGTTGTGCAGCATCACGTCGGCAACGACGTACAGCGCGTCTTCCGTCTGGTCCGCACCCACCGTCATGTTGTTGCCGCCCGTCGGATGCTTGTAGACCACGTGTACCGGGAAGGTCTTTACGGCAGTGGCGGTGCCCGTGACAGACGCGTGCACGTAGACCTTCGCGAACCATGCACCCGCCGCTGCCAGCGCCAGCAGTGCCAGCAGGATAGGCACCAGCATGGAACGTCGGGGAGCGGTGCCACCGTCGAACTTCATCTCTGCCACTGATCTACCCTCCAACGGTTGTGGTTGCAAGCGTACCCGCAGGGCGAGCCCGAAGCGCTGCAAGGAAGGCGTCGGCGTCCAGCGTGTTTAGAATGTCCGCCGGTGTAAGCCAGGCGCGGCGCAGCTGAGTGATGCCAAAGCGCATCTTGTCCAGGTCTTCCATGCTGTGCGCGTCTGTGTTCACGCTGATTTTGCAGCCCAGCGCCTTGGCTTTGCGCAGGTTCAGATCGTTCAGGTCCGCTCGGGCGGGTGCGGCATTGTGCTCGACTGCGACGCCAAGCTCTGCGCAGCGCCGCAGTACCGCTTCCATGTTGTAGTCGTATGGGTCGCGCCGCAGCACCTTGCGCCCGGTCGGATGGCCGAGAATCCTTAGGTAAGGGTTCTCGATCGCACGCAACAGGCGCGCCGTCATCTCGTCCGCAGCGAGCTTGAAGTGGGAATGTACGCTGCCGATGACCACATCCATCTGCGACAGCGTCTCGTCGGTCAGGTCCAGTTCGCCTTCCTGCAGAATGTCGACCTCGATGCCGGCAAAGACGCGGATGCGTCCCGCCATTTTCACATCGACCTCGCGGATGCGACGCACGTGTTCCTGTGCACGCTCGTCGTCCAGGCCGTTGGTCATGGCAAGGTTTTTCGAGTGGTCTGTAATGGCGATGTACTGCAGACCTCGACGTGCCGCAGCTTCGGCCATGTCACGGATGGTCTCGCGACCGTCGGTTGCGACGGTATGCATGTGGACGTCGCCACGGATGTCAGCCAGCGTAATCAGCGTGGGCAGTTCGCCCCGCTCTGCAGCATCCAACTCGCCGCAGTTCTCGCGCAGTTCCGGAGGGATGAACTGCATGCCCAGCGCGGCGTAAATGTCAGCTTCGTTTGCAGCGGCGACAACTGTTTCTTCGCCGGGCTCCGGGTTCATGCGCGCAAGGGCGTACTCGCTCAGGGTGTAGCCACGACGCAATGCCTTTTGCCGCAGAAGCACGTTATGCATCTTTGATCCGGTGAAGTACTGTAGCGCAGCTCCGTAGCTGGCGCGTGGCAGCAGGCGCACATCGACCTGCAGGCCGTTGCGAAGGTTGAAGCTGACCTTGTTCTGGCCCTTGGCGATCAGGTTGTCGATCAACGGCAGGGAGGCGACGTATTCCACCGCAGAAGAAACAACGTCGACCTCGCAGGCGGGGCCGGTCACCAGCAGGTCCAAATCCCCGACAGACTCCTTGCCGCGTCGCAGCGAACCCGCGAACGTGATGGTCTCGATGCCAGGGAACTCACGGATGAGAGCAGCTATCTTCTCCGCAGTCTCTTCGGCAACATCGATGCGAAAGCGGCCAGTGTTTCGCCGGTGATCCTCGATGCCCTTCAGGATCTTGTCGATCTGCTTCTGGCCGAAGCGGGGCAGGGTAGCCAGATGGCCGGCCTTGCCTGCTGCCTCCAACTGGTCCATGTTTTCGATCTGCAGGGCGCTCCAAAGTAGAGCCACAGTCTTGGGTCCCATGCCCGGCAGGCGCAGCAGGTCCAGCATGGTGGGCCTGTATTTCTTCAACAGTTCGTCGCGCAGCGGCATGGACCCGGTATTCACCAGGTCCACAATGTTTGCCGCCATGCCCTTGCCGATGCCGCCAATCGCCGTCAAGCGCTTGGGATCGTCAATCAAGCCTGCAAGGGCATCAGTTTGCTGCTCCACTGCCTCAGCCGCGCGCCGGTAGCTGCGTATGCGGAAGGGGTCGGCGGCGTCGATCTCCAGCAGCGCCGCAGTTTCATCCAGCAGGCGCGCCATGGTGATGTTGTCCATGGCTAAAGGTTACCGGCTGCGACGCGGGCGTGCCAGCTAGGCAGCCGCTGTAAGTACAACCTGATCCGCTTGCGGGCCTTTGGAACCCTGGATCACGTCAAACTCGACTGGATCGCCTTCTTTCAGGCTCTTGTAGCCTTCTGTCTGGATGGAGCTGTAGTGGACAAAAACATCCGATCCGCCGTCATCGCGTCCCAGAAAGCCATAGCCCTTTGCGTTGTTAAACCACTTCACCGTGCCTTTGTACTGTGCCAAGGTCTTCACCCGTCGTGCACCATCACCGTAATTCTCGCGAGTCGATCCAGCGCGAGGATGGTGATACATAGACGGGCAGAAGAGCCCTTGGCGAGTACGTCATATAGGGCACTTACGAGAGCAAAATAGCCAATTTCATCCGATCAAAGTCGAGGGGCAACGACTACAGTGCCGCTCGTCAAAGATCAGCTACTTTGCGTCTCGATCGCGGCGTTGCTGGGCGTAGATCATCGACCCTACGATCGTTTTGCCGTCATGGATCTCACCTGCCGTGACCATGCGGACCAGCTCTGAAAGCGGCAGCAGCCGGACTTCGATGCGCTCGTCGTCTTCCGGCTCGGCTTCTCCGGCAGTGATGCCGGTGGCGAGATAGATCTCCATCCACTCGCCCACGAAGCCGGGGCTGGCGTAATAGCGCACCAGACGGGTCCACTTCTTGGCGCGGTAGCCGGTCTCTTCAATCAGCTCGCGCTTGGCCGCAGCCAGCACATTTTCACCCGGTTCGACCCGGCCTGCAGGCAGCTCCAGCAGGTACTGGTCGGCAGCGTGGCGAAACTGCCGTTCGACAACCACCAGGGGATCGGCTGGATTGGTGGTTTCATCCACCGCCAGCACCACCACCGATCCGTTGTGGCGCACAACGTCGCGGGTGGCTTCCACACCGTTCGGTTCACGCACCTGCTCCGTGTACACGCTGAAGACCTTGCCCTGGTACGCCAGTTTCGACTGCAGGATGACGGCCTTGTTCTTCGGCAAACGGGGTTTCGCGACCGGCACGGCTGGCATCTCGCGTGATCCGCCCGGCGCTGCTTTGACCCCAGTCGCCTTTGCACTCGAACTTTTCTTTACGGAACTCTTCGCTGCCAACTTCTTGCCCATGGAAACAACCTATCAAAACTGCATCCAACAAAGCGCTGCGGCATCCTATACCGCGTTACCTAAAGCAAAGCTGGTTCCGAGTTTATGAGCGAAGAGTGTTACCCGATCACGATTCTTCCGCACCTGTCGCGGCTCTTCTGCGACTACACGGAACTGCGCAGCGCACCTGCGGATGCCCCGGTGCGGCGCTTCTACGCGGGCAATCCCTTCGAAAATGCCTGGAAGCAGGGGACCAGTCCCTCTCTGCAGCCCGAACGTCAGGCCTTGGTCGACGCGCTGGCGATTCAAAGCCGCGATTTTAACGCTGGTAGCGCGACCTTCAGCAATCTTGACAAGCTTCGCTC
>JBPBPZ010000109.1:0-28481 GCA_050954525.1 Janthinobacterium lividum
ATGAGATTGAAAGAAACGTTCTCCTCGACATGCTCTTCAACGAAGTCAACGACAACGTTGAATTTCTCTTTTCAGACAGCATCTCGGGGCTTGAACAATCAGCAAACGACGTGTCAGTTACCTTCTCCAGCGGAGTGACGCGTTCCTTTTCTCTCGTGCTCGGGTGCGACGGAACCCACTCAGCCGTAAGGAGGATGTGCTTTGGCCCAGAAGCTTCTTTCTTGTTCTTTCTGCAGAACTACTTCTCCCTCACCATCGTCAATAAGCTGCTGATTGAAGAAAACACCTCACAGATGTTCAGCGTGCCTGGTAAGACAGTCATGGTCAACGCCTACAACGGCAAGACGGACATCGGCTTCTGCTTCTTCACTGCAAAGGAGTTCGCGTACGACCGTCGAAACCAGAAAGAGCAAAAGCGCATCATCCGGGATCGCTTCAAAGACGGAGTCTGGAGGACACGCGAACTGCTCGAAGAGATGGAACACTGCGAGGACTTCTACTTCGATCAACTTTGCCAAGTCCGGATGGAATCATGGACAAAAGGGCGGGTGGCTCTCGTTGGAGATGCGGGCTACTGCCCTTCACCTGCGGCTGGAATGGGGGGCTCTATGGCGATCCTTGGAGCTGCAGCACTGGCCGACGTACTTGAGAAATATCCTGACGACTTCAAGGCAGCCTTCAAGGAGTACGACAGAAGTTTTCGGCCAATAGCGGAGGCGATTCAAACCCAGGCATTTGAGTTTGGATTGGAAATGTTTATGCCCAGAACGGAAGAAGCCATTCAGAGAAGAAACACGCAGCTAGGCCTCGCTTGATCACCGGCCAAAGTAAAAGCGCCTACCATCCTGAGACCTGATCGGGATAGCCGAGCTTGTTAGCGGCTGCCTGCAGAGCGCACGACCGTTCGCACGGCCCGGGTACTCGATAACGGGCCCACGCTGCATACATACATAAGAAGCAAAATGCACCCCACGACGGTCACCGTGCATGGCCTTCGTCGCGAGACAGTATCGAATACAAGCAGTGAGAGTGGGAACATGAGCCAGAGCAGGAACACCGCTGGCGGCCACTTCATGAATGGAAAGGACCAGCGCGAGAGTGCGGGTCCAAGGATGGCTATGCTTGCGAGCAACATCAGTCGCTTGTGCTGGACTACGTCGTTGCGCTTAAGTAAACCAATTGTTACAAAAAGCGCAAAGAGGATGAGTGCGCCGACATCCGCGACAAGGATGAATGCCGCACGGCCTTCCGTCGGAAACGCGTGTCGCCGGAGTGCAGAAGCAGTCACCATCGAACCGAAGAGCAACATGCCGGATGCGATGATGCCGCCAAGCACACCGAATGTTCGGTGCAGGCGAATCCTGTTGACCGCAACCAGAGCCGTCTGAACAGCGAGGAGAAGAAGCCAGGAAGTGAACAGCGCACCGTGAATATGTACCAGCGGACCTGGCAGAGGAGCTCGAAAGACTCCTGCAAGGTAGTAGGTCTTTGCAAAACCCACGAAGTTCACAGAGAGAATCGCGGCGACCATGCAGAGGAAGAAGATGTCGTCGCGGCGCTTGGGCTGTGGCCTTAGAGGCATGCGTGATCCCCGTGTGCGCCATACTAACCGGAAGCGGCTCAACACTCCACGTTATTCGTCGGGTGAGGGGTCCTGCGTCAGTCCGTCCATATTCGAGAGACGCCTTTGCCATCGGTTGAGACCTGAGAGGCAGCCCATAAAGAGGATGGAGTCGCCTTGTGGGACGACTCCACCAAGCCTATGCGGAAGTGGCAGATCGAGCCGTTACTGCCGCCCTGCACATGTTCTCGAGCGCTCTCGTTGTTTCTGGCCACCCTCGCGTCTTCAGACCACAATCCGGATTAATCCAGATTTGTGTGGGCTCCAGAACATCCAGCGCACGTTCAATCAACTTACCCATCTCCTCTGCAGAGGGCACGCGCGGTGTGTGGATGTCGAAGACACCTGGGCCGATCTCGTTCGGGTAACCGTGAGATCGGAAGGCCTGAAGCAGCTGCATCTTCGACCGTGCCGACTCCATGGAGATTACGTCAGCATCCAGATCGGCGATGGACGGCAGGATGTCCTCAAACTCGCAGTAGCACATATGCGTATGAATCTGCGTCGCGTCTTCGATCCCACTCGTCGCCAGCTTGAACGCTTTCACTGCCCATTCAAGGTATGGCGCCCAATCAGAACGCCTCAGCGGAAGTCCCTCGCGCAGAGCGGGTTCGTCCACCTGAATGATGGGCATGCCAACCGCTTCGAGATCCCGCACCTCATCCCGCAGGGCTAATGCGATCTGCCATGCCGTGTCTTTCCGCGGAATGTCATCTCGCACAAACGACCACTGCAGCATTGTGATCGGGCCAGTCAGCATGCCTTTCAGGGCGTTCTTTGTCAGAGATCGCGCATAGCTCGACCACTTGATAGTCATGGGCTTCGGACGCGATACATCACCGTAAATAAGTGGCGGCTTTACACAGCGCGATCCATAGCTCTGCACCCACCCATTCTCAGTGAACGCAAAGCCCTCCAGGAACTCTGCGAAGTACTCGACCATGTCGTTGCGCTCAAACTCGCCATGCACCAGGACATCCAGGCCGATACGCTCCTGCTCACGAATGCAATCCTCTGTTGCCGTCCGCAGAAAGGCATCATATTCCTCGGGGCTAAGATGACCGTTCTTAAATGCAGCACGGTGCTGTCGAACCTCCGCCGTTTGTGGGAATGACCCGATCGTGGTTGTGGGCAACAGTGGCAGCTTTAACTTCGCTCGCTGCACACTGGAACGTTCCGCATAGCGCATGCTCCGCTGGAAATCCGCTTCCGCCAAGTTAGCCAGCCGCTCGCGCACGCCCGTGTTGCTGCTGGTCTCCGCGGCTTGACGATGAGCCACAATCGTTGCGTTCGCTTCGAACGCCGCCGCATCGCCAGCCGCCAGTTCGGCAACCTCAGTCAACTTCTCCGTCGCGAACCGCAGCCAACTCTTGATCCCTGGATCCAGCTTCGCTTCCCGTCGCAGATCATGGGGTGAATGCAGCAGCGAGCACGATGTTGAGACGATGACACGGTCCGCTCCCAAGGTGTCGACCGCCTGGTCCAGCATTGACTGCACAACAGCATAGTCTGTAAGCCAGATGTTGCGTCCGTTCACAACCCCCAGGCTCAACACTTGATCCTTGCGCAGCGCTTTTACGACCTCTGCTACCTGCTGCGGAGCGCGCACAGCATCGATGTGAATCCCCGCTGTGCCCAGATCCACCGCGAGGGAAAGGTTCTCGCCGAGCTCGCCGAAGTATGTCGTCAGCATAATTTTCAACGGCGATTTCACAAGCTGCCCGTACGCACTACGGAAGGCCTGTTTTTCCCACGGTCCAAGATCGGTGACAAGCATGGGCTCATCGATCTGTACGTCGGTGACGCCTTCAGCATGCAGTTCTGTTAGCACCTGCTGGTACGCGGAAATCAGCTTTGACAGCAACAGCGTGATGTCGAAGTCCCCAACCGGCTTACCCAGCAGGAGAAGCGTGACCGGGCCAATGAGTACGGGCCGTGTCTGGATGCCGAGCGCGCGTGCTTCTTGGATTTCTGAGAGCAGCTTGCCCGTGTCCGGTTTGAACGTAAGCCCAGAACTCCATTCCGGCACCAGATAGTGGTAGTTGGTATCGAACCACTTGGTCATCTCCATCGCCGTTTGCTCCTGGCTATTGCGTGCCAGGGAGAAGTACTGCGTGAGCGAGTTGGCCTGATTGCCAAAGCGCTCCGGCGTGGCACCAACAAGCACCAGAGCGTCGAGCACTTGGTCGTAGAGCGAGAAATCGTTCGAGGGAATGCTGGTGATGCCTGCGTCCTTCTGCAGTTTCCAATGCTGTGCGCGCAGCGATCGAGCGACGGCGAGAAGCTCCGTTTCGGTTGTTTGCCCTTTCCAGAAAGATTCCAGTGCGAACTTGAGTTCGCGATTGCTTCCCATACGAGGAAAGCCCAGAGACGATGTTTTGAGCGAGGTACTACGGGTCATACACGGTTCTCCTTGCTGCGTGAGAACCACCCATGCGCAGGCAAAACTGGCGCGCACGCGGGCGCACAAGCTTGCATTGTCTTCCGTTCCAATCCACGAGAGCGGCTGACTCAAACGCACCCAGGGTCAGCGACAAGGCGCTTCCATGGTGGTGGCGGCAGGCCGGTACTCGGACTTCGGAATCGTAGAAACTCCGTCACCGTTGCGGGACAGCGCCGGATTTGCACCAGCTTCCCCGTTTAACAAGCTGCTCGAAAGCGGCTTGACCTGCTCAGACCCAGTCTATCGGAGGATGATCCGCCTTCACGAGAGGCTCTAAGAAACGATGGGAGGTGCTGTTGCTTCCTCCACGCCATGCGCGGCCAGTAAGGCGAGGTTTTCGGCTACCACTTGGGAGTCTTCGTTTGCATCGATCGCGAATACCTTGCCCCAACGCATCTTGACAATGTGCACCCCACGATTTCGATATGGGGTGCCGTCGATACGGGTGTCCGTTGCGGACCAGCGCATGATAATGGTGGTGTTGTGGGGAAAGCCTTTCACCCAAACGTCGTGGACGTCCAACATCAAGCCCGGGTTAAGACGACCAAGCCGCTCAAACCAGAGCCGCAAGCTTTCCCGGTCACGTCGTTCTCCGCCAAGGGCGTGGTTGCCGCCAAAGCGATGATGAATGTCTGGTGCGCAGCCCTTAAGTACTGCCGCAAAATCTTTCCGGTTAACGGACTGGAAGTTCTTCTTTGCGAGTTTCTTCACGATCGCGTGATACATACGACTCCTGGTCAGGCGGGCGATCCTGATCGTTTGGGATGTTCCATGAGTTCACTGAGAGATGACGTTTATGGACATAGCCTGGCTCCAGATTCGTCAGCAACGTTCACCTTCTTGAGCTTACAGAACGCCAAGGATGGCAACGCTGTTCTCTCACCTTCCTGAGCCGTGGGGCTAATTTGCAGTGCTTAGCTGTCGCCCCAGTAATACAAAGAACCTTTATCAAAATTCTCTGTTAGCCTACGAATTCTGCTAGGCAGCAACAGCACTTCATCTGCAACTAGAAGCTGCGCTCCTCACCGAACGGGACGGGGTTCACGGCACCGATGCTGCAATTTGGCGTGTACTGTATTTCAGTACCGGAAACGATTGTGTATAGGTGGTTTTAGTCAGGGCAACACACTGGCCCAACTGCGCGCAGCAGTTCCTGTAATCCGAACAACCAGCGCGAATTTGGCAACACAGCAACTAACAGTTTTCGGGGACCAGCTTCTTCTCCATTGCCGACCACCTGAGCAAAACATTGCCGGTCACGGAGCATGCCGGCTTTGACATCGGTGCTGATGCCTACAACCTGCTGAACCATACCAACCTCGCCGTTCAGCGGCACGTCGGCGCTGCGGGGTTTGGGCTGATCACTTCGACGGTCAGTTGCCGACCAGCATCTACGGCACTGGACAGGGAGCCATCGTCCGAGCGCATGTTTGTGGTCTTTGGCAAGTTCCTCTTCTAAGTAATTGCAGCAAGCAATAGAGATGAAACCCATCGTCTGGGGTGGTGTTACTTGTGCAGGCGTCACTACCCGCGCAGCACCTCACGAGCGACGATCCGCTCGCAGCCGGTGGTACTCGATATGGTGGTGCAGGGCTGCTATCTCCAGAAAGCACGACCCCGCCGACACACAAAGTGGTCAGGCCGTTTACAAGACGAATGAGCCCGCGTCCGGGCTAAGGAAGTTTTGTGAACTCTCGATGCACGGTTTTCATGAAAACCAGGTCGCTTACATCATTGGCGAAGGGAACTGGATGCGTTCGATTCCGAGCAACTCTTCAGGCAGCTCATCTGAACGGATTTACTCTGATCTCCTAGGTCCGCAGGCGGCGGCATAGAAGCCAAATTCAGATCGGTTGGTGGTTGGAAGCGCGACATGGGCTGTGCGCCCTGGCCCAATTTCCAGCGGCCGTGTTGCAGGTAGAGTGCCTCCAGAAACAGTGGTATCTCTGGTTGAAGCACTAGCAGTGGAAATAGATACCGCTTCGTTTTCAGCGCGGATTCCACGCCACCCCAGACGGTTTTACTGCGCCGAAAGGATCCGGGCACCTGGACAATCTCCCACACATGCAGGTCCAGCTCCGAATGCTTTTCTGCATAGAGGGAAAAGCTGCGCACCACGTGTTTCGGCGTCATCAGACCGTAATCTGCAACGCGATCGGCACGGCGCACGGCACCGGGAAAATACAAGTTTAAAAGTTCCGCAGCGAAGTCTGCACAGTTTGCGCCGCTCAGGTGATAGCTGTGACGGTTCGCACGGTTGTTCATCATGGTTACCATTGCGGCATCCTGCGCGGGCGAGGTGACGACTTCGTAGGCCCACAGACGGCGCTGGTACGCCATGCCTGCGGTTTCCCACCATTCCTCCAGATCACGAGCGTGCTTTGCACCGCCGTCGTGGTCCATTGTGCCCTGCATGCCGTCCGGGACTACATCCCGCAGAAAGCGCTTGCGGTAGCGTTCGCGCAGGTCCCACACGGTTTCCGGCGTTGCGTAAGCAGGCACCTCTGAGGCATCCCGCGTTGCGTACAGGAAATCCATAACCGGGGTCGCCAGCCAGTCATACTGACCTATCGCGTAGTATCGCGCCAGCACTACGCCTTGGGGTTCGCCTGGCTGGCACAAACGTACCTGCAATGGCCCCTTTGCGCAGAGGTGGTCTAGATAAATGGCGGTGTGGCCCAGAGGCATCATGGTACCAAAGCTACCGAAAGGTTCCCCAACCAATACCGCTAGAGAAGCATGCGAAGACCTGCCAGCCGTAAATACCATAGCCAGCAGCAGACCTATGCGTGTGCACAACCTGCGGCCCAAGGGGATATTGTTGACGAACTTCCTTACAACCACAGTCGGAAAAGACCTCATAAGCTAGATGCCTTCTACAGAATGGCGGACCTTCTGCCAAAACGCGTCACGACCGGCGGTCGATTTGTGACAGAAAGGCGCGCGGATGCGCATCTAACAACGCTTGATGTCGAAGCCACTCAGCAATTTTGATCGTCGTCAGCTGTCCTGCTTGCGCGCATGCGGGACGGTTTTGGTGTTTGTTGTGCCGGTACTCTCTTCCAACGCGCAGTGGAAAACCGTGGGGCCCGTTCGGCCCATCATGGGCACCGCAGAGCCGGGCCAGCAAAACGTAACCTATTGCAGCCTGAACGGCCGGGTGACGTCACCCGAGGGCACTCCCCTGCCAGGAGCGAAGATCCAGCTAAGCGCTCCACTGCTTCCCCCGCGTGAGGCTGAGACGGATGCGGACGGAAACTTCGCAATCAGCCTGCTGCCGCCGGGCGTGTTCACGGTGGTGGTGTCCAGAGACGGCTTCAGCTCTGTGTCTGGATCGGTAAGACTTGCGCCTGACACCAACACAGCGACAGCGACCTTCACACTGCATCCGGCTGCCAGCGACTCGGTGTCCGTGACTGCGTCTGAGAAAGACATCGCCCAGGCACAGGTTCACCTGGCCGAGCAGCAGCGCGTAGCCGGCATCCTGCCCAACTTCTTCGTAAGCTACATGTATCGCGCTGTCCCGCTTACTTCCGGACAGAAGTTCCGCCTCGCGTTCAAGAACGCCAGTGATCCGGGAAACCTGCTGCTGGTGGGCGTAGTTGCAGGTGTGCAGCAGGCAGACGACGCCTTTTCGGGCTACGGCCAAGGGGCCAAAGGATACGGTCGCCGCTACGGTGCGGACCTTGGCAATCTTGTCTCCGGAACATTTCTGGGCGGAGCCATTTATCCGTCCATCTTTCACCAGGACCCGCGCTACTTCTACCGGGGCACGGGCACCGTCCAGAAACGCTTCCTCTACGCTGTCACTCGAACCGTGGTGACGCGTGGCGACAACGGCCGGCACCAGTTCAACTACTCCACCGTGCTGGGAGACATGTCCGCAGGCGCGCTTTCAAACCTGTACTACGCGCCGGAAGACCGAAAGGGCGCGAAGGTGACACTGGTCAACGGCTTGCTTGGTATCGCAGGTGACGCGATGAACAACGTGTTTCAAGAGTTTGTGCTGAAGAAACTGACGACCAACAGCAAGCGCAACACGATCAAAAACTAGTGAGTTCGTCAGGTGCCGTCATTACCTGTGGCAGTTGAGTAGCAACCGTACAAGCCAAGTGACGTTTTTGTAACGAGAGACGGAGTGCGTCATCACGCTTCTGGAGCAGGAACTCGCTGGACAGGCATGCGCAGGCAAGCATATCTTTCGCATGCCGGACTAAGCTTGTCTGCGCTTCATCTCAGGCTGAGACATCACCATGGTTCTGTCGCGACGTAACTTCATACGAGCATCGGCTACGACAGGGTTGGTCGCTGGTTTCCCTACCATCGTGCCTGCGTCCATCCTCGGCCAGTTCTCTCCGTCGAAACGGATCAACGTAGGCGCAATTGGAGTCGGTCGTATCTCCCGCGCGCATGATCTACCCGGCATTCTGCCGTTCGATGGCGCATGCGTAATGGCGGTCTGCGATCTGGATGCGAGCCGTGTGACTGCTGGCGAAGATCTGATCAACGGCTTCTACGCAAAGAAAACGGGCAAGCCGTACAAAGGCGTGCAAGGCTACGAAGATTTCCATGCGTTGCTTGCGAACCCTGACATCGATGCTGTCGTGATAAGTACGCCGGACCATCAGCATGCAGCGATCGCCGTCGCTGCCGTGCGCGCGGGCAAGGACGTGTATCTGCAAAAGCCGGCATCGCTCACCATTGCTGAGGGCCGCTATCTTTCGAATGCGGTGCATGCGTCCGGGTGCGTCGTGCAGATTGGAAGTCAGCAGCGCTCGTGGTCCCAATTTCGCTATGCCGCTGAACTTGTTCGTAACGGGCGCATTGGGGAACTGAAGCATGTGGAGATCGGGTTGCCGGGTGATCCCGCGGGCCCGGGTGCTCCTCCCATGCCGGTGCCCAGAGGCTTCCAGTACGACGCCTGGCTAGGCACCACTCCCGAGGTCTACTACACGGAGATGCGTGTGCATCCGCAGAGGGGTTTTGATCGGCCCGGCTGGCTGCGTTGTGAGCAGTTTGGCGCGGGCATGATAACCGGTTGGGGCGCACACCATGTCGACAGCGCCCATTGGGGTATGAATACCGAGTACACCGGCCCTGTGGAGGTCTGGGGCTCGGCAGAGTTTCCGAACAGTGGACTTTGGAACGTGCATGGGAAGTTTCTGACGCATGCGCGCTACGCGAATGGCGTGACGATGGACATTTCCGGAGACTTTCCGAACGGCATCAAGTTTTACGGCACCAAGGGTTGGATCTTTGTCACACGCACGGAGCAGTTAAACCCCACCGACATGGGACGGCCAGGCGCGTCGGCCACAACGAAAGGTGTGCAGGCCACGGGACTGGATGCGAGTGATCCTCGAATCCTCCAGTCGATCATCGGTCCCGACGAGATTCACCTGTACAAGAGCGAAGATCAGCACGGCAACTGGCTTGACTGCATACGCACGCGGCGTGCGCCCATCTCGCCGGTGGAGTTGGGACACCGCGCGTGTTCCACGTGTCTGATTCACCAGATTGCGATGCATACTGATCGACATTTGCATTGGGACCCGCAGACAGAACGGTTCATCGACGACGATGCCTCGAATGCCATGCTGTCTCGGCCGCAGCGAGCCAAGTACGCCTTTATGACTTAGGGCTTCAGGGAGGCCATGACTCGCATGCTTACCTTGTTCATCGCTGCGTCTTCTGTTTGCCTTGCGTGTACCTTGACGCATGCACAGCCGACTAAGACTGCGGCGGATCTTCCGCGTCAACATGACGGCGGTCACACGGACGCGCCCAACATAAAGGACTTCCTGCAATGGGTAGACAACTGGCGAGAGGCAGAGCCCTGGCCGTGGCACGATGATGACTTTTAATCGATGTTTGGGACTGTTGCTGCTTGTGTGCGTTGCTGCGGTGCCGCGAGCACGTGCAGAGGATGGCTCTGCGGCCTGGTTGCGCTATGCGCGGTTAAAGAACCCGGCGCAGTATCGCGTACTACCATCGCGCATCGTGGTGATTGGTGATGCACCGCAGGCTCTATCCGCCGCGACGGAACTGCAGCGTGGGCTAAGCGGCATGCTGGGTCGCAGCTTTACGGTGATGCATCTCGCAGAAGGAGCAATCGAGCCGAGGGGCTACATCGTGATCAGGCCTGCTGCGACGAGCGCACAGCAGATCGGCCTCAACCGATGGGATGTCCGTGACGATACGTATCGCATCACTACGCAGCGCCTCGGCGGTTCGCATCAAGTTCGCATCCTGGGCAGCACGCCGCGTGCGGAGCTATACGGCGTCTTCCATCTTCTGCAAGTGGTCGCTGCTGCGCAGCCATTGCCATCGGACGAAACACAGACACCTTCTGCTCCTCTACGCTGGACAGATGAGTGGGATAACTTCGATGGAACGGTGGAGCGCGGCTTTGCCGGGCCATCTATCTTCTTTAACGATAGGCATGTGCGGACGGACCTATCACGTGCAGGCGATTACGCGCGCTTGCTTGCGTCCATCGGCATCAATGGCTGCAACATAAACAATGTCAATGCAGATCTTCAAACCCTTTCCTCTGACAACCTGAGAGAGATCGCGCGTGTGGCCACGCGGTTCCGTCCGTGGGGCGTGCGGCTGGCGTTGAGCGTCAACGTGACAAGCCCGCAGGTGGTTGGTGGCTTGCATACGTTCGATCCTTTGGACCCTGCCGTCGCGGAGTGGTGGCGACAGAAGGTCGACGAAATCTACCAGCTCATTCCCGACTTTGCGGGCTTCACTGTCAAGGCCGACTCCGAGGGACAGAAGGGGCCGTCACAATACGGGCGAAGTCCGGCGGATGCTGCCAATGTGCTGGCGAACGCATTGAAACCGCATGGTGGCGCGGTGCTGTACCGGGGCTTTGTTTACAACAACCATCTCGATTGGAACGACCTTAAGGCAGACCGTGCGCGTGCTGGTGTCGATAACTTCTCACGCTACGACGCCACTTTCGAGTCCAACGTGGTGGTGCAAATTAAAGAAGGCCCAATCGACTTCCAGGCGCGTGAAGCCGTCAGCCCACTCTTCTCTGCACTGCGAAAAAGCAATGCAGCCATCGAAGTACAGGTTTCACAGGAATACACAGGGCAACAACGTCATCTCATCTTCCTTCCCAGCATGTGGAAGTGTGTGCTCGACACGGATATGCGTGTTCCGGGGGCTGACGGTAAGCCGCGGCCAACGCCAATCAAAAGCATAGTGACAGGCAGAGCATTTCCGAATGCAGACGGTTCACAACGGCTGAGTGGTTTTGTCGCTGTCACCAACGTTGGCATGGAAGCAAACTGGATGCACCACCCCATGGCCATGGCGAACCTGTACGGCTTCGGACGCCTGGCCTGGAATCCAGACACGCCTTTGGCGGAGATGGAGGAGACATGGACGCGGCTTACATGGGGTGACGATCCCGCCGTCGTTCGCACGATCGACAAGATGCTTGCAGGCAGTTGGGAGGTCTACGAGGGCTACACGGGCCCGAATGGCATGGGTACCCTCACGAATATCACTGGCCCGCACTACGGCCCGGGCATTGAGTCTGCGGAACGGAATGGTTGGGGCCAATGGTTTCGTGCTGACAAACATGGGATCGGCATGGATCGCACAGCAGCGGGCACGGGTTACATTCAACAATATCCGCCGGAGCTCGCGGCGAAGTACGAGTCGTTGGCCACAACGCCCGACGAACTGCTGCTGTTCTTCCACCATGTGCCGTATGACTATCGCTTGCGCAACGGAAAGACACTGGTGCAGTCGATCTACGACACGCACTACGAAGCAGCGCGCGCAGCGGGCAACTACGTTTCGGAGTGGATGGCTTTGAAAGGCCAGATCGATGACCAGCGCTACGAACAGGTGCTTGACTTATTGAACTATCAGGCAGGGCATGCCATCGTCTGGCGCGATGCGATCAACATGTGGTTCATGAAGATGTCCGGCATTGCCGACGCGCGGGGCCGTGTCGGGCAAGATCCTGGTCGCGTCGAAGCGGAAGCAATGGAGTCAAAGAGGTTCGTTCCCGTGGATGCGACGCGATGGGAAACCGTCTCGGGCGCAAAGGCCATGGAATGCCTCGATGTCAGCGGGTGCATATTGACCACGATCGTGCAGCAGCCTCGTGGTACCTACGATATCGCGGTGCAGTACTTTGATCTTTGGCGAGGCGCATCTACGTACGATTTGCAGGTAAACGGCTTAAGCATTGCTACCTGGAAGGCGAACGATGTGCTGCCGCCTGTCGCGTACGATCCAAATCCGGATGGCGAGACCAGTAAACGTTTTACGGCCCACCATATTGCGTTACAACGGGGCGATAAAGTTACGGTGCACGCGTTGCCGGACATGCGACCGGAACTTACAAACCTGGATCCGCCGCCGCAGGCGAACGGCCGCAGCGCAACGCGCGATTACCGTGAACCTGCGGTTGTCGACTACATAGTCATTGGTCCGGACGGGCCGGTCACACCGCAGTAAGTAGGAGACTTTGATTTGAAGATTACGGCTGCACGCGTCATCGTGTGTTCTCCCGATCGCAACTTTGTCACGCTGCGCATCGATACGGACGAAGGCATCTTCGGACTTGGCGATGGCACGCTCAACGGCCGCGAGTTAGCAGTCGTCAGCTACCTGCAGGAGCATGTAGTCCCGTGCCTCATCGGACGTGATCCTTTTCAGACAGAAGATACGTGGCAGTATCTTTACCGCGGCGCCTACTGGCGGCGTGGCCCGGTCACCATGTCGGCGATCGCTGCAGTCGACATGGCCCTGTGGGACATCAAGGGCAAGGCGTTGAATACCCCTGTATACAACTTGCTCGGTGGAGCTAGTCGTACCGGTTGCATGGTCTACACGCATGCCAACGGCGCCGACATTGCGGAAGCCATCGATTCTGTCGAACGGCACCGCGATGAGGGTTATCTCGCTGTGCGCGCGCAGGCTGGGGTGCCCGGTGTTCCGTCGAGCTACGGTGTGCCGAAGGGCGGCAAGGCGTATGAACCTGCGGAGCGCGGCTTGCTCTCGGAGACTGCGTGGTCGAGCGAACGCTATCTGCGGTTTGCACCGCGTCTGTTTGAAGCGGTTCGCGCGCGCGTTGGTGAAGACCTGCACCTGTTGCACGATGTGCACCATCGCCTCACACCGATTCAGGCGGCGAAGTTGGGTAAGGCGCTAGAACCTTATGACCTGTTCTGGATGGAAGATCCTGTTCCGGCAGAGTTGCAGGAAGGCTTTCGGTGGATTCGCCAGCATACAGTCACGCCGCTTGCTGTGGGTGAAGTGTTTAACTCTATTTATGACGCTCACGAACTCATCCGCAACCAGTGGATCGACTACCTGCGCATGACAGTGGTGCATGGTGGAGGCATTACGCCGCTGAAGAAGGCCGCAGACTTTGCGGCACTGCACCATGTCAAGACTGGCTTTCACGGTGCGACAGACCTGTCGCCCGTAAGCATGGCAGCCGCTCTCCATCTCGGCCTGGCGATTCACAATTTTGGCATACAGGAACACATGCCGCACACAAAGCTTACGGATGAAGTGTTCCCACATGCTTACCGCTTCCACGCTGGATATATGCATCCAGGCGACGCACCGGGGCTCGGTGTCAGCATGGATGAAGACCTTGCCGCCAGACATCCATACCAGCCTGCGTACCTGCCCGTTGCGCGCTTGTTGGATGGAACGTTGACCGATTGGTAGAGTGCCCTGTTTCCCCGTTGTGCGGGCATTCGTTGAAGGGCTTGGCAATCGGGTGTCGCAAATCTCTATGAACGTCTAGAAAGAGGCTAGAGGGAAGCTTAGTTTGTAAAGAGCGACAGCGGGATGCTGTTGGCCATTGCCTTGTAACCTGCAGCCGATGGGTGCAGATGATCGCCCGAATCCGGTGCTCGTTGAGAACGCATATATCGCTTTGCCCCACGCGCAGGCTTCAACGTGCAACTACATCCGGCAAAGATCGATAGGCGCAAGGTTTGCACCGCGGTGTAGCCTTCGCTTTACAGGCAAGTTCCGAAGGAGTCACCATGCAGTTAAAGGATCGCGTTGCGGTTGTCATCGGTGGAACATCCGGCATTGGCCGCGCACTTGCACTTGGTCTCGCGGCGGAAGGTGCAGACGTGGTCGCTACAGCGCGTTCTGTAGAAGCCGTTACGGAGACTGCGCATGCAATCCGATTGTTGGGGCGTCGGACCCTAGAAGCACCGACTGACGTGCAGGCGCGTGCCTCCATCGAAGCTCTGCATGCGCAGGTGACAGCGGAGTTCGGTGCGGTCGACATTCTCGTCAACGCCGCAGGCATAACCAAACGGCAAGCGACGCTGGACCTCACGGACGAAACATGGAACTCGATCCTGGATGTGAATCTGGCGGGTACCTTCCGTGCCTGTCAGATCTTTGGCCGCAGCATGATCGCAAGAGGGAGCGGACGCATCATCAACATTGCGTCGCTTTCAACCTATGTCGCGTTCACCGAAGTGGCCGCCTATTGTGCCAGCAAGGCAGCCGTGGCGGCACTGACACGCTCACTCGCGATTGAGTGGGCGCCGCACGGCGTCCTTGTGAATGCCATCGCACCGGGTATCTTTCCAACCGCACTGAACAGCAAGATTATCGACAGCCCGCGCGGACAGGAGTTGCTGATGCGCACACCGTTGAAGCGCTTCGGAGCCGTGGAAGAACTCGTCAGCACTGCCGTCTATCTTGCAAACGATGCGACTTCATTCACCACAGGCCAGGTCATCGCGGTCGATGGAGGCTTCCTGGCCAGCGGTGTCAACCAGTAGCCTGTAAATCCACGGTCCAGGAAGGAACCGAGCTTAGCGGGCATGCGTGTGGTCGCAGTGATGTGCCGGACGCCGGCATTCAGAAGCTGTTTGAGGACCTGTTGGCCCAGTCGACCTCGGCACCGGCAACGAGAACTCTTTGATAAATCACGATTTTGTTCTCCTTCCAATCTGAGCTAAAGCTCAGTGAGGCGGGTGACGGTAGGCGGCGCAGCAAGCCGCCCTTCAAGCGTCTGGAAACCTTCCCCGTGTATTCCAGCTGCATGTGAAGGTCGTGGGCGGCTTTCGACAAGAAGACTTCGAAGGAGACAAGTGTCTCCGGATCGTCGTTTCGCATGGCTAATAGAACGCAGCGACTCCGGGCTCAGCCAGGGTGAGCGGCAGGTTCTCGTTGGCGGCGGCCACGATCAAGCCCGATGTTCGGGTCTGACTTTAGCCTCAACGAGCAGAATGACTTCGTTTATAGGCATACGTCCTCTCAGATTGAGTGAGGTTTTATAGGCTTTGGAGAATCTGCTCAATGGGCTTGCGTACTTTAGCTAGATGGGCATGCTCGTCATCTTCAGCATGAACACCAGCAGCAATCAGTACCGTTGAACGCAGCAGTTTGCAGGCAGATCAAGAATCGCGTCCACTTTGTCGGGAATAAAGCCCTCGATGAGACTCACGTCCAGCGCGATATACGCCTGACGCTGCGCCCAGACGAGCCGCTGCTTTGGGGGAAAGCTCATAATCGTGCCAGTCGACTTGCAGGGGCACCTCGATTTGGGTAAGTTGCCGGTCCTCAATGATCGAATTATTATCTGCATCCAGGCAGGCGAGGTGAACACTGGAGCAATTGACTCCTTCAAGGACATAACGCCGGTAGCCAAAGCGGCAGGAGCGTGGGTCCACGTGGATGGCGCATTCGGTCTCTGGGCGCGTGCCTCCAGCTACGCTCACCTGACACACGGCATTGAAGATGCGGACAGCTCGACGACAGATGGCCATAAGTGGCTCAACACGCCCTATGACTGCGCCATGGCGATCTGACGCGACGCCAACGCCCTCGCGGGAGCGATGAATAGTGATGCGGTGTATTCTTCGGCTTCGCTCAATGCACAGTAGTAAGCGGCTTCGCTGAAAAATATTCTGTCTCGTCAATTCCGAGATCCGTTGTCGGAAGCGACATACTCTCTGAATACTGGCCCGTAAGTCGCCAGGAGGCTCATGGTAAATAGCGCAACTGCACCCCAGATGCCCGTCCGCGCAACCCCGTTCACAACCCTATCGACCTCGGTTTGAACACCAAATACCCGTTCGGCAATCCACCCACTGGAAGCTATACCCGCGAGGATCGCTCCCACGACACGAAGCGCGGGATATGCCCGTGTGCGACTCATCAAGAGCAGCGAGGGCAGAACTAGGACGACCACCAACATCTGCATGGCCTCAACTCCCAGGTTGAACGAAAGAATTCCGGCGACGCGATCCCAGTGTGACAGCCCAAGACGATCAAGTGTTGTTGCAAAGGCTAGGCCGTGGATAAGTCCGAAGAAAGCAGCGATCCAGGCTTCCCTGCCTGGGAAGATTGGCCGCAGTGCGTGAACTGCTGAGATCAGGATCGATAGTGCGATCAGCGCTTCCACCGGCTGGCTGGGAACATGGACCACGTTCATCGCAGCGAGCGTGAGCGTCAGGGAGTGGCCGATCGTGAACGCAGTGACGATGCCCACGATGCGGAGCAAGCTTCGACGAATACCAGCAGTTCCCTGCCATCGTGATCCGACCGCAAGAAGAGGTGCGGGCAGAAGCAGCACCAGCAGGAAGAGAAGATGATCCGTGCCCTCTGCGATGTGCTGCATCCCTAGACGAAACAGACTCAGAAACTGAAATCGGTCCAGCCACATTGCAAAGCCTGAATGCGGAGTAGAAGAACCGGCTGCAAGGCCTGATTGTATGTAGTCCAGTTCGTAAAGTGATTGCTGCGGGTTGCGCTTTTGGTCCACGATGCGAAGTGTGGACTCTTGTGGAACCTCTACATTAACCAAGTAAACCGAACCGGCGTTTAGATGATGGTTCGCGAGAACGAAGCTCCTTTCTACGGTGTTCGCAGCCGGTAGGTCGACGTGGTACTGGATGGTGATTTCACCAAGGCCGTCACGCAACTGTGACGCTCCGGGAACGGACCATAAATCCAACTGCGCCTTCGCTGATGTTCCATCTGAGACGATCGCGAGTTCGTTCAAAACGAGTTCCGCATACCGCTTAGTCTCAATTTCAGAAAACACGCCGTCGTGATTGGTATCGATCCCCGCGATCACTGACGGAGCAATCAGCACACCGGGGATCAACCTCAAGGAGGCGTTCACCCGGTGTGTCTCCAGGGACAGGATCGTGGCCTGAAGGTACTCGTCGATGCGGTGTGCCCACGCGGTTCTTCCACCAAGAAGCAAGCACATAGCCGCGACTGCAAAGACCTTCAGCATCATGGCTTCAGCAGCGCACTTCCATAATCATTACTTGGATCGCGGTACATGGTGTGAACGTGATTGCCTGGCTCATCGCTCTGCGGCGCATACTCGATCACCAGATGCGGTCCCTGGATGCGGTAGTACGCGGTAATGTTGGCTCCCGCTTCCGCTGTTGTTGAACCACTCCAGGCGAAGTACATCTCCTTCAGCTCACCCTTGAGTTGGTTCATGCGTGCTGTGGCAAATGAATCGTTAAGGATGCCGGACCACTCAGCGATCAGGTCCAGCAACATCGCCTGCTGCCTGGCGTTCATGCTCAGAACTCTAAGACCTTCCGGTGCAATCTTTTTACCGTCCTGCCCCGGTCCCAATACCAGGTCTGCGACCTGATAGCTGAGAATGGCCTGCTGCCGCTGCGTCTCATCCAGCGCCCGCAGAAGTGCCAGGGCTTTGTCGCTCTCGCGTCCCACCGGACGGATAATCTTGCCATTCAGTTTAAAAAGCGCTGGTTGAGCTCCGGTGAGGGTTGGGGTTAGCACACCCTTGCTACCTGCAATCGTAATGTTTAGTGCAAGATGATGTCCGCCAAACTGGAGCATCCACGGCTGTGTAGCAGAGGGCGTTCCAAGGAAAGAAATGAAGTACAGGTCGCTGCCGAACAGGTCGCCACCGGGCGGACGTCCGCCCGGACCTCCAGGCCCACCCGGTCCACGACCGGCGAACCCCGATGGAGGCCCACCCTGTCCATCACGAGGAGGCCCTTGCGGCCCTCTTCCACCACCCGGACCACGCTTCGATCCATTCGTCTTGAAGTCATCATCCGCCAGGCGAATCTCGTTCACCTTTTCAAGACCCATCGGACTCAGGACGGTTCCCAGTAGCTTCATGACCGCCTCCTGTTGAGCCGCCGTCATCTGCTTCAAGCTAATGCCCCCACGAGCAACGACGCCGGTGGGAAAGTTCGACCAGCGTGCTCGTTGCGTCGCGTCACCAAACGCGTACACGACCTTCTGTCGCTGGTCTGCGTTGAGGGTTCCAAGGAAGGTGTCCGCAGCACGCACGACCTCTGCGGTTGAGCCTTTCGGTTGCGCTCCAGCCAGTGGTGCAAGCGCAATAATGACTGCTGTCGCAAGGGTCAGAAGTTGCTTCATTTGCCCGCCGTCAGCTTTACGCCGTAGTCGTCCGTTGGATCGCGATAAGTAGTGTGCACATGCATGGCTGGATCTCCGCCGACGCCCTGAGGAGAGAACTCAATCAGCAGTCTCGGCCCCTGGATCCGGTAATACGAAGTGCCGTTCTGACCCGCAGCATGTGTAGTCGGACCGCTCCACGCAAAGTAGGTGTCGTTCAAATCGGCCTTGATCTCCTCCATACGAGCTCCCGCGTACGAGTCGTTCACGATGCCTGTCCATTGCGCGATAACATTCACCAGCATGGTTCGTTGCTTCGTATCCAGCTCCGAGCCTTTCAACCCTTCGGGTTGAATTTGTTTGCCGGCCATACCCGGTCCAAGGACCAAGTCCCGTACTTCGTAGTTCAGAATGGCCTGCTTCTTCTGCTTATCCGTCAGCGCATCGAGCAGGGTGAATGCCGTGTCGTTTTCCATTGCCAGTACGCGAATCGTCTTATCGCCGCGCCTGTACACGGACGGCTGCGCACCCGTGAGTGTAGGGGTCATAACGCCACCCGGCCCGGCGATCACAATGTTCAGGCCAAGATGGTGTCCGCCGAACTCCAGCATCCACGGCTTGTTCACACTTGGCTCCCCAAAGATGCCGATCGTGTAGACCGCCTCACCCGAAGCGAAGTTGGTGCCAGCGTCGGTCAGGGCCTGATCCGAGCCCATGATGTCCAGCACCTTCTGGTAGCCCATTGGGCTCAGCACGGTGTGCAACAGGTGCATCGCTGAGGCGCGTTGCGCCGCGGTTAGTAAGCCTAAACGCACGCCTGGCCGCGGCACGTCGCTCACCGGATAATTTGACCACACGGCCTCGCCATACCGTTCGCCGATGAAACCGCCCGCAGGTCCCATTCCTGGACCGCCACTGGGCCCACCGGGGCCGCGCCCCGGGCCACCCGGACCAGCACCCGGCCCACCGGGCGCGCCATGAGGCCCAGTTCCCCCGGTGCCCCTTGGTCCATCAGGACCGCCACCCGTGCTTTGCTGTCTTTTTGGAGCACCGGGAGCTACGCCGCCGTCCGCCGTCCTGTGAAAGGGAGCGTTCACGCCAAGGGCGGGCGTCGTGAATGCAAACTGTACCTTTTGCCGTTGATCTGCATTCAGCAAGTGGAGGAACGCTGCCGCCGCGTCTACTACTGCACGGGTTTGCGCACTGGAGGACGGCTGTGCGGCGCTCGTGCCCTCAACTCGCGCAAGTCCAGCGGAATCGATTGCTCCAGCAAGGGTGAGCAGTGAAGCAATTAGGGTAATCCTTTTCATGCGTCCCCATCAGCAACTTAGCGTTCAGTTGATGGACGAGACACCTTCGGCGATGGTTTCACGTTCAGCCGAGGTTTGCAGATTCCGGAACAACAAGGTAATCGAGGGCCTTATAACGCGAGGGCACCGCCATCTGCTCTGAGTACTGCGTGCAGCACACCACTATGGACACAAGCCAGTAGCAACGAAAGGTTCTCCTTGCAGTACATCAGCAAACATGCGTTCTGCTTGCCGGCCTGTCTAGTAGAAAACGGAACGTGTTGCGCAAGCATCTGCTTGGGAAGAGTGCGATGGCATTTCGTGAAGCGACCGCTGATCGATGCACCCGAGTTGCCGGTTAACAATGCCACCAAGCTGGCAATCGGACCGCTTGATAATGACGCGAGTAAAGAACGCCTTTCACGCACGAATCATCACTGAATGGGCTGAGCTGCCGAACTAATCACAAACAGTCGCCTGCAATACGCAAGAGGATCCACTACACGCTCTTAAAAGTGAAATGACGTAGACAGGAACACGACCCGGTTAGCGGCACTTGTGAGGCCGAAGACACTGTTGGATGAAATAGATCGTCCGAAATAAGGCGAGGTGAGTACGCCAACGGGAGTTCCCGGGTTTGTATTGTTAAGTGCGTTCACAGCTTCCAACGCAAAGCTGAGGGAATAGCGAGGCTCCGCCGGCGGCGGGACCGGACCAGATTTGGCATCGGTCGACGCTACTTTCGGTGTCTCGGGGCGCGGCCCAAATTTGAAATCCCGGTTCACTCTGGCTGCGGTAAATACCGTTCTCGGCCCAGCAGCGTAGTTATAAGGAATGAGGGCTTCGCCTGGCTGCGGTACTGCGTCAAAGGTGCCGTACGCTGTTCTGTAAATCAGCGACGTCGGGCCAGGATTCGTCGCGAAAGCAGGCCGATCGTTGTACTGGGTGTCACCGTTACGGTCTGTTCCGGTCGTGATGTTGAAGCGCGACCGTGAGAATGCGCCCACAAAGCTATCTGCCGAAAAGTGGAGGGGCAGTTTTAAACTTGCATTCGCAAACAGACGATTACCTACCGGTTGCATGCTCAGACCTGACGGACCGTAATCACCCGACACGTTGTACGGTTGCGACGGAAAACTGGTCGCTCCAAAGGTGTCGTTGTGCTGTCGCCGTGCTCCATAAAAGACAAAGACCGAAAGTCTCTTTGTGAGCTGAAGATTCGTGTTCAGGGCGAAGCTCTGCGCCTTCTCAACACCGTCGGAAGCGAATTCGTAAACATCGCCAGCTCTCCCAAGAGGCCGTGATCCATCTGTAACAGGAGCATTCACGTTGTTGGAATTGTATTGATGTGTGCCGCGCACCGCGTAATACGTGGCCGTTACGGACCCCAGCTTACCCAGCGAGCGTTCCACTGAAAGGCTGGCAATGTTCTCTGCAGCAACCCGCAAGTGTGGGCTGACGGAGTAGGGAGTAGCGGGCGTGCTGGTTAACTGCGCCGGGTTTGGAATCGTTGGATAGAAGGCCGGATTATTGATGAAATAGGACTGCTGACTGATGCCATTCTGCCGCGTGGCCGTGATCAGATTTGTGGCCGCAAACCTCTGGTAGAAAATCCCTGCATTGGCCCTGAGGGTGACAAATGGTTGATGTTTCTCCGTCTGACCGACAGCCCACGAGATACCGGCCCTGGGAGCCGGGTTCACTCCATCTGGAATGGAGGTTTGGCTTTCCAGCCGAAAACCCAGGTTCGCTGTGAGATTCTTTCGCAGCTTCCACTCGTCATCCAGATAAGCGGCTAGATCACCGTTGAGGAGTGACGCCTGCGACTGGCCCGCTGTAAGGCTGAAGAGGCTTGGCGTTCCGGCCTGGTATGCGGTCAGTGATGCAAAGGTGTACTGCCCGTTGTAGTTAGCAGTCGACACATTGCTTTCGCGAAGAAGGCGATAGCGCGCGCCGAACCGAAGGAAATGGCTGCCGCGCGCCAACGACAGGTACTCCTGAAACTCAAATCGATCCTGCTTGTCGACCAGACTCTGTGATGGCGATCCACCGCCACTGAACGAGCCCTGGACGATGAGGGTAGGTGCTGTCGAGTTGGGCGTCTGCTCGAGACTTGATCGAACGTACTGGAACCTTGTCTCGGACAGTAGATTTGGACCGATCACCTGTGTGTTGCCGAGCTGCAGAGTTTGCGTGGTGGTGGAGTTTGTGGTGCCTTCTGACGGCAGCACAAGCAGCCCGACACCGCTGTTGCTAATGATCGACTTGTTGTATTCATAACGCCCAATCAGGGTGTTGTTGCGGCCGAGCTGCCGGTCCATACGACCAGACAGTGTGTAGTCCGTTACAGGTGCGGGAACAGCTACCGACAGTGGAGTTCCATCAGGATTGAAAGCGTTGACCACGGCATTGTTGTGTTGATCGTTTCGCTCACCAGAGACAAAGAATGAAGTCGCTTTTCCGATAGCGCCATTCAGATCCCCACGGGTGGAAAGCAGGAAGTAGGGCGGCTCTGCCCCGGTATATGGGTTGAGCGAGTTGAAGGCTTTTGTGGAACCAGAGGAGAAGGCGTTCCCATGGAGTTTGTTACTGCCCGGCTTCGTCAGAATTTCGATACGACCGTAACCCAGGTCTTCGTACTGGGTAGAAAATGGGTTTTGGTTGATTCGAATCTCGCGAATGGTATCTTTCGGTGGAAAGCGGCCGCCACTAAAGCCGTCAACGTAAAGCGACCCGCTGCCTCCAGACATCGCCTGCACTTGTTGCTGCAGGGTCGAATCGTTCGAGGACAAAGTATCAAGCTGCTCTCCTTTAAACACCAGAGCGCTACGGTTATCGGAGGCAGCTGTACTTGCATCCTCATTCGATCGCACTTCGAGTTGGGTGCTCGTTGTAGCAATGAGCAGGCGAAATTGCACTGTAAGTGGGCGATTACTCGCCTGAACTGTTTGAATGAGCGGGTCGAAGCCGTCCGCAACGATCGTAATGGTGTAAGTGCCCGGGTCGAGTGGAATGGTAAAGTGGCCGCCAGCATCTGTCACGGAGTCGGCAGGATGGCTGCTCGAAGCACTTTGTCCCGTTGCGACAAGGTGGACAGCAGCTCCCGGCACCAAAGCGCCGGATGGATCGACGACACTACCGCTCAGCTTGTTGGCTCCTATTGCGCCTTGCGCGGTTTGGAGGTTTCCAGCTGAAGAGGAAAGTGGAGCGTTGAGCTGAGCCATCACAGGGGAAGTCACGTTCGCACCAGCAAGGCACATCCAAAGTAGCTGTCTACCAGGCAAACAAGAACTCTGACAAGTACGAACCTTCACGATGGCTCCAGATAAAGGGCTGTTGCATTTGGACGAGCAAGCAGCATTCAGGTTTGGAAAAGAAATGAAAACAATCTGTTTTGAGTGCTGATCTTACGTGCTCAGGCCCAACGTCTGAACCTCGTCGGACGTTTCATCCAGAAACGCGTCCTCCGAAACAGGATGGGAGGGTAGACCACGAAGCCAGTGCATGAAGATATGCAATGCGATTGCAGCGATCCCGGCCGCCGCTGTACGCCACAGGGTATCTGCAGCCCAATGTTCGAGCGTGACCATGAGCAGGACAAGTGCAGGAACTCCAAAGATGTAGATTGCGAGCGTCATGGGCAAACTGCTGCGGCCTTGGAGCGGCGGTCGTGTGAATGGGATGTGGGCTTCGAAAAAGAAGAAGACATCAACCAGCAACACCGCGCAGCATGTTCCATAGATTGCTTGCAGCGAGAGGCTGCTACCGCGCCAGCCGCCTCTCGCCAATGCCAACATGACGAGAGCGATCACAGCACAGCAGGCGCAGAAAACAAAGAGCTTTCCGGTAGAAACAACACGTTGGGTGCGCAATCCTGCCAGACGGAAGATCCATCTGGCGCCGAGATCCGCAGGCAGTAAAATGCTGTCCGCATACCCGCAACGGTCCAAAAGAGAAGCAACGGCATCACGGCCCGCGTCCCAACCGGAATAAGAGCGAGACGCGGCACTCCGTTAAGCCAATCCACATTCACGGCAAGAGCAAGACTCAGTGCAAGGCCCGCACCAGCATAGGCCGCCAGCCTGACGTGGTACTGACTCAACCTTGTCAGTGTCTGTCGCACAAAGTGAAAGACTGCTCGTGAATCGGGTGCCTGCAACACCGTGGGATGGATGAACACACTCCAAAAGCGACCGTCATGCAAGCGGACACTGCGTGCGCCTTCGAGGGCCATGCGGTGACGTTTTTTCCAAGCCGCCGGGTACGCCATGAGAACGAGGCAAAGCAATACAGGGAGACACAGCCATGCACGCGACGCGAGAGAGTGGACCAGAGGTGTGTTGGTAGGGCCTCCAAGGCAGGCTTCGTAGACAGACAAGAACCAGAGAGGCGGAAAAAGCTGCGGATCATGTATGGCTTAGACATCCTGCATCACGCTCACCAACTCTTCGGCTGTCTTTGCGGTGTCGGTTTCTTGCACCACTTGGGCAAACACGCGCTCGAGTGTTGGCTGAGACGTCATCAGTGTCAAGTCCCGCGGCGAACCATCTGCGATGACTTTGCCTTTAGCCAGGATGACCACTCGGTCACAGACCTGCTCCACCACTTCAAGTACGTGCGAGATGTAGAGAACCGCCTTACCTTCGCGTCGAAGAACGATCAGCAGGTCCTTGAACAGGCGTGCCGTGATAGCATCCAGGCCACTCAGCGGTTCGTCGAAGACGATGAGTTCCGGATCGTGCAGGAGAGCTGCGCTTAACAGAACGCGCTGCTTCATACCCTTGCTGTAATCGCTGATGGGTGCCTCAATCGCAGCCTTCAACCCAAAGAGTCCAAGGAGCGCTCGGGATCTACGGTCGATCATCTTCTCAGGCATGGTGCGCAATCGACCGACGAGTTGCAGATATTCGAGCCCACTCAGGTGCGTGTAGACCTGTGCTTCCTCCGGCACGTAGCCCAGTCGTGAGCGATAGGCCTGCAGGTCTTCAAAGATGCTCCGACCACGGAACAGGATCTGCCCATGAGTTGGCTCCAACATGCCGGTGATCATCTTCACGGTCGTTGACTTCCCCGCACCGTTTGGCCCCAGGTATCCAAGCACTTTGCCTGGCTCCAACTGGAAGCTGACATCATCCACAGCGGGGATCCCGCGATACCGTTTCGTCACGTGTTTGAGTTCCAGCATGGCCAACCCCTATGTAGCAATCTTCTTACGCTTGACAGATGCGACTCGTCAAGTAGAAATCTACATAGGTCTTCCCGAGAGGTCACCTCCGTGCCGGAAACTGTCCGACTCTCCCATACCGCTGCCCTCATGCTCAAGACGCTGAAGGAGGGCTACAGCTATGGATTCGACATCATGGACATCACGGGACTCCCCAGCGGCACCGTGTACCCTGCCCTGCGTCGCATGGAGAGCGACGGCCTGATCGAGGGACATTGGGAAGACGAGCAGAAAGCTTTGCGCGATGAGCGTCCACCGCGAAGGTATTACAAGGTCACAGGTGCTGGGCGGCAGACCCTGGCGGAAGCAGAGAAGAAGTACCCCCTCATCGCACAGTTCGCACGTCCCAAGGCAGTCAAAGCATGAAGCCGCATGAGAGATTGGACCGGCTTCACCGCACTCTCAGGCGCGCCTCGTTGATCGTTCCAGCAGTTCGGCGTGAAGCCTGGCTAGCGGAGTGGGTTGCGGAGCTGAGCTATGTCTACATCCAGGATCCGGCTGCGGCAACCGATCTCGCGCGGGGCATTGTTCATGATGCCGCCACGATGCAGTGCCTTTATTTGGCTGATCGCTATAAAGGAATCGACTGGCAGGCACCCAGCCTTTGTGTAAGCCTATTGGGCTGCTGCTTTACCCTCCTTCTCGCCATCACCATGACGCAGTCGCAACTCAGACATCTTGTGTTTTCGAAATGGGGCTACGGCGCGTTTACTTGCTTTGTGGTTCTTGCACTGTTCTCCTTACCATCGAGCGTCGTGACCTCTCGTTACGGCGCCTATGAGGCTTACTCGGGAGATGCTGCCACCATGGTGCAACGATGGGCAAGATGGCGTTTCTAGCTGCAAAGCTGGTCTTTTCGGTCCTCTCCTGCTATCTGTTAGCTGTCCATGTAACCCAGCCTTTTCAGCATCTTTTGGGCGCACAGGCGGATTGGCTGCTGATGGCCTGTGGCCTCATCTTCAACGTCGTTGCTGTGAGTTGGGTGTTTACAGATCAGCTGCAGCGCTGCCCTACTTGTATGCGGTCTCTACGGGGATCTGCACGTATGGGGCCGCCATCGTGGGTCCTTCTGGACTCGAGCGCTACTGAGGAGATGTGCGACCGCGGTCGCGGTCTGTTGCACCAGCCGGAATGGCAGACAAGCTGGTTTGAAAACGCTCGCTGGCTGCAACTAGACAGCACCTGGCGGGAACTCTTCCGACCCTAACTTTCCCAGCAGTAGCAGCGGAGAAGGAACACGCACGGTCTTACGAAATCAGATGAAGGGTCCGCTTCCATCTTGTGTCAGAGAGGAAATGAGTCACTTCATAGAGAAGCCAACGGCTCTGGCCAATGCTCTCCATCTCCTGTTCCTCTGGGGTGACGAATGACCAGTAGACAAAGAGAGGGCGACCGATCAGGTTTTGCTCCGGTACAAATCCCCAGAAGCGAGAATCGAGACTACCCACACGGTTGTCACCCATGGCGAAGACCATCCCGCTAGGCACCACCAGCTCGCCGTCTTTCACGTGATCGCGAATCTCGACAGACCAGATCGCTGCATTGCTGTTTGCCGCTGCAGAGGCAATGCCTTCAAGGTCCCTCGGGAAGTCATCCCGAGATGTTTCGTAGGGGTTCTGTTCGCTCGGGAGTGAAATTTGTGGTTCGTCGATCCTGTGGCCATTGCGGAACAGGATTCCATGCTCAAGGTGTATCCGGTCACCAGGCAGGCCAATGGCCCGTTTGACCAGAATCATGTCCGGTTTGGGATCCCTGCCTGCTGGTTTGAGAAATACGATGACATCTCCACGCTGAACCTGACGCTGGTGCACTAACGGGAACCAGGTCGTTCTGGGTGCAAGCGTGACCCGGTCGACGAGTACGTGATCCCCAACGAGCAGGGTCTTCTCCATAGAGCCGCTTGGAATTGCGAAGTTCTGGAACAGGAAGGTCATGACGAAGAGACCTATGACAAGCACAAACGCAAGTCCCGCGATCGACTCAGAGAGTGTTTCGCGTTTCTCCTCTGGCACAGCATCCAGGTTCCCTGCTTCAATCATCTCGACGCTAAGTGTATCCGGTACCGAATCAACCAGTTTCCAGATTCTTGAACCGCACTTTTCAATTGAAGCCGCGATCTCTGCGGAAAAGTCCGTTCGTGACTCCTCGATTCCGAACGCCTTCACTGCAACGACCAGTCTTGCTACAGGATTCGAGCTTTTCAATCGACTTCCGGCATCAGTTCTGGCGTCAAGTCAGGGATCAACTACTTCGTTGAACTCCATCTAATCCCGCTCGTGAGGGACATGGTTCCAGCGTCAGCTTCGAATATGGCAGGCTCATTGGGAGCAGAAATCCCTTCCGCACAATGGCCGCTTCTCTACTGGTGCAATCCCGCCAAGTGACGTACCACTTTGCTCCGGAAGTGGCTGCAGGTGCATCGACCGATCATGTGCCTCTCCATTTCGTGGAGGGCCAAACCTACGTTGAAACGCTGGCTGTGTCCATACAGTGGACGGAGAAACACTGAAGTTCGTGAGCACCCTGCACGTGACATCACAAGGTGCAGCTGTCGAAGATGAGCCAGGCGCGGCAGAACGTCCTATGCATGCCGCTCCTGTGATGAGTGCGACACCTTCTAACCATTTCCAACGACTTATGAAACCTGTAGTCTGGGTCGCACATTCCTTTTTGAGAGCTGTCCTTGACCATGACCCGGTCCTTCCGCCTTACTTGCGCTGCCTTTACCGTGTCCTCCTTTGTGTCTCTTGGTCTGTCCGGCCAAGTAGCTCGGCGGCTTGGCCAGCAATCCCAGAACGATACTGCACGCGAGGTCTTGGCAGGCTCCGTCTCCACACGAGTAGCCACGGCGGAGCGCTTGGGGGCCTTGCCAGGCGATACCAAGTTGAATGGGCTTTCTCTCATTCTGAGGCCCACGGACGCTCAGGATGCAGCACTGACGCAGCTCCTTGCGGATCAGCAAAACCCGTCCAAGCCGGATTATCACCACTGGCTAACACCGCAGCAGTTCGGCGAGCGTTTTGGTTTAGCAGAAGAAGACTTGGCCGTTCTGCGCAGTTGGTTGGACCAGGCTGGTCTGCGTGTCGATGAAGTGGCCGCAAGTCGAAACAGCATCCGCTTCTCTGGCGCTGCGACCGATGTTGCCGCAGCATTTGGCACGGCGTTTGGACAGTATCGAGAGGGCGGGAAAAGCTTTCACGAAAACAGCGTCCCGGTGCAATTACCGAAAGGATTCGCTGCCGTGATCCAGGGAATAAGCGGTCTGAGCAACTATCGCTTGACCCCTCAGAATGTGCGCATGAGTGCACAGCAACTCGCCGCCGGTCCCCCTTTGACAGGCAGCAAAGGCTGGGCCTCACCGCAGTACACCACTGCAAATACGAGCGGCACGGTGCACTATCTAGTTCCCTGGGACTTCCGACAGATCTACGGAATCAATACGCTAATCCATAGCGGCTTTGACGGTACGGGCGTCAAGATTGGGGTCATCGGCCAATCTGCCGTTGATACGCAGCAGCTTTCTTATTT
>JBPBPZ010000096.1:0-28071 GCA_050954525.1 Janthinobacterium lividum
TCCCAGGCGTGCTGCCGCCGATGGCTGAGGCTCCACTGCCGCCAGGGTTGGACTGCATGCCTGAGACGGACCCAAGATTCCCGACCGGAAGTCCCTGCAGGGGTTCGCCGAAGAAGCCCTTCACCTCCGTCTTTGCCTCACCCACGTGGATCAGGCGGAAGTCATCGTTCGTGAGCGGGTCTTTGTACTGCTGCCGCAGGTACTTGACGTTGGTTGCGCTGGAGATGCCAGTGGTGCCCGACCCCAGCAGCTGGTCGATGGAGGTGGGAAATCGTTGGTTTTTACGGTAGTAGAGCTGGATGGCTCGCACATATTGCTGGGCGCGATGCTCTGACTCCACTTCACGGTCGCGTTCGAGCTGCTTCGAGACCCGCGGCGCGGCGATCCCCAGTACAAGCACCAGGATGAAGCAGACCACCACGAGGCCCAGCAGCAGGTAGCCCTCCTCACCGCGCCGCGCCGGTACCGGGGTGGTCATTGGGGGCTCATGGAAAGGTGCTGACTGTTGCCGTTCGAAAGGTCAGTCACTTCCACGCCGGTCAGCGTAATGGCACCCACGCGGTAGCGACGGTTGACGATGTCGCCCGGCGCAGCGATAAAGACGTCCTCGCCCCGCAGCAGGAACGCCTGCCGCTTGCCGTCGCGGCTGGTCGACGTACCGAAAAAGCGGAGGTCTATAGGCGGCAGTGGCGCAGGTCCCGTAGGCGCAGTCGTCGCCGGGACGAAACGCGCGCTGGCAAGCGGAACAGGAATTTTCACTGCGACCGCGCTTGCATCTACCGCGCCCGCAGGCAGAAAGATGTTGCGCCCGCTGCCGGAGTAGACGAGCGACTCCGTCAGCAACATGCCTTCAGGGTGCAGAGTGGGGTCCAGCTTCGAAGCATTGGAGCGGGTAGCGGTGGATTGGTTCGTGGAGCTTGCCGCAGGACGGCTGGTGGTAACCACCGTAACCGGTGCAGGGGCGGGAGCATCGGAACTGGCCCCCGAGCCGACCAGGGTGTAGACGAGATACCCTAGCGCCAGCACGCCGAACGAGCCGGCCGCGATCAGCTTCTTGCGGTCCTCCGTGCCCATCTTCATCGGTTGGCTCCCGCGCCGGGCTGGCCAGCGGCAATGTTCGAAATGGGCTCTCGAATGTACGTTCCGATGCGCATCTGGAGGTTTACCAGCCCGCTTTGCGCTCCACTGAGGGCCATATTTTCGATCAGGAAGAAGCTTTTGTCGCGCTCGAGGCCGTTCACAAAGTGTGCCAAAGCACGGTATTCGCCGGTCACAGAGGCATCAATGCGCAGTTCTGTGGCGCCATCCACCGGAATGGCCTGCACGTAGGAGGCGCGGCTGAGACGAACCCCGGTCGCCTTTGACAGGATGCCAAGTTGAGCTGCGACGTCGGAGTACGCAAACGGCAGGCGGTCCGCGTAGAAGCGAGCCGCGTCTGTATCCGACGCCTGTAGCTTTGCATCCAGACCGCGAAGCTGCCGGGCGGAAGCTTCTGCTGCGGCCACGCGCGACTGCGCCGCTGCGATGGCAGCATCACCCTGGGTTCCCGTGCTGCTGCTGATCAGGAACAGCCGCACGCCAAGGTACAGGCAGACGAGCAGCAGAAAGATCGCTCCGGCAATGTGCAGGTTCAGCAAGGAAGCCGCTTTTTGCAGCCGCTCGCGACGTTCGCTGGAGAGGGTGACGCCCGAAGGTAGCCTCATGGCTGCACCTCGTTCGCCGTCACGGCGCTGGCCCTGGCAGGCCGGTCGTGCAGGCGTGCCTGGAGCGGGTTATAGCCTGACACAATCTCGAACTCGACTCCGGAAACCGGCGGCAACCCATTCGCTGTTGTGACCATTCCGCCCGGCTGCGGCAGACCGTTTGCGCCCAAGGCCTGGCGTCCGGTGCTGGCGTTCGCAGTTTGCTGCGCCTCACCCTGCAGCCGCGGCGATAGGAAGCGGCGAGAGCCTTCCAAATTGCGGACCAACTGCACGGTTCGCTCGCGGTCGCCCAGCACCCGCAGGCGAATGCTGACTTCGCCCGTTGGGCTGACGATCGGCTCGATGGACTGGACCTGCACGCCACCCGGCAGAACGTCTTCCAGGTCCATCAGGACGGCGGTCCAGGAGAAGCTTTTCCGCGCGAACAGCGTGTTGAGAAAGGCATTGCGGCTAAGGGTAGCTGCATTCACGGGCTGCCGCAGGCGAGCCTCGTTGGCGGCGCGTTCGCGGCCAAGTTGATCGGCCTGCGCGTTTAACCGGGCAAGCTGCCTTTGCTGGTCAGCAGCCCTTGCGGTCATGGCATGGAGCCAGACGCCGAGTGCAACGGCAAGCAGAACCAGCCCGCCAATCGCAATGCGAAGCTGGCGAAGCAGCCGGTCGAGTTCGACGTAAGGCCGTGTTGCGAGATTGATCTGGACGCGCACGTTAGCCCCGCAACGCTCCCCGTAAGCCGGCCAGCAAACCGCGCGGCAGAGTTGTGCCAGCAAGCAGGTCTGTCGACTGCAACACGTCGCGGGCGATCAGGCCGGAACTGTCCAGCGTGGGCTGGAGCGCTGCCGACGACAAGGTGCCAGCCGTCCAGACCTCTTCCGGCGCGACGGCCAGCGAATCCTCATAGTAAGCCGCAGCCACTGAGATGGCCTGCAGCAGTTCCAGCTCAGCACGCTCTGCGTCTTCCGCGTCGGTAAGCACGCCGGCCTGCACCATCTCGGCGATGGCCACTTCGCTGTCAGTTCCCGCTTGCGCCGCAATCGCCACATTCGCCGGGTCCAGGGAAACGACCGCAGCGGCCTGACTCATGGGATCGACTTTCAGCTCCAGCGTGCGGTGCAGAAGCAGTTCGCCGCGTCTCAGAATGGCCGTGGTCACGGCAAACTCGCTGCCGTTCACCAGCAGGGCGGCGGCCTGGCCTGCCTCGTCGAGCGCAGCGGCAACGGCCAGCGTGCTTGGCAAAACGGCTCCCGGTTCAAAGCCAGCCTCGCGCACGGCGGATTCATACTCTGCCAGCACTTCGTTCGGTATGGCAACCACCAGCACCTGCAGAACGCGTGCGTGGCGGCTCATAACCTGGTAGCTGACCTGGGCCAGTTCTGGCGGAAACGGCAGCAGCTTGGTCAGGCGGAAGCGCAGAACCGGCAGGACATCCTCAGACTTCGAGGGCAGTTCATCGAAATCCAGGAGCAATACACGCACTGACGTGTCCGGGATAATCAGCGTAAGGTCACGGCCTTTGCCCACCTGGACCGCGCCCAGCGTCTTCCGGAGTGCCGCGATGATCGCGATACGGTCAACAATGTTGCCCACGCGCAATGAAGGCACGAGCGCACCCGCCGGCAATGCCATGCTGCTGACCTGCGCCAGCAAACCGACGCTGTCGCTGGCAGATGCGGCATACACACCTTCCGGACGCACCTCCACGGCGATGCGCGGACGCACCTGCAGGGTCGATTTGGGGAAGAGCGAAGCCATTTAGACGAGCAACCTCAGACTACATGCTTGACGTGTCATGTTGACCAATCGGTAGCTCGCCGGTGATCCTGGCCGCTCCATTCCGGTCCAGAAACTCTCGCAACAACCGGTTGCACTCCCTTGTCGCATCTTGCTGCACCCAGTGCGAGACGCCCGGCAACTCGCGGCGTTGCAGCAGTGGCGCATACCGCTCGGTGCCATCGGTGGTGTAGTACGCCAGGTAGGTGTCGCGCATGCCCCAGATCTGCAGCACCGGGATATCGATTGGCGGAAAACCCTGTCGCAGCTGACGCCGCAGGCCGCCACCGCGCAGAAAGGCACGGTACCAGTTCACCATTGCACGTGCTGCGCCCGGCTGCGCAGCGTGTGCAGCGCAGGCATCCAGCAGGTCATGCGGAAATGCGTCGGGCGAGGTAGACGTGCGCAGCATCATCTTCCGCACGGCTGCACCGCCGTTGCGGCTCAGCGCCCATTCAGGCACACCTGGCAGCTGAAAGAAGCCGACGTACCAAGATCGCAACATCTGCCCCGGCCTGCGCAGCGCCCGTGCAAAGCAGGCGGGATGCGGCACATTCGCGATCACCATACGCTGCAGCGGACGCAGCCTGCGCGCCGCAAAGTTCCACGCCACCAGAGCTCCCCAGTCGTGCGCGATCAGCGTGACATCGGTCGCGCCAGAGGCGTCGATCAGGGCCGCGACATCCTGCATCAGCGTCTCGATACTGTAGTCCGCAACGGCAGACGGACGTGTGGTCTGTCCGTATCCGCGCTGGTTGGGTGCCCATACCCTATACCCGAGTTCGGCAAGAACGGGCATCTGCTCGCGCCAGCTCGTCGCAAGCTCTGGGAAGCCATGCAGGCACAACGCGAGCCGGTCGCCTTGGCCGCAGGTCAGCACTTCCATGCGGAGGCCGTTCGCCTCGACGAACTCGGTCTGCAGTGGGTACTCGGGCAAGCTACCGTCCACTCTCAATAAAGGTGACCTTGTTGATTTCGTGCAGCGTGGTAATGCCTGCACGCACTCGCTCCAGGGCGCTGTCGCGAAGGAACAGCATGCCCTTGTCCTTGGCCTTGCGCCGAATCTCAGAGCCGGGTGCTTTGTTCAGCAGCAGTTCACGAATGTCATCATCCAGTTCCAGCAGCTCGTGAATGGCGGAACGTCCGCGGAAACCAGTGCCGCCACACTCAATGCACCCAGCGCCCTCGCGGAAGCGGAAGCCCTGCCAATCGTCGGGGTTGAGGCCGTTCTTCACCAATTCGTCGTCAGAGTAGGTGCGGTGGGTCGAGCAGAAGTCGCAGATCTGCCGCACTAGCCGCTGCGCAAGGATGCAGTTCAGGGCGGAGACGAAGTTGTATGGCTCCACGCCCATGTTCAGGAATCGGCCAAGCACGTCCACCACATTGTTGGCGTGAACCGTCGTGAAGACAAGGTGGCCCGTCAGGGCGGAGTTAATGGCGATTTGCGCGGTCTCCGCGTCGCGGATTTCGCCGACCAGAATCTTATCCGGATCATGCCGCAGGATCGAACGCAGCCCGCGCGCAAAGGTCAGCCCCTTCTTTTCGTTGACCGGGATCTGCGTGATGCCGCGAATCTGGTACTCGACCGGATCCTCAATGGTGATGATCTTGTCTTCTTCGCTCTTGATCTCGTTCAGCGCGGCGTACAGCGTGGTGGTCTTGCCGGAGCCGGTGGGGCCGGTGACCAGCACCATGCCGTACGGCTCCTTGATGTACTTGCGAAAGCGGGCGAGATCCGCTGCGCCGAAGCCGACCACGTCGAGCGAAAGCTTCTTGAACTTCTCGCTCATCGACTCTTTATCGAGCACGCGCAGCACGCAGTTTTCGCCGTGAACCGTTGGCATGATGGAGACGCGGAAGTCGATCAGCCGGCCCTTGTAGCGCACGCGGAAACGCCCGTCCTGCGGCACCCGGCGCTCGGCAATGTCGAGTTCGGACATAACTTTGATACGCGACAGGATGGTCTGGTGGTGCTCGCGCGCGATGGGTGCCATGGCCTGCTGCAGCACGCCGTCGATGCGGTACTTGACCAGCAGCGAATCGTCGTAGGTCTCGAGGTGGATGTCCGACGCGCGGCGTTCGAGCGCACTGAAAATAGTCGTATCGACCAGGCGGATGATCGGCGAGATGTCGTCTTCGCTGGTCAGTCGCTCGATGGAGATGTTTTCGTCCGGGTTGTCGTCGGCAGACAGCACATCGAAGGTCAGACCCTCGGTTGCCTCTTCCAGCACGCGCTGCGACTGCTCAGTCTTCTTCAGCAGGTCGGTAATCTGCGTCAGCGTGGCGACGCGTGGCAGCAGCCGTTGCCCCAACAGACCTGATATTTCGTCGAGCACCATCAGGCGCGATGGATCGCTGACAGCAATCACCAGCCGGTCCGGCAATTGCTCGAGCGGGATGAAGTTGTAGCGGAACATCAGCTCGACCGGCACGGACTTCACCAGGTCATGCTGGATTTTGTAGTCGCGCAGATCGATGAACTCGGAGTGGTAGCGACGCGCCATCAACTGCGCGCGCTCGGTCTCGTTCAGTTCAGGGTTCGCAATGGGGATGGCGAGGGGAGAGGCCACGTTGATGCTCCTAACTTAGTTGGCGCCCGGAGTGCCGTTCGTGTTCGCGCCGAGTGACAGGATGGGCAGGTACAGCGAGATGAGGATGACAGCCACGGCCACGCCCATGACTATGAGGATGGTCGGCTCGATGAGGCTGAGAACGCCCGCAAGCGAAGTCTCCACGTCTTCCTCGAAGAAGCTGGCGACGGAGTTGAGCATGGTGGGCAGCGCGCCGGTCGACTCGCCCACTTCGATCATCTCGATGGCGAGCTCTGGGAAAACGCGCGTGCCTTCCAGCGAGTTGCTGAGCCGCTGGCCTTCGCGCACCTGCGTCACGGACGAGAAGACCGCGTTGGATACCTGGCGAGACGAAATGGAGCGCGCCGCCGTCTCGAGTGAAGGGACCAGCGGCAGGCCGCCGGTCAACAGCGTGGATAGTGTCCGCGCAAACAGCGCGACCTGGTACTTCAGCCAGATGACGCCCAGCAGCGGTATGCCAAGCCGCAGCTTGTCCACCGTAGCCGCGCCCGCGTCCGTTTTCGACCAGCGGTACGCAAGATAGCCGCCGATGCCCAGCACCGGCAGGACGTACAAGCCATAGTTCTGTGCGCCATTACCCACCTTGAGCAACACCTGCGTGATGGCGGGCAGCGGAGCATTCAACTGGTCGTACAGCAGGGCGAAACGCGGCACGACAAACGTGATCAGGAACACAAACAGGCCAGAAACCAGCGTGATCAGCAGGGTGGGGTAGACCAGCGCTGCCTTCAGCTTCTTGGTCACAGTCAGCGATACGCGCTGGAACTCCGTGTAGCGCTGCAGCACCTCTTCCAGGTTGCCGGAGCGCTCGCCCGCCAGCAACGTGGTGGTAAAGATGAGCGGAAATCCGCCCTGCGCGTCGAACGCGCCTGAGAGCGATTCACCCGTCTTCACGCGGGCAGCCACATCTTCAAGCTGCGCCTTGAAGTTCAGGTCTTTCTGCCGGCGCGCCAGCAGTTCGAGCGATCCCGGGATGGGCAAGCCCGCCTTGATTAGCGTCACAAACTGCTGGTTGAACACGAGGAAGTTCTGCAGCTTGACCTTTTTCCTGCCGCTGCTGGCACCAGCTGCTCTACGGGGCTTCACCGAGTAGACAAGGTATCCCGCCTGGGTGAAGCGCGCGCGCAGTTCCTCGGCCGTCGCGGCAGGGTGCGTCTGCTCCTGGATGCGGCCACGTTCGTCTGCGAGCTTTACGGTGAATTCATTCATTCTGCAGTCAGCATGATTTTAGACGGGGTGGGTCACAGATCGTGTTGACAGCCACGGTTATGGATCGCAACCTGCCCGTTTCAGGAGCATACTGTCAGCATGGCAACCACGCCCCCAACGACTGCAATCGGGTTTAATTCGCCACCGCCGAAGGGCTATCCATCCCTTTCTCCCAGAGGCTACCCACTTCGCGCGAGTGAACGCTACATACCGGTCGAGAAATACCTGCGGACGACCTACCATCCTGACCGGGACTATGTAGATGGTCACCTGGAGATTCGAAACACGGGGAATTGGGAACATGGGGACCTGCAGAGTGCCCTTGTTGCGTATCTCCGTACGCACGCGCGCGAGTGGGGCATCTATGCCGTCGCGGAGTGCCGTCTGCAGGTCAAACCGGACAACTTTCGCATTCCAGACGTCATGGTTGTGAGCCGAGAAAAGAAGCCGGAGCTGATTATCCGCGATGCTCCCCTGCTTTGCATCGAGGTCCTGTCGCCAGACGATACGGTCAAGCGCATCATGTGTCGGGTAGAGGATTACATCGCCATGGGCGTCAAGGCGGTGTGGGTATTAGAACCGAAGCGTTCCGAGGTACTTGTTGTCTCCAGGACAGAGAGCCGCTGGACGGATGCCCGCGTACTGACGGTGGAAGGTACGGCCATCCGAGTAGATCTGGACGAGATTGCTGCCGACCTAGCCGACTAAGTCGCTGTCCCGCAAAATCCAAAAGGCCCGCTTGAGCGGGCCTTTGTATCTTTTTGAGACAAACTTAGACCGAGAACGAAGATCCGCAACCGCAGGTGCTTTTGACCTGGGGATTCTCAAACTTGAAGCCCGCCGCTTCCAAGGTCTCAACGTAATCGACCACGCAGCCGTTCAGGTACATGGCGCTGGTGGCGTCCACAAATACCTTCAGGTCGTCGAAGCGGACAACCTTGTCCATCATGCCCTGCTGGTTTTCGAAGGACATGGAGTACTGGAAGCCGGAGCAACCGCCGCCTACTACGCCAATGCGCAGGCCAGCCGGCAGGGGATCCTGCGTCGCCATGATCTCCTTGACCTTTACCTGTGCCGACGGGGTCAGGTTTACCGGCTGAGTCGGTGCGGCAGTCACAACCTCAGGGGCGGTGACAATCTCGGGAGTGGTAACGGCAGTGGCCATGGTGAAGTCTCCTTGAAGCTGTATCTAAGTGTAAGCGCCGAGCGAAGGCCGATCAAGCTGGTCTCATATTCGATGCAGCTCTGGTCTGTCCCGGTTCGGACCTGAGCGCAAAAAGCAGAAAGGGTGCGGCTGCAATCCGCACCCTTTCGCGACCGAACGGCGGGCTTACTTGCCCCTGACCGCGATCACTTCTATCTCCAGCAGGTACCCAGGAGCGACCAGGCCGGCAACCTGAAAGGCCGAACGTGCCGGCTTATTTGGCTGCGCAGCCGTGCCAAAAAACTGGGTAAAGCTCGCCTGCAAGCCTGGAAAGTCAATCTTGCCAAGTTTCGGATCGGCTGCCATAAAGACGGTGCACTTCACCACGTCCTTCATGTCGAGGCCCTGCTCCTTCAAAATGGCCTGCACCTTGTTCAGAATGCTGGCGGTCTGCGTCTTGGTGTCGCCGTAATCCGCGGGTGTGCCCTTGGCAGCATCGGCGGGTGTCACGGGACTGGCGAGCTGGCCGCTGACATAGAGCGTGTCGCCTGCCCAGACAGCAGTTGCGATGGGCGACTTCTCCGTTTGTATGTGCTTGACCGCGACCTGCGCGTGCGCGACGCCGCCCGCCAAGATTGCACCGGTGCATGCCACTGCCAGAATTGCCTGCTTAAACTTCATGGGTCTCCCTATTCGTACGTGATCCTATGCGTTGCAAGCAGCCTAGGCAGAAGCGGTTTTTACCTGGTCGCTGATCATCTGCACGACGCGCTTGCCTGATAGCGCAGCACCTTCCTGCCAGCCCACAATATGGCTGGTGTGGTCGCCCGCAAAGTAGATGGGGCCGTCCGGCTGCAGCAGCGTTTCGTAGCCAGCGTTGCCACCACCATAGCTGCGGATCCACGAACCTTCGTTGTAAGGAATGTGGCGCCACATGCAGATGAGCGGCTTCGTCAGTTCCTTGCTGTTGCCGGGGTGGATCTTATCCAGCTGCTTGCGCGCTGTGGCGAACTTCTCTTCCATGCTGAGCTTTTCCCAGCCCCAGTTCAGCTCATCCTCATAGCCGGTAACGAGGATGCCCTTGGGCGAGAGCAGCTTGGCGGATGGGTACCAGATGACCGTCGTGGGTCCGGGCGCGCGGAACGAAAGCCCGCCATAAATTTGGTAGTCCTGTTCCCAGAAACGTCGCGATTCCCAGGCCAGCTTGTAGCTGCTGGCATACGCTGCGCCGTTGATCGACGCCATGTACGGTGCGGACAGGTCGCACTTCATCTTTTTGATCTGGGTCAACGGCATGCAGTTGACCATGTAATCCGCCTTGATGGTCTTCTCTGCACCACGGTGTTTGTAGGTCACTTCGACGCCCTTGTTCGCGCCGGTCCGTTTGAACGCGGAGATTTCCGCGCCGTAGACAATGGTTTTCGTCTTGTCCAGGTGCGATGCAAAGGCATAAGGGATGCGATCCATACCGCCCACCGGCTGCATCATGGTCGCCTGCCAGTCCCATGCTTCCTCATACAGGATGCCTGCCCAGAAGTTCTCATCCAGCAGCGTGTGCATGTCCATAGGGTCCTGGTTGATGGCAACCTGGTCGGCGGCTCCCGGGTACTGCTTAAAACCGGCCCGATCGGACCCGTGGTACTTGGCATCGAAGCCAAGCGGACCATAGGTGCGCAGGAACGAGAGCATGCGCTCGCGATCTTCCTTGGTGAGGTCCTGGTCGAGCGCGCCGCCCTTGATGGCCTTGGCCAGCAGTTCGCTTACGTGCCCACGCGTGTCATTCAGCGCTTTGCGCTGTACAACGGGTGCGCCGTTGTTGGCGGTGTCGTTCTGCAGGATGCTCGAACGCGAGGTGTTGATCTCCACCTCAAGCGGCACGTTCAGTTCGCGGCAGTAATTCAGCATGGTGGTGTGTACTGAGGGCAGACGGCCTGGTCCAAGATTCTGGTAATTGCCTTCTTCCCAGGTACAGGTCTGCTTTGTTCCGTCGGTAAACTCAACCACCGTTCCGTTACGTGCGCTGAAGTTCCGCCCACCCGGCCGCGTACGAACCTCCAGCAGCGTCACCGTGTACCCGAGCTTCTTGAGCTCATATGCCGTAACCAGCCCAGAGATTCCACCACCGGCAACCACCACGCTCACGCCTTTGCCTGAACCCGGAGCGGCTGCAATTGGCTGCGCTTCCATTGCCTTCATGGGGAACATGCCAAGTGCCTGCATGGTGGCAAAAGTGGCGGAATAGCCGCCCGCCTGGCCGACACGTGTGAGGAAGTTACGACGGGTCATCGACATCGAAGATCTGGCTCCTTGATACTTCCGCCGCGCAGAACAGGCTGCTGCAGCTGTGACAGTAACGACAAGAACACGAACGCGGATGCGTAAAAACACGCGCCGGAGCGCGGGTTCCAACTTCAGTTGTAAGGGTGCGAGAACAGTATGACACGCGCGACCTTCAGTCGACGCAGATCCCGCGGAAAAACCGCAGAACGCTGCACGTCCGCCGCGCAGCTGCTTAGGAAGGCAAACGAATTGCCTTTGAACTCCGCCTGCTGAAAGCTGACCTTACAGTCTCGATGCGGGCTAGCCCAGTGGAGCGCTGACCTGCACTGGAGGCGGCGATTTGTACACGTACCGCGTCAGCAGAAAGCTTTGTGCCGGCTTCTCCACCAGGCGGAAAGCTGCATACGCGAAGGCCAGCATTACCGCATAGGAGAACCAGGGATCGAGCCACTGCACGTGCAAACGCTCCGGCACATGGAATTCGTGCAGCGCAATCCAGGTGTTGAAGTGAAGCAGGTAAAGGCACAGGCTGGCACGCCCAAATTCACCGATAGGGCCCCATGCAAGTGCGCGCGTAATCCAGTGGTTCCCTGTCAGCCCGAACACCAGCATCGCGAAAACTGGTGTGATCAAACCACCGTGCAGAAGCACGTAAGGCAGATGCGGAACGGCGAAGTAGAAGATGAGCAGAACAGTGGAGATGGCACCGGCGGCAAGCCACATTTTTACGCGGTCTGAAACCTGTACCGCGGCGTGGAGCCTGCCCAGGGTGATGCCGGCAAGGAAGATCGGCAGGAAAGGCAGCGGCGTGTACTTAAGCGCACGCAGCCAGTAGGCTGACGAATAGCGGTCGATGTTGTGCAGACCATCTGGATTCAGCAGTAAGTACAGCCCTGGCAGGACCAGTTCCCAAACCCAGAATGCGGCGAATAGCAGCATCAGCTTCTTCGCTTCGCTTGGCCACCAGCGCATACGGATGAGGTATGGAAACGATAGGTAGAGCATGGCTTCCGTTGCCAGCGTCCATGCAACGGTGTTCCAGAAGGTTGCGAGCGAAGGGCTCCAACCCTGCAGCAGGAACGGCGTAAGCAGTAATCCACGCCAGAACTCCCCGTGCGGGCGCCCCAGCCATTCCGCGTGCAGCATGGCCAGCGACACCAGCAGCGACAGCATGTAGACGGGATACAGCCGTGACAACCGGGCCGCGTAGAAGCGACCGGGACGCAGCGTGTGGGCACGATGTGCGTAGTTGTAGGCCAGCACAAAGCCTGAGATCAGCAGGAAGAAGCTGATGTAAGTAAACCCTGCCTCGATCACAGGCCGTATCAGGGCCGCATGCGGCGGTGTGAAATGGAAGAACATGATGCCCAGTGCCAGAAAGGTACGCACACCGGTCAGACCGGGCAGTGGTGGTTTTCGCTCAGGCACTGCGGCGGGTGCGATCAACTCCGGCATCTAGGAAGTGACGAGTGTCCCAAGCTTTTCGCCGCCGGCAACGCGCACAATATTTCCCTGCTCGCGCATGGAAAAGATGATCATAGGCATTCGGTTGTCGTTGCACAGCGATACAGCTGACGTATCCATCACTCGCAGATTCCTGCGGATCATGTCCATGTAAGTGATGGTTTCAAACTTGGTAGCGTCCGGATCTTTCTTCGGGTCCGCCGTATAGATACCGTCCACCGAAGTGGCTTTCAACAAGACGTCGGCGCGAATTTCCATGGCTCGAAGTGCAGCAGCGGTGTCCGTTGAAAAGTAGGGGTTGCCGGTGCCTGCACCGAAGATGACCACACGGCCTTTTTCGAAGTGACGGATGGCGCGCCGACGGATGTATGGCTCTGCGACCTCGTGCATCTCGATCGCGCTCATGACGCGGCACTGGATGCCAAGCTTTTCAATCGCATCCTGCATGGCGATGGCGTTTATCACAGTGGAGAGCATGCCCATGTGGTCAGCAGCGACGCGATCCATGTGGATGGCCTGTTCCGCAACGCCGCGGAAAAAGTTGCCGCCGCCCACGACCACGCCCACCTGGCAACCACTGCTTGCCAGCTCCACAATTTCTGAAGCCACACGGCTCACAAAAACCGCATCGATACCGAAGCCTTTGCCAGCAGCCAGGGCTTCACCAGAAATCTTAAGTAGAACTCGCTTGTACATGCCGCTTCACAGTATCGCACGCAAGGATTGTGGAACCCTGCGGAACACCTGAATCAGGGCACTTTCTGAACGAACGCTGCTTTCAATTTCTTAGTACCCGCAGTGACGAAGCGTACCAGCAACGTGTCACCGGAGGCGTCCTGCACAACACCTCTACCAAAGGACTTATGTACTACGTGACTACCCACTGCGTACTCGCACGTTACAGGGTGCGGCAAGGTTTCAGGGGCGGTGGTCACGATAGAACCGAAGATCGTTTCCACCCTTGTGACGCCATTGTGCTCTTCCTCAGCGTGCAAGGTGACCGGTGCAGTACTACTCGCGGCATGGTTCATGCAGTTGTCGCAGTTACCGCAGGGTTCCCCTGCCGGCTCGTTGAAGTAGCTTCGGAATACCTGCCTTCGGCACTGCACTGTTTCCGCGTAGTGCATCATCTCGTTTAGGCGGTTACGGTCGTGCTCTGTACGTTCCTTGTAAGCGGCCCGCAGCGCTTCTATTTGCTCATCGTCCACGATCAAAGCGTCAGTGCGCAGGTAACCGCCTTCGTGGCACACCGCAAGGCCGGTATCGCGCAGAAGGTACAGCAACACCTCGGCGCGTTTCTGGCTAACCTCTGCTGCCGCTGAAATATCCGCCACCTTCAAGGGCTTGTCGCTCGGCAACGCTTCAAGAACTTTGCGCAACTCCTCTGGCCCGGGGTAACGCCCAGCGGAAAAGAAGCTTTGGATTCGCTTGTCTTCAAGCCGGAACAGCAGCACGGCCTTGGATGGCTTGCCGTCACGACCCGCCCTGCCTGCCTCCTGGTAGTACGTCTCCAACGAGTCGGGAAACTCGTAATGGTACACATACCGAATGTCAGGTTTGTCGATGCCAAGACCAAACGCCTTGGTCGCAATCATGACGCGGTACCTGTCATGCATGAAGTCGTCGAGCGCTTGCTGCCGTTCCTTGGGTGACAACTTTCCGTGGTAATGCCCAACCGGGATTCCGGCGGAAGTAAACCGCTCATGCAGATCGTTTGCGCTGCGCACAGAAGCCGTATATACAATTCCGCTGCCTGGCTCATCTGCAATCATCTGCGTCAACCTGGCCAGTTTGGCATCGTTATTGACAGTCGGATGAACCGCGAAAAACAAGTTTGTTCGCTCTGTTCCGGCGTTGATGATGTTTGCATCCAGTGCATCAAGGTCATGCAGAATATCTCGCATCACTTCTTCCGTTGCCGTGGCGGTCAAGGCCAGTACAGGTGGATTGCCCAGTTCTGCGCGCGCGTAACGCAGACCCAGATACGCAGGTCGAAAGTCATGGCCCCATTGCGACAGCACATGGGCCTCGTCCACCACAAACAGCGAAACGCCAACCTTTTTTAACTGCTCGAGGAAGTCACCATTTTGCAGCCGCTCAGGCGTCACGTACAACAACTTTGCACCGCCGCGCCGGATCGCGTCCGAGGCATGGAGCAGATCCTTGTGGCTCAGTGTGGAATCGACTTTCTCAACGGAGACACCAGCGTCATCCGCCCGCCTCTGCTGATCCTGCATGAGCGCGATCAGCGGAGAAATGACGATCACGGGCTTTGGCAATACCAATGCTGCAAGCTGGTAAGTGAGTGACTTACCCGCGCCCGTGGGCATAATGCCAAGCGTGCTATGACCTTCCAGCACTGACTGCAACACCGCCCGCTGGGATGACCGGAAACTTGTCACACCGAACCGCTGCTTTGCTTCATGCTGTAAGCGAGTCCACGGGATGTGCATCGTGTTTGTCTTTTTCGCTCTACGCGACGGCGGCTTGTGGTGCGCGTGAACAGCGGTCTTCGATGCAGTGCGTGTCGCTCTCATACCCTAGTTTTGATGCGGGTCCGCAAACAGATCCCGGTGCAAATCCGCACAACAGCTCTGTCAGTTTGCAACACGCTCGGCTATGTACGACCAGATAAAAATGCATCGGCGGTTCTTAGCGAAAGCGCCATGATGGTGAGGCCTGGATTTGCTGCCAATGAGGTTGGGAAAACAGAGTTGTCAGTGACAAAAAGATTCGGAACATCCCAGCTGCGGCCATACGGATCCACAACAGAGGACGCAGCATCTGCACCCATGCGGCACGAACCCACAGTGTGCGCAGTGCGTTGCGAACTCCAAAGATCTTTGCCACCCGCAGCCATCAGGATGCGACGCATGTTTGCTTCCGCATGGTCGCTCATCTTCTTCTCGTTCTCGCTCAGCGAAAAGGTAATCAGTGGCTTGGGCAGGCCGCGTTCATCTATTTCGCTTGATAACGTCACGCGGTTATCCGCGACGGGAAGCGTGTCACCATTCATCCCGATACCTGCGACATGGTTGTAACTTGCGAGGTAATCAACCAAGGCCTGGCCTACCAGGTCGCGTCCCTTCACCACCTGCTCTGCCCACGCGAGAGGAAGTATGCCGTAACTCTGCAGCAGGTAACCACCCGCAAAGTCGGCATCTTTGGCACGCATGAAATCTTCCGTAATCAGCGACGCGGGAAAGCCTTTGTAGGGCCGCGTTTCTGTATTCATGGTGGCCCACACCTGCGTAGAAATGTGTGCCATAAAGTTGCGACCGACAACTCCGCTAGAGTTGGCGATATCCCAGTGCAACAGTTGCCTTGGAGTCTCAACACCACCGGCGCACAGAAACACGTTGGCTGTCTTCTGCCGCTGTTCGGTGCCGGTCGCATCCGTGTAAAGCACGGCCGTGATCAGCCCCCCGCCGTCCCGCTCCACACCATGCACGAAACACTCTTCGCGTATTTCAGCGCCGCGATGCAAGGCAGCGGGCAGGTACGTCACATCCATGCTGGCTTTAGCACTGTTACGACAGCCCTGGTGACAATAGCCGCGATTGGTGCAGGCATTGCGCGTGCCATATTCCGGCTGAGAGTAGGCCTGCGACAAAGCTGCGATTGGAGCATGCGCAACACGGATCCCGAGCGCTTCGCAACCCGCCGCCATGTACACGGCTGAACTGTTCAGCGGCAGTGGCGGCAACGGATACTTTCGTGCCGGATCCCATGGATAGTTCGCGGGGCCTGACACGCCAATGAAGCTCTCCACTTCGTCGAAGTACGGATTCAGCTCTTCCAGGCTGACGGGCCAATCCACTGCCACGCCATCATTGCTCTTCAGCTTCAGGTCGCGTGCGTCGGGTCGCGGTGCGTATGCACCCCAGTGCAGCATGCTGCCGCCAACTCCCTTACCGCTGTTATTGGCACCAAAGACTGTGGGATCGGCACCACCGGAAAGCCGCTCATCCATCCAGTAAATCTGCGCGGCAGCTTCGTCAGTCGGAAACTCCTCCGCAGGATCTTCGAACCACGGCCCGGCTTCCAGGGCAACCACCTTCAGGCCCGCACGTGCTAGCCTCCACAGCAAAGGGGCTCCGCCTGCGCCGGTTCCAATAACGACTGCGTCAACTCTTTCATCTGTTGTAAAGCGACGCATGTTCACTGGCTTTTTCATACGGATGCCACTTCCATCGGCCTGGTGATGCCTTGTTCAAATGGCAAGGCCTTGTCGGGAGTTAACGCGAGCCAACCCTCATGATCCGTAGCACCGTCGGTGCTGCCTGTTTCGCCATCCGCGAAGCCGTAAAACTCCATCTTGAGCATGGTCGAAGGATGTGCCATCCAGATTTGTACGGTGTCCACGCGTAACCTGGTTAACCACTTAGAAAGTGGAAAGTTGGCTGCAGCATCCATGTCACCGTTGGCGACGCACTGCAGGTACGCTTCGCCTACGGCAGTCGGCATGTTCTGAAAACTTTTGCCTGGCGTTCGCTGCAGCATCGATGCTAATACCGTCAAGCCTTGTCGGTACGCTTCACCATCGGCAGGCAGATCCGCAAAACGCCAGCCTGCATGTTTGCCAGACAATAAACGCTGATCGATGACGGAGGCTATGTCAACATCTGTCGCCATGCTCCCCTGCGGCAGGATTGCTGCCGTAATTTGTTCCAGCAGCTGAAACAGCTCAGCGGAGAGGAAACGTTCGGAAGATTCTGATGGACGCGCACGTTCTTCCAGAGCACGTCGTGTTGCAGCAGATGTCCTACTGAGAACTGCAGGGTCCTGCAAAATAGGTAGCAAAGTTTCGCTCATAGTCAGTGTGTCTGATGCCGGACATACGAGCGGGACTCCCCGCTGCCCGGACTTCAATCAAACGGTTTTGCGTATGTTGACGGGACAACAAGGAAGGCAGCAAACAGGCGCTCGCACACAATCATTGCGTATGGCGCGGCGACGCTTCGCACCTTGCTCGATTCAAAGAGAGAGATGATTCCTCTTCTTCCCTTCTCCGACTGTGGCTCTGGCGATACCGTGCTGCTGTTTTTACATTTCTTTGGCAGCTCCCAACGTGAGTGGCGTCATGTGATTGATCGGCTTGCGCCCACGCACCGCTGCGTAGCCGCAGATATGCCGGGGTTCGGCGACGCGAGAGACATCATCGGCTATTCCGTGGCGGAGATGACAGACCATCTTCGAAGACTAGTAGCCCACTTTGCGCCTGCACCTGTGGTTCTGGTGGCGCATTCCTTTAGCGGCAAACCTGCGATGGTACTGGCAGCGGAACCACCGGAAAACCTGCAGAGCCTGATCCTTGTAGCGCCTACCACTCTGGTGCCGGAACCCATCACAGACAAAAACCGGGTACAGATGCGGGTGCGCGACCGAAGTCGCGAAGGCGCGGAAGCCTTCATCGACGGTAGCCACTCCCGAGCTTTGAACCACAGCGATCTGGAACTCGCCGTTGAGGATGTATTGCGGGCGAATGTGGACGCCTGGCTGGCGTGGCCGGATAGCGGATCTCTCGAGGACTGGTCCGGCCGCATTACCGAACTACGCGTGCCTGCCCATATGATCGTCGGCGATCGCGACGAGGCAATTCCATTGGACTTTCAACGCGAACACACATTGCCGATGGTGGAGCGCACGGGCGGCAGGCTGACCGTCATCGAAGACGCCGCCCACATGCTGCCCAGCGAAGCACCGGCAGAGTTGGCGATCGCAATTAGTGGCGCCCTGATGTAGACCGTGCAGATACAAGCCACCGCAACATTTGCGGCATGGCGGTTGAAGCGTGTTGTCATAGCAAAAAGCCCGGCTTTCGCCGGGCCTATGTTTTTATTCTGTGCAAGAGATTAGGCAGCAGCGTCTTCTGTAGCGACCTGCTTCGCCTGGGCGACGGTTGCATTTGGATCGCCGATCTTGAAGCGGGCGAAACGGCGGACGGTGATGTTCTCACCCAGCTTAGCCACCTTGGTGGCGATCACCTGAGCAACAGTCTGCGACTGCTCCTTGATGAAAGGCTGATCCAAGAGACAAACTTCCTCGTAGAACTTGCCCATCTTGCCTTCCAGCATCTTCTCGATGATGTTCGCTGGCTTGCCGGTAGCAGCGGCCTGCGAACGGTAGATTTCCCGCTCACGCTCCACATCGGCTTCCGTTACTTCGTCGCGAGCGATGAAGCGTGGATCGACGGCGGCGATGTGCATGGCAATATCGCGCAACAGTTCCTGAAAGTCTTCCGTGCGAGCGACGAAATCCGATTCGCAGTTGAGCTCGATCATGACGCCGATCTTGCCGCCTGCGTGGATGTAGGTACCGACAGCACCTTCATTGGTGGAACGCGAAGCCTTCTTTGCGGCGGATGCCATGCCACGCTTGCGGAGCACCACAAACGCGTTTTCCATGTCGCCCTGTGCTTCCTGCAGAGCTTTCAAGCAGTCGCCCATGGGCGCGCCACTCTTTTCACGCAGTTCTTTGACAAGCTTCGCATCGATCTTTACTGGGGATTCGGTAGCCATTTCTTTGTCCTTTGCTGGTTAGGCCATGCTCTGACACAGAAAGAGCGTGGTGCCATGTGCGGCAGCCACGCTCTCCGTGCGAAATCGTTCGGAGAAGCCTAGGCGCCGGCTTCGACTGGGACGGGCTCCGATTCCGTTTCGGAAGCAGGCTGCTTGCGGATGCCGCCACCAAGGGCCGCGTCCAGATCCACAGTCTCTTCTTCCGCCTGCTCCACAGGTGTGGTCGCAACCGGATTCGACTCCTGCGTCTCCTCATCCTCAAGACCGATGAAGTGCTGCTCGGTCGCAACCGGCGTTACATCGGCGTACTCGTTGGCGATGGACTTGTCGCCAATCATCTGCACACCCTCAAACGCGGAATCAGCGATCTTGGTGGTGAACAAACGAATGGCGCGCAGGGCGTCATCGTTACCTGGGATCACGTAATCAACCACGGTCGGATCACAGTTGGTATCAACCACGGCGACAACAGGGATGCCGAGCTTGCGAGCTTCTGCAACGGCAATGGCCTCGTTGTTGGAATCGATCACGAAAATCGCATCCGGCAAGCGGCGCATGTTCTTGATGCCGGCCAGGTTCGTGTTCAGGTGCTTGCGCTCACGCTCAAGCTTGATCACTTCCTTCTTGGTCATCAGTTCGAAACGGCCGTCAACGGCCATCTCGTCCAACTCTGCAAGGCGCTTGACCGACTTCTGGCAAGTTACCCAGTTGGTCAGCAGGCCACCCAGCCAACGCGAGTTGATGTAGGGCATGCCGGCGCGCTTTGCTTCTTCCGCAACCGCATCCTGCGCCTGGCGCTTGGTACCGACGAAGAGAACCAGCTTTCCGGTCGAGGTCAGGTCGCTGACGAACTTCGCGGCTTCCTTGAACATCTTCAGCGTCTTCTGCAAATCGATGATGTAAATGCCATTGCGCTCGCCGAAGATGTATTCCTTCATCTTTGGGTTCCAACGCTTGGTCTGGTGGCCGAAGTGGACGCCGGCTTCCAGCAGTTCCTTCATTGTGATCGATGCCATGTGGCTCCTTGATACAGCATCCCGGCGGGTGCATCGGCCGGGATTGATCCCGTTCGTCTGGGAGATTTAAACCCCTAGAGTTTTACAGCGGAGCGGCGGATGACCAGCGAGGCCATCCGCCGCAGGAGTAGTACCAAGGCGCAGAGTTTAGCGCTTGGAGAACTGGAAGCGCTTACGGGCGCCCTTCTGACCGTACTTCTTACGCTCCTTGATGCGGGCGTCGCGGGTCAGCAGGCCATCGGCCTTCAGGGTCTTACGCAATTCAGCATTGAACTCAAGCAGGGCACGGGCAATGCCGAGCTTGACTGCATCAGCCTGCGCCGTAACGCCTCCGCCCTTTACGGTGGTGATCACGTCGAACTGACCGGTCACGTCTGCCGTTACAAGCGTGCGCTTGGCAGCAAACCGCTGCTGCTCTGTCACAAAGTAGACGTTCATCTCTTTGCCATTGACTTTGAAGCCACCATTGCCGGGGCGAAGGAACACACGTGCGATGGCCGACTTGCGACGGCCTGTTCCGTAGTATTGAACCAGATCTGCCATATCCCTATTCTTTCGTCGAACCTGTTAGGCCGTGACAACCAGCGGCTGGGGCTGTTGCGCGTCGTGGGGGTGCTTATCGCCCTTGTAGACCTTCAGTTTGGTCGCCATCTGGCGGCCCATCTTGGTCTTGGGCAGCATGCCCTTGATGGCCTGCTCCACGATTGCTTCGGGGCGGCGAGCCAGCAGCTTGAGGAACTCTTCCTCGCGCAGGCCGCCTGGGTATCCCGTGTAGCGGCGGTACAGCTTCTGCTGCGCCTTGAGGCCGGTCAGGACGATCTTTTCAGCATTGATCACCACAACATGGTCGCCGGTATCAATGTAGGGGGTGTACTGGGTGCTGTTCTTGCCGGAAAGCACGCGGGCGGCTCCACTTGCCAGACGGCCAAGCGTCTTACCGCTGGCGTCCACCACAAACCACTTGCGTTCCAAAGTCTTTGAACTGGGTACAAACGTCGACATCGAGTCTTCCTTCTAACAACAAAATCAAAACATCTAATTACTACTCAACCAATGTCGTACTAACAGAAAGAACCACCATGGGTCTTTCGCTCCAGGCCTGTGTTCTGTGTGCAATATCCCAACGGACAAAGTTCGATGCTTACGCCTCGAACTTCAGAATGTGTGGATAAGACCGGCTATATTGCTACCGGCGATCACAGGCTGTTGCTTCGCGCTACACTCCCGGTCCCTAAGATCGAACGCGGTGATGCAGACGCGAATCTGCGCGAGCTTTCAGGATAGCCGAGGGTGCCTGCCTCGTCAACAGCGGTCGCTCGATCTCTAGTCTGAAATCTGATCCGGTTCTCTCGGTGGACTGGGTCGCAACGGCTTCCTTCGTTCCGGCTTGCGCCCTGTTCTGGAATCCAGTCGGTACACGATCATCAGGTTTCGGTCCGGGTCATCCATCGCAGGAAAAGCGGCCACGCGCTTCAGGCGATAGAAGCGGGTCAGCGCCTCCATCTTGTCGTCTTCAACCAGGTTCCAGGTGACAAACCAGCCGGGTTTATAGACTGCGATTCGATCCTCCAGATCCATGGTGCCAAAGTCGTCGCAAATCGACGGCAGGCCGGTCATGAGTGACAAGTTGCTGCCTGAAATCGACAGAACGGTATGGCTGTGTGCCGGTTCTGACTCGACGATATTTTCAATACGTTCGGCAGCCAGCTGAAAGCTGTACTCAGGATGCCGGAAGTACCCAAGCGTGCTGTGCCCCTCCCACAACAGCACAAACAGGAAAATCGGCGCAAGGGGGTACAGAAGACGCCCATCCCACGCGACCAGATGTTCCGATCCACGCACCAGCAGCAGGATCAGCGGAACCGCGACGACCAGGTAGTACCTTGGCTGAAAGTTCGCATGGTAGGCAATGTACGCCAGGTAGCCGGAAATCCAGAGCACCAGGGAAACAAATACGGGGTCGCGCCAGGCACTGCGGCGCACCATAGCCGCGACTGCAATCAAAAGCACCAGTGGATACAGCAATTCCCCCGTCCACATGCCGTCGCTCAGGGCTTTCCAGACAACTGACCAGAACGTGTCGCGGGTGATGCCGGTGTAGGCATTGGCTGTGAACAGGTACCGGACGTCTGCCAGGAGTCCGGCACGTCGCAAGGCGAAAAGATAGACCGCTGCCGGAAGCACGCCAGCGCTGGCGGCAACGGTGGTATCGCGCAGCATGACCCTGAGTCGCCACCCGGACGAGTTCCAAAGCATGTAGCAAATTGCGGGTAGAAGAAAAGCCGCAGTCGTTTTCGTGCCGACCATCAGGGCGGCAAGGACACCTACCGTGATGAGTCGCAGCACACGCCTGGACGTGAGCCGGTCCCCACGGATAGAGTGCGCTACCAGCAGGGCCAGCAGCAGCCAGAGCACCAGTAAGGGCTCCAGGATTGCCATGCGTGAAAACGCGTAAAGGAAGGAGCTGGCAGCCAGCATGGCGGTGCCTGCCGCTGCAAACAGGCGTGTGGGGACTGATTTACCTTCGACTGGAGCAATACCGCGCAGCAGAACGTAGCCACACAGCAGGATGCCGCCAAACACAACCGCTACCAGCGCGCGGGCTGCGACAATGCCCACTCCCGTAAAGCGGAAAACCAGAGCTTCCAGCAGCGGCCAGACAGGCAGGGCTGCGCCAGGGTTAAAGTCACCGGGCAGGTGCCACGTTCCACGAAGGTAGTAGCGGATAGCCGCATCGCCATACCAGCCTTCGTCTGTGTACTTTGCCCAGTCCATCCATGGCGAATGGTTGGGGAAGTCGGCACGCAGATGGAAGAAGTGCAGCAGGAACAAACCGAATGCCGCAAGCAGAAACATGGTTTCAGCCAGGCGGCACCACGTTACTCGCCTCGATGGAACCATGTCTGTGGGATGCATTTCGTGAGGATCACTGCTTTCCACGTAGAGGAACCTACGCCTATTCGTAGGCAAGAGCCTCGATCGGGTCCTTGCCTGCTGCCTTGAGTGCCGGATACAGAGCACCGAACAGCGCACCCACCAGGGCAATGATCACTGCTGCGCCAACCCAGCCTGGAGTGACTGCAAATTCCAACACCGGTACCTTGAAGTGCAAAATAGCCTTGAGCAAATACGTCGCGCCTACACCAAAGGCGATGCCGCAGATAGCCAGCAGGCCTGTTTCACGAAGCACAATGCCGACGATGTAGCCCTTGGACGCGCCCAGGGACTTCAGAATGCCGATTTCGCGGGTGCGCTCCATGACAGCGGTATACATCGACTGGAAGATGACCAGGAAGCCGATGACGATTGCAATACCGATCACCACGCGCAAACCGATGTTGAACGCGGGCAGCTTTTCAGGGGTGAGCGTGGACAGGAACTCGTCCAGCGTCTGCACGTCCCACTGCTGCAGGCCGTCGGTCCCCTTGATCTCGTCACGCACGGCGTTCTGATACTTTGGAACGTTCTCCGTTTTGATATAGAACAGGCTGCAGCGGTTCTCCGTTCCGTTAATGGCATTGATGGTCTGTAACGGAATGAACTTGCGGCCGCCTTTGCCGTGCTCCACGATGCCAGAAATGGTAAACATCCGGCCCAGCACAGAGGTCTTGTCGCCAACGTGAATGTTCTTGCTTGGGCTGGCAAACACGTCATCCACGATGATGCTGTTGTCATCTGTGAACGGGCCGCCCTCCACAAAGACAAATGGCTTTAACGCGTTATAGCTTGCGTAATCGATGCCGAAAATATTCTCCAGATTGCTGCTGGCGGTCAGCTGGATATACACAGGCGCAGCCACCAGCACGTGCGGCAGCGCTTCCAGCACCTTACCGATCTTGGCTGAAGCAGGCGCGCCACTGACGCCGATCAGGTTCGACGTGGTACCCGGCTTGGCGATCACATCCCCACCGATGCCGCTGGTGCGCGCCTTTTGCCCGTTCAACATGCCCAGCATAATGGCCGCAATCGACAGGATCATAATGACCTCGATCCCGACGGCAAGCGCAGAGATGAGTGACCGCAAGGGACGGTGGACCAGGTTTCCAACAACCAGACTGTTCATAGGCAGTCCTGATTGTACGTGCTGACCTGCTTAGAGCTGATGGAATACCTTTCGGCGTGGGGTCACAAGGTTGCCGAGTATGGGCGCCACGTAGGTGCTAATGAGTGCCGCCGAGATCAGCGCCGGCGTCGTGGTCGAGACGGCGTACATGGTCATACCCAGCATGCCCTCTGAGGCTGCGTGCGTGAAGTAGAGGATGTACACCAGCGACCAGGGAGAACTTGCAACACTGCCCGCCACCGAGTCGCAGACGTAGAACATGACAAAGAACATGGCACCCAGGATGAGCGTTACACCCACCCACCCCGCAGTATGGTACCCATCCGCGTAGGGGGTGAAGGAGATGCCCGTCGTTTCGTCGCCTTCGCCGATCAAGCCGATGTCGTGCGCATACACGTTGCCCCACAACAGCGTCGGCTTGCCTGGGTATAGATAGCGCGGCACCATGTTCAGCACATAGCTCCATAAGGCGTAGGGCGAACCGGGGCGCAGATGGTCTGTGCTGTAGACCAGGGCGTCGTCGACTGGAACCATGGTCAGCCGGTCCAGCAGGCCTTGAGGCTGGTCGAACCAGTGGTAGCCCGCGCCCAGCATGTAGTTCAGCTTCAACTGCTCGTTGTACAGCGCACGCGTCTCGATGGGGTGCAGCAGCAGGTTGAACGCAAGATCGCTCTGGTTTGCCTCGCCACGGTAATTCCGAGCAAGTTGTGAATACGGCGTCAGAACCGTCGTGGCTACCAAAACAGTCGACGCAATCGCAAGCAGTTTTGCACCTGAAACCCGGTAACCTGCGGCCAGCGCGGCCAGCATCCAGGCGACACTTGGTCCAAACAGACCCTGTTTTGAAAAAGCAGAAATGCCGTACGTGTACGTCAGGTACATCCAGGCAATCAGGGCGACGTAGTGGAACGAACTTCTGCCGTCGGTCTGCCGCGCACGGTAGTACACCGGCAAAACAATGGCCAGGTAGACAAACGCATTGTTGAATTGTGAAAACGTCCCCTGGAACGCCGAAGGCAGAAGGTACGGCGTCACATAGGCAATCAGCAGGCAGCCAAGGCCAACCTGGTCCATCTGCATGCCGGTATCGATCCGCTCCAGCAAACCGCGTTTCCGCCTGAGCTTTGCCGCCAGAATAGCAGCAATCAGGATGGACACCATGCCTGCCAGATAGGTCAGCATGGTTTGCTGAGCTCCCTGAAGATTGGATTGCAACGGCTCGCCCAGCACCGCCTTGAGCAGCACACCGAGGCTAAGGGACAGCACCGCGTTAAAGAAGATGCAGGCGCCGCTGGGGTACGCCAGGCCGCCCGCAACATTGAAGGCCAGCGCCGAAACCAGCATAAAAGCCTGGGCCGTGAGCGCAAGAAAAACCGGTGTGCCCTCAACCACCTCAACGAGAAGCAGAAAGGCGGCGAAATAAGCCACGTAACGCATGGAAACGCGGGTGGGGAGCGCTACCTTCATGGGTGCCCAAGTGTAGCAAGCCGATTGGCTGGAAGTGCTGTGCTGATCGCTACCCCAGTCAGATCGTGTGCCTGCAGCGCGCTAGGAAGCCTGCGCGACAATAGCATCGACCGGCCGGTTCCCCGCCGCTTCAACGACGCCTGTAAGCCGGGGCGGAAGCGGTACACGCACGCCGGACGGATCGACCTCCGTCGATTCGACCTGGAAGTGAGTGAGGTTTGCCTGACCGAACGATGTCGTAATAGCCACGTCCGCGGCGTCACGACCGGTTGCCATCAGCACCCTTCCAAAACGCGGTTCGTTGTGGCGTGCATCCATGTCCCACCAGTGACCGTCAAGCCAGACCTGGTACCAGGCTGAAAAGTCACCTGCGCCTGAAAATGGGATGCGCACGTCGCCCAGGTGACCAGTCACGTAGCGCGCCGGGATGTTCATGGCGCGGCTAAGGGTGATGGCCAAATGCTGAAAGTCACGGCAAACGCCTTCCCTCTCCGTATAGACATCCATCGCGGTCTTGGTAGGGCGGGCTTTGCTGTAGTCGAAGCGTACCTTCCAATGCACCCAGTCGCGAATGGCCATGGCGCGTTCGCCGCCCGGCGGCAAGTTGCTGAACAGGTCGTAGGCAATGGCGTTGAACCGATCCACTTCGCAGTAACGGCTGGCCAGCAGGAACTGCAGGATCTCAGACGGGAGATCAGCAACAGGATGCTGCACAGCACCGAATGGTTGGGGATCGCTGAGTTCCGTCAGCTCTACCGTGTTCCGACCGCTCAGGCGCAAATCGCCCGCTGGGGAGTGGAACCGTGCACACCGATTGCCAAAGCTGTCGATGTAGTTCTCCGGGTAGACCGTCGTGCTCCCCTCGGTGTCGGAGTGTTCCACCAGCAGCATGTCAGGCGTCCGCAACGCTGTATCGAGGGACGGGTGCAGATGGAGCAAGGCCACCATAGATGTCTCACCCGGTAATTGAAACCGGATATCGAATTTGCTCTCAATCAACATGCGTGCCCGATCTGTTCCGCTGGATTTATGTGGGTTGACTAACAGTAGAACATCGACAGGCTCACTGCAGGAACTGCCCCAGGTCTTACACCCGCCTGCAACGACGAGGGGCGCCGCCGAAGCAGCGCCCTCGTCGAAGCAATTCGGAGGCTTAGTAGCGGTAGGTCTCGGACTTGTAGGGGCCTTCAACCGGCACGCCGATGTAGTCAGCCTGGCGGTTGGAGAGGGTTGTCAGCTTGACGCCGATCTTCTCCAGGTGCAGACGTGCCACTTCCTCGTCCAGCTTCTTTGGCAGGACGTAAACGCCCACGGCATACTCATCGCGATTCTTCCAGAGGTCCAACTGAGCCAGCGTCTGATTGCTGAAGCTGTTGGACATGACAAAGCTGGGGTGACCGGTAGCGCAGCCCAGGTTTACGAGACGACCTTCTGCCAGCACAAAAATCTGGTTGCCGTTCGGGAAGGTGTACTTGTGTACCTGCGGCTTGATCTCGAGTTTCTCGACATCCTTTGCGCCGTTCAGCAGGTCCATCTGGATTTCGTTATCGAAGTGGCCAATGTTGCAGACGATGGCCTGATCCTTCATCTGCTGCATGTGCTCGTAGGTGATGATGTCCACGTTGCCCGTGCAGGTAACGTAGATGTCGCCGCGGCCAAGGGTCTCTTCAATGGTCGTGACCTCAAAGCCTTCCATGGCAGCCTGCAGCGCGTTGATCGGATCGATCTCTGTCACGACGATGCGCGCGCCCATGCCACGCAGCGACTGGGCAGAACCCTTGCCCACATCACCATAGCCGCAGATCACGGCGACTTTGCCGCCCATCATGACGTCGGTGGCGCGCTTGATGCCGTCGGCCAGCGATTCCTTGCAGCCGTACAGGTTGTCGAACTTGCTCTTGGTGACGGAGTCGTTGACGTTGATGGCGGGCACCAGCAGCTTGCCCTTCTTCATCATGTCGTAGAGGCGGTGGACGCCGGTGGTCGTCTCTTCAGAGACGCCGCGCCACTCCTTCGCCAGAGTGTGCCAGTGAGTTGGGTCTTCTTCCAGAACCTTCAACAACAGCTTCTGAATCACGGCTTCTTCTTCGCTGCCGGGCTTGGCGTCCACAAAGCTGCGGTCGCCGTCTTCCAGTTCCACTCCCTTGTGGATCAGCAGGGTCACATCGCCGCCGTCATCCACGACCATCTGCGGTCCAAGATCATTGGGGAAGCTGAGTGCCTGGTACGTGCACCACCAGTACTCGTCCAGGGATTCGCCCTTCCAGGCAAACACAGGTGTGCCGGTCTTCGCGATGGCCGCAGCGGCATGATCCTGTGTCGAGAAGATGTTGCAGCTCGCCCAGCGAACGTCCGCACCCAGGTCCTTCAGGGTCTCGATCAGAACGGCGGTCTGGATGGTCATGTGCAGCGATCCTGTGATGCGCACGCCCTGCAGCGGCTTGTCTGCCGCGTACTTTGCGCGAATGCTCATCAGGCCGGGCATTTCCTGCTCGGCGACGTCTATTTCTTTGCGGCCCCAGTCAGCCAGGGAAAGATCAGCCACCTTATAGGGCAGAATCGCTTCGGGTGCAAGAACGGCAGTAGCCATGCGTAGTAAACCTTTCGGACGAACGTCTTCCTGTAAAGCGTAGCACCGTGGGGGCTGGTAAGGACCCGGCTTTCTACGCCGTAAAGATGCAGTCAGCGGGTGCGCGTGCGATGAACGCAGACTTCCACTGCGGGCGATGTCTTACAAGATCAGTGAGCCCTGTTGCTGCTCTAATGCCAGCAACCGGCGCTTGCGATCCAGTCCCCAGCGATAGCCGGTAAGCGTTCCACCAGCGCCCAGCACCCGATGACAGGGT
>JBPBPZ010000091.1:0-27526 GCA_050954525.1 Janthinobacterium lividum
CGCTCCATGGAATCTTCAATCTGGGTCACGCGGGCGCTTGCGGGTACGTTCAGGGCTTCCACCGTGTCGTGGGAGAGCTTGCCGGTTTCATTCAATCCATGGCGATGCTGGAAGCGCTTCAGGCCTTCTGAAAGGGCCGCAACATCGACCGCTGCGTTGTCGCCGGCGGAAGGGAGGTCGCCTACCAGGGCAAGCCGCTGCTGCAACGCCTGCAGGCCGGGGTAGCCGGCGGAAAGCGCAAGCGGCTTGCTGGTGTTCTCCATTGCGGGCAGTGGTTCCACGTGGTCACGCTGGGCCAGATCGACATACTGCGCCAGCGCTTCCTTCAGAGCGTAATATTGCGCAGCCTGCGGCTCAAATGCGTCCACAGCTTTGCTTACATCACTGGCATCCACAATCTGCTGGCTCAGCACAGCCGGATTGTCCATCTTCTTGCTGTCGTAACCCTTCACGCCAAAGGCAAAGTGCGTGGGGACCGTCCGGCCCAGGTGCAGATCGTTAAGGAAACGCATGGCCGTTACAGTCAGCGCAACATCGAACTGCGCGGCGCCCTCTGGTGACTTGAGGTTTGCGGCGCGTGCCTGCCAACGGCTGGCGTCATAGTCCTCGGGCCGCAGGCCACGCTTGGCCGCGTTGGAAAACTCCTGCAGCATGCTGTCAGCCTGCGAGGTTGGTTTGCCGCTCTTGACCCAGGCCAGATCGAACTCGCGGTTGTTATAGAACGTGGACACGTCCGACTGCATGTCTGTGAAATCTGGATACTTCAGGTCTGGCAGGTGACCGCTTGTGACGTTTGCCTGAATCTGCGAGGTGTAGTCCGGCTCGCTGCTGGCAACGTGATGCGCAATGTGTTCCGCCCGCTTGCAACCAGACAGTACAGCGGGGGAGGAGACGGCAAGGACGAACAGAACTTTTGAGATCATGCGCATGGATGTGGTGGCTATGATGCGAAATCCCGTGCTCGCGCCGGTCGCGTTCGATATCGCTACAGTTCCAGATCAGCCCGCGGGGTGCAGCAGGAACGTGATGCACAGAATAGCCTGGGCAAGCCAGGCGGTTCCCATGGTTGCCAGAAACAGCTTGCGCTGCTTGGTTTCAATCGCGTCGGCAAAGACTCCGGCAGCAAACGTCAGCAGAAAGGGCAACGCCCACAGCACCGGCGCGGTACTTACCTGGGTACTTTCAATGGGCAACAAGACCAGCGCAACCAGCAGAGGCGCGGTGTTGCCGAAGTAACGCGACCGCCGCGTCAGCACATACAGCAGGAGTGCAACGGCAGACACCGCCACGACGGCCAATTGCAGCGGATCTCGAAAGAAGGTCCAGGCCGGCAACTGCGAAAGAATGAAGCGCCCAGCCCCTGCCGTAAAGACATAGGTAAAGATGCCCAGGCGAAACGTATAGGCTGCAAACACAATGAAGAGCGCTCCAAACGAGGCCCCCAGCAGCAGCGGTAAAACATAGGTTCGCCGACGTTCTGCCACGTACAACAGAAACCCCGCGGCAAACAGAAGGCCAAGAATTGCCGCCAGGATATGTGCGCAGGCGGTAAAGCCCAACGCAATGGTAAACAGGGCAATGCGCGGCCGCCACTTTTGCACCGGACCGTACATGGCGTGCCCAATTCCGATGGCCGTATACACGACGGCAAACAGGCCCCAAGCGGCCAGAATCTCGTTATTGGGCGTCGTCGCGACACGCAGAACGGCGGGCGACACACAGTACAGCCCAAGTGCGAAAGCTCCAGCAATGTTGCCGAACAAACGCCTGCTGACCCACCACAGGCCCGCGCCCAGCAGCACCGCGGCCAGGGCAAACGGCAAACGCAGAAGGTATCGGGTACCCACGATCAGGTGCCGCAGATCGTAAACAGACCCGCCCACAGGGTTCACCGCATCCGTTGTGCCCGTGCGCTTTGCCTCCACCCACTCACCGATGCGGATGCCAGTCACATACACCGAGAGTGGCAAACCGGCGGCACGGTAGGCCAGCGAACCATCCCCCTGCATGTTGCCGCACGTGGTGAAATAACCTGCAACCGGAACGGGATTCTCCCACATCTGGCGGCCGCACAGAGCGTAGCGGTAATCCGACTCGGTGAGCGGAGCACGACCGATGAGAAACACGGTCTCTGCAAAAAACAGGAGCAGGATCAGTGCGGCGAATTTCTGGGGACGACCAAAGTAGAAACGAAAGCTCATGGGGGAACGCGCTGCTTGAAGTGTACCGTCCCGTCAGCCTGCCACGCGCCTGGTGGCACGCGTTTGAAGTTGCGTTGGGCCAATCCGGTTTTAGGACAGCCACTTCAGCAGGCGGATGATCCCCATACCGGCAGGCCTGCGATGCGCCGAAACCTCAGTACGACCATGAATCTCCGCCCGGTGATGATGGTAGTGAGCGTAAGCACGCAACAACATCTGCTCATTCGTTAAGGTCGGCTGCCAGTGCAGTTCCCGCTTCGCCCGCGCGGTGTCGAACACGAAGTTTTCCGCGATCATTTTGTAGTGGTACGGCCCCAGCGGCGAGATGCGCAGCTTGTGCGCGGCGATCATCGCGGCAATGGTTGGCCCCTTGGGCAGCGACCGCACACGGCTCTTACTGCCGCTCTGGGCGATGACGCTCTCGTACACCGCGCGCATGCTTTTCACATCGTCTGAACCCAGGTGGAACAAGCCGCTACGGCCAAAGCCCGCCCCGAGGATGCAAGCGGTGGCAAGGTCGTCCGCGTAGATGAACTGGTAGCTGTTGCCGCCGTCGCCTACGACCCACACCGTTTTGCCGTCATCGATGAACTCGTACAGGATGGCCAGCAGGCCCAAACGCCCCTCATCCATAATGGTGGGCACACGCAGCGTGACCACGTTCAGGTCAGCCGCAAAGTCCTGCAGACGCTGCTCCCCTTCCAGCTTGCTGCGGCCGTAGATTTCGATGGGCGCAGGAACGTCCGCATCTTCCTGCACAGGGTGGCCCAGGTCTGACGCCCACAGGCAATTGCTCGAGATAAACACGAAGGGTTTGACACCGTGGGCGCGGGCCGTCTCCGCCAGCAGCACGGTCGCGTCCACGTTGCTGGTCCATAGAAGCTTTTCATCCAGATGCGTGCCATGTGCCAGTTGGGCCGCGCAGTGGAACACTGCATCGAAGCGATGGTGTGCGAACGCCTGCTCAACCACTGAGCGGTCCCGCAGGTCACCCTGGATGCTGAAGAGACCGGGCTGACCTGCGTCCTCGTCCCGTTCGAGATCGATGTTGACCACGGTGTGGCCTTCGCGCAGAAGGCGGCGCTTCAAAATACCGCCGAAAAAACCGGACGAACCGGTCACCAGGTAGCAGGACATGCCTTCATGCTACCGGGTAAAGAGCAGCTACTTCTCACCCGGCACAGGCGGATCGCATGCGCTCGGAGTGAATACACGCAAACCGCAAGCAGGATCAGGCCTGGTCGATGTCCCTTGCCAAATCCAGTTCCCTGCGCGCGACCTGCGCCGCTGCGTCTGGAAAGAGAGCGCGTGCGGCCGCCAGCAGCTTATCCGGGGAAAAGCTTTCCACGTGTACATCCGCAATGTCACCGTCTGGCAGTTCACCCGTCAGGACGCGCTTGATGGCAGGGTAACGATCACGCACCGCCTGCAGAAAACCCTCAAACAGGCGATCACGATCCGCTGAAACAATCACGCCATGCATGCGTGGAAATACTTCCAGCGTGGCGAGACCTTCCTCGTACGAATAGACTGTGACCACGTTGAACTTGGCTGTTTCAAGAACCAGTTTTCGGGTCGAAATGCTGCCTGCAAACTCTGGGTCTACCACTAGAAAACACGGTCGCAAAACCAAGGCAATCTCCTGACTTTCCCACATCTTACGATGCTGCAGTCACCAGTATCCGCTCGGTACCGGACAAGTCCTCAACATAGCGGAAGTTTTGCCAGTCGCCCAGCAACGAGTCCAGCGCGGGGCTACGACCTGCCGTTTCCATCAGCAGCCATCCGCCAGGCTTCAGTAGACCAGCCGCCTGGGGCAAAAAACGGCGAATCAGTTCCAGCCCGTCTTCCCCACCAAACAGCGCCAGGTGCGGCTCGTGGTCGCGCACCTGCGGGTGCAACTGCTCCGCTTCAGTGAGGGGAATGTAAGGTGGGTTGGCGACGATCAAGTCGAATGGTGGCTCGTCCTGCACGGCTTCCAGCAGATCACTCTGTGCAAGACTCACATTGGCCGCTCCCAGCACGGCGGCATTTACCAACGCTACGTCCAGTGCGGCCGTTGAGATGTCCAGGGCGAACACGTTGCTCTCCGGGTACTCCAGCGCAAGCGTAATGGCGAGGATACCGCTGCCAGTGCCCACATCCGCAATACGCAGGGGTGCGGATCGGTCCGGGTACAGCCGCAGCACTTCTTCAATCAGGTGCTCTGTTTCAGGTCGCGGAATCAGAACGTCGGGTGAGACCCGGAAATCGCGGCCGAAGAACTCCTGCGAGCCGCGCAGGTGCTGGATGGGAACAGCCCCGCGACGCTGCGCGATCATGCACTGAAAGCTGCCCGCCTCTTCTTCGCGTAGAGGACGTTCAGGCTGTGCCATCATCTGCACGCGCGTGAGGCCGGTGGCGATCTCGAGGATCTGCTGAGCGTCGCGCGCGGCATTCTCGCGCAGGTCGTCGCGCATGGCCAGCCGCGCGGTGCCGAACCGTAGCGCTTCAGCGACCGTGCAGCCTGCAATCTTCAGCGGATCGTGCAGCTTATCCGTCCCCTGCATTATGCGGCCACAGCCTCTGCCTTCAGGCGCTCGCTGGTATCGTGCGCAATCAGCGCGTCCACAATGGGCTGCAGCTTGCCTTCCATGACGTACTCCAACTGGTGCAGCGTCAGGCCGATGCGGTGATCGGTCAGGCGGTTCTGCGGGAAGTTGTAGGTGCGGATCTTCTCGCTGCGATCGCCCGTGCCCACCTGCGATTTACGCGCGGTGGCCTGCAACTGGTGCTGCTTCTCCATCTCCACTTCGTACAGCCGCGAGCGCAGAACGCGCATGGCTTTTTCGCGATTCTTGATCTGCGACTTTTCGTCCTGGCAACTGACTACGGTGTTCGTCGGCAGGTGCGTGATGCGAATGGCAGAGTAGGTCGTGTTCACCGACTGTCCGCCCGGGCCGGACGAGCAGAAGGTGTCGATGCGCAGGTCTTTCTGCTCCACCTTGACGTCAACTTCTTCCGCCTCCGGCAGAACCGCGACCGTGATGGCCGAAGTGTGTACGCGACCCTGCGTTTCCGTGGCGGGAACGCGCTGCACGCGATGCACGCCGCTCTCATATTTCAGCAGCGAGAAGACACGGTCGCCTTCAATGAGCGCTGTCACATCCTTCATGCCGCCCACGGTGGACTCTGTTTCTGAGAGCACTTCCACCTTCCAGCGGTGCTGCTCGGCGTAACGCAGGTACATGCGGAAGACCTCTGCCGCGAACAGCGAAGCCTCATCCCCACCAGTGGCTGCACGGATTTCGAGCACGACGTTCTTGTCGTCATTCGGGTCCTTGGGCAGCAGCATGATCTTGAGCTGCTCTTCCACTTCCGCCAGACGAGGCTCCAGACCGGCGAGCTCTTCCTGCGCCATGCCGCGCATATCTTCATCGTCTTCAGCCAGCATGGCTTTCGCCTCGGCAATACCATCGCGCACGCGTTTGTACTCGCGGAAGCGCTCGATCACGGGTTCCATGTCTCGGTGCTGCTTGGTTACTTTCTGGTAACGCTGCTGATCGCTGACGAGCGAGGGGTCGGAAAGGTCTTTCTCCAGATCTTTGTAACGGTCTTCAAGTTGTTCGAGACGGTCAAACATGGCGGGCTCCTCTGCGGGTGCAGTGTGCGGATCATCAATCTTTTTGAGAACAGGACAGGTGCCGTGCGCAGGGAGCGCAGCTAGGCAAAACCGAGGCGTGCCGCCGCAGCGCGGGAAGAACTCACCGAGCTGTAGACGGGGCAACGCATGGTACTGATTTGATGATAGCGCGGCGGGAGCGATGCAGCGGACTATGTGAGATCGTTCCCAGCCGGACCTTACCGCCAGTTTGCCTGCTGCCTCGGCTTGCTACCCAGCAACCGGGCCGGCAGCGTCACCGCCGCCCACACAATTTCCAGCACGCCCCCGACCGCCAGGCCGACGATGCGGAAGGGCAACAGCAGCAGCCAAACCACCGGGTACAGCAGCAGCGCAACCAGCGCCAGCGGCCAGCACAATACGAAGAACAGGCACCACAACAGCAGCTTCAGCACAGGAGTTCCCCTCGTAACTTTCTACGGCTGCTGACTGGTACGCATTCAAAGCTAGACCGGTTCCCTCCGGCGTAGCGTTTACCCTGGCGTTTCACGTTCCATAAGTCCAGGTAGCGGGCTCAAGACGAAGGTTTCCGCTAATCCGACTCTACGAAACCGCCGCTCAGGTCGCGTCTAGGCGACTTCGCAATGGGCATCGCTGTTAGCCTTCAGTAACAGTGCCTTCGATTTACATCGGTAAGCTGCTCCACGAACTGCGAGATGAACTTATCTCGGCGATGCACGTTGCCGTGGAACGCGAAGTCCGGGATGGCAAGCCGGTGGACGTCAACCGTCTGTGGCGGACGTTCTCCCGTGCGGCGGCAGGCAAGATGGCCAACCCGGTGACAGTCTCCGACCGCTGCGTGGCAGCAGACCAGCCAGGCGTCAGGCGCGGCAGACCAAACGCTTCCCGCGAGGATTGATACGCACCACGAGGCTGAGGTTTCTGGGCAATAACTACGCCTCTCTACCTGGCGTAGCCGCCGTTCCGAAGCCCGACATCTGAGGAACGGAAACCGACTAGTCGCTACAGAAGCGTTCGTCGTCAACGATCTGGTTTGTTCCACCTTCTGCTAGTGCGCGGCAATTGCGTGAGTCAGTTCTGCGACAGTCTGCTGCCTCAGACTCTGCTCGAACGCATGTTGACCTTTGCCGAGAACGTCTCCTGTGACTTGCTTGATGGTTGAACTCACGACGCAGCTACTCTTTGCCGGGTAGCCGTGAATGGCGAACACAGCCGGCGGTTCCACGGCTTTATAAACATCAAGCAGCGTGATCTTCTCTGGTTTCCTCGCAAGCGTGCAGGACCCGTTCCTGCCTTCGGTGGTTAACACGAGCCCGTGCTTGGAAAGCTTGCTGAGGACCTGGCGCACGACGCTGGGTGTGGCGTTCACGCTGGAGGCAAGATCTCCTGATGTGATGTGCCGCTCACGGTAAAACGCAAGCCCAGCCATGATGTGAAGAGCGACCGAAAATTTCTGATTCGTTGCTGCCATGTGTAGAGTCTAACTGAAACTGTCGTAATCATAACTACAGTAAGGAGAGATGACGATGAGCAGGATTCTTGTGACCGGAGCTACAGGCAATTTGGGAAGCAAAACGATGGAATACCTTCTAGAAATCGTTCCTGCAAGCGATCTGGTAGCGCTCGCACGTGATCCGGAGAAGGCGGCACAAGGAATGGCGAAGGGCGTGGAGGTGCGCAGGGGCGATTACGCCGACTACGCATCGTTGCTGCAGGCATTTCGGGGTGTTGAGAAGGTGATGATGATTTCGACGCACGCGTTCACCGATCGGGAAACCGAGCACGCAAACGTGATCCGAGCAGCGAAGGAAACGGGTGTGAAGCATTTGGTCCACAACCCAGTCATTCAGAAGCCCGGCACGGGCTTCGACCTGGTGCGAGTAACGGCCTCGGATCGCTATACGGTCGATCTGCTCAAGCAGTCAGGCCTCAACTACACGATTCTGGCTCAGCCCCCATTCCTTGAGAGCTTCGAGTTCATCCTGGGTGCCAATGTAGCGACCACCGGCGTTCGTGTTCCGGTTGGAGATGGCAAAGTGGGCGCTGCATTCCGTGACGATTTAGCGGAAGCGCAGGCAGTCGTACTCACCTCTCCCGGCCATGAAAACAAGAGCTACAACCTGACGGGCGGGCCCGCCGTGTCCTTTGCTGAGATCGCGGAGATCCTTACGGCAGTGCACGGAAAGCAGATCGACTACACGCCCCTCAGCGACGCGGAGTACCTACGTGAGAAAGTAGCAGCCGGTTTGCCGCAACCTGTCGCGGAGTTCGCACTGGGCTGGGCAAAGGGCGTCGTAACAGGACAGTGGGACGTTGAGACCGGCGACCTAGAGCGCTTGATCGGGCACAAGCCTCTGACCGCTTCAGAGTTCTACGCCTCCAAGTAAGCAAGAGGTCGATTTGGATGACGCTCCCCATCGTCACGGGGAGCGGCTATGTCTCATCCAAAGCAGGCTGGGCACAGGTCAGCACACCAAGTCGGCAAAGAGGATGAGCAATCCTTCCACATGGTTTTGCGAAACAGTCCAGCTCAACTCGAGTGCATTCACTGACGAGGAGTCGACTTCTTGTCAGTGAGCGCGCCGCTCATGCAAAACGGCGTAGACGGAACTAACGACATACCGGACTACTTCTGAGACGTTGCTCCACCAATCTGCGAACACCTTCTAGAGGGGGTTTGCCGAGGCACTGCTCTCAAGGTGCCACGCAGGCGAAGCTGCCCGGCACCTTCGGGTCGCCCTTGCCGTCGTACTTCGCTTCCTGCGGGTAAGGGCAGAGCGGACGCACGGTGCGGATGGGAGCCTCGCGCGTGCCGGTGATCTTTGCGGCCAGCACGATGCCTGGGGCTTGCCCTTTTTCCACCCACATCTGCAGCAGGTCCAACGCGCCAGTGCCGGGGCCGTCGGCACCGGGAAGGCTTAGCTGACCAAGGACGTTGGGACCCGGGCCGTTCAGGCAGTGCTCCATGCCCGGAACGAGGTAGACGCGCAGCATGGAGGCGGTGCGGTCGGCGCCCATGGTTGCGGTGACCTGCTTTGCGTAGTTGATCGTGTTCCAGGGTGAAATGGCGGGGTCGTTCCAGCCGTGATAGATCATCAGCTTGCCGCCGTGCGCGGCAAAGCGGGTCAGGTCCGGATTGGTGGCGTCGATGTCTTTGCCGACGCGTTCCGTGGCCAATTTGAGCGCCTCTGACGGGTTGGCGGTAAGCGCCTGCCAGGTAGGGTCGCCGTAGACCATGTAACGGAAGAAGCCGTTGGCATAGTTGGAGCCATTGGGCGCATTGCCCAGGATCCAGTCATGCCAAACAGGGTTCTCATCGCCGGGCAGCAGTCCCGGGAAGATCTCCTTGCCTGCAGCGTCGTGAGCACCGCCGTAGAACGCGCGCAGCGACGCGACCTGCGGCGCGGTCAGGCATGAGATGTCGTCCGCCCCCCTGCACAGCAGCACCGCCGGATCGAACTTGCATGCCGCGGGATTGCTGACGATGCCGTCCTTCAGTCCATCCTGCGCGTCGCACGCGGCCAGCGAGGCGCGGTTCATGGCCGGCAGCTTCATGCTGGAAATGTAGGCTGCAGGATCGCGCGTGGTGGCCTGCGCCAGCGTAATGCCCGCCGACACCATGTGTACCCAGTTGTTCGCGGGCGCACCGGCCAGGATGCCGTCGTAGTCCTCAGGAAAGCGCTGCGCCTCCATCAGCGCCTCGCGCCCGCCGTCGGAGCAGGCGTCGAAATAGGCAGTCGTCTGAGGCTTACCGTAGAACGCCTTCACCACGTCCTTGGACCGCAGAGCCGTCAGGTGGACGGCGCGGTAGCCGAAGTCGGCGATCTTCTGCGGGTGATGGAAGGCCCAGCTGGCGTCCTCCGCCTCGGCCTGGTGGCCTGCGTCCGATCCCGCGGTGGCGTATCCGCGCTGCAGGTTGTTGCCCATCTGACGGTAGTCGATGGAACCGGCAAAGCCGCCGTTGCCGATGTTCAGGATGCGCCCGTTCCACGCCGCTGCTTCCGGCAACCAGACCTCGAAGCGAATGACCGAATCCGTCGTCGGGTGCAGGATGCCGGTCAAACGGCAGAAGGCAGGCATCTGCTTCAGCGGCGAGCTACCCGCCATAAGGCCGCCCGGCATCACGCCCGGGCCCACGGCCTCTGCTGATGTCAGGGTCACGTCCTGCAGTGGCAATGCTTTGAGCGAGGCACAATCGGTTGCGGCAAAGGCAACGGGAGCACACAGGATGGCAAGCGACAACACAGGGAGAAACCGGAGCATGCCGTTCAATGTACATCGTGGCAGTGTGCCTTCGTGTGACACAGTCGCCTGCGTACGCATCTGACGTGGAGCAATGAGCCTCTTCCTTCAACTCGCACAACTGGCCGATGAACTGGCCGCCACCAGCAGCCGCCTGAAGAAGCGCGCGGCCATCGCCGCAGGCATCACGGCGGCGCGCGATGCAGGCGACGTGCACGATGCGGGCCTGTTTGCCATGTACCTTTCCGGCGAGGCTTTCAGCGAAGCAGACACGCGCAAGCTGAACATTGGCGGCGCCATGCTGACGAAAACCGTACGCGAGATTATCGCGCCCAGCGAGTTGCAGTTCCAGGCTGCGTGGCGCAGACATGGCGACCTGGGTGCGGCGGCGGGCGACCTGTTTGCCGAGCAGGGCCACACGCCTGAACCTTCGCTGACCTTGCGCGAGATTGAAGATACGTTCGCAAAGATCCCCGTCGCTAAGTCGACGACGGCACGCGGCGCATTGCTGGCCGATCTACTGCGCCGCTGCACGCCGGTCGAGGCCAAGTACCTCATCAAGCTGATCAATGGCGACATGCGCATTGGCGTGAAGCAGGCGTTGATTGAGGAAGCCATCGCGGTCGCCAGCGAGCAGCCACTGCCCGCGTTGCGCAACGCCGTGATGCTTGAGGCCGACCTGGCTCACGCTACAGAGATGGCCTTTGCTGCCACGCTGGAGTCGGCGCGGATGCGGCTCTTTCATCCACTCGGTTTCATGCTGGCGTCACCGGTCGAAACCACGGACGAGGCCGTTGCACGCTTTGCTTCCAAGGCCGAAGTTGCACGCGAGGCAGACATCGCGGTCGCACCCGAATTCGAAGCCGAACCTGCCGCCGAAACCGTCGCTGACGCGGCTCCTGAAGCAGCGGACTCGCCTATGGCGGAGATGCCAGTGGAAGCACTGCGCATGAACGCGCAGGTTGAGGACAAGTACGACGGCATGCGCATTCAGCTGCACTGCGGCGACGCATCGCAGCCGGGTCGCGTCGCCCTGTATTCCCGCAACCGCGAAGACGTCACGGCGAGCTACCCGGAACTAGTAGAGGCGTTTGCACGCGTTACCGACGCGGGGACTGGCATCATTCTGGATGGCGAGGTGCTGGCGTGGGACGTGCGTGCAGACCGCGCCATGGCCTTTGCCGTGCTGTCGCCCAGGCTGGGCCGCAAGCGTGTGACGAATGAAATTCGTGTGGGCGTGCCGGTCGTTTTTATGTGCTTCGACCTCTTGTTTGCGGACGATGCGCTCTTGCTCGACCTGCCTTTGCGAGAACGCCGTGCGAGGTTGGAAGACCTTGTTGCGAAGTTGCAGCAGGTTACCTGTTCGCCACTGGAACTGCCTGCCCCAGCGCCAAAAGGCGGTCTGTTTGTCGATGATCCAGACGAAAACGCAAAGGGAGAACAACGTCTGCGGCTGTCGCCAGTGGTGGAGGCGCACTCCGCCGATGAGCTTGATCGGGCCTTTGTGGCCGCGCGGGATCGAGGCAACGAGGGCGTGATGATCAAGGCGTCGGAGTCGCTCTACCAGCCGGGCCGCCGGGGCCTGAGCTGGATGAAGCTGAAGCGCCACCTGGACACGCTGGATGTCGTCATTACCGGCGCGGAGTACGGACAGGGACGTAAGTCGCAGTTTCTGTCGGACTACACCTTTGCCGTGCGCGGACCGAATGGCGACCTGCTAAATGTGGGCAAGGCCTACAGTGGTGTGACCGACGTCGAAATCACAGAGCTAACCGAATGGTGCAAAGCTCACACGCTCGAGGAGTTTGGCCACTTCCGCACGGTTGAGCCGCTGATCATTCTCGAAGTCGCCTTCAACAACATCATGCGCAGCGACCGCCACGCCAGTGGGTTTGCGCTGCGCTTTCCTCGCATCCTGCAGATTCGGCGCGACAAGCCGCTCGCGGAGATCGACACTTTGGAACGCGTGGAAGAAATCTACCAGTCGCAGCCAGACAAACCTGCGGAAGACGCACGCGCAACAGCAGCAGAAGCATAGTGCTGCGGTATGGTGTCCCTGATGATCTTGCGCCGCGTTCTTGCTTCGGTAATCGTCCTCGCCTTTTTCATGCCTCCACAACAGGCATCTGCCCAGGCCGAGGTCAGGACGTTTCACAATCCCCTGCTGCCCTCCGGGCCTGATCCATGGGTGATCACTGACAGCGGCTTCTACTACTACATGGCGACGACCGCCACGAACCTCACCATCCGCCGTACGCGCGACCTGACCGATCTTGCCAATGCAGAGACAAAGGTGGTGTGGACGCCACCGCCCACGGGGCCTTACTCCAAGCAGATCTGGGCGCCAGAGCTGCACCGGCTTGACGGCAAGTGGTACATCTACTTCGCCGCAGACGCCGGCAGCAACGAGAGCCATCGCATTTACGTTCTGGAGAACGCGTCCGCGAATCCACTGGAAGGCGACTGGACTTTCAAGGGCAAGGTCGCGGACGCAACCGACAAGTGGGCGATCGACGCCACCGTATTTGAGGACCGCGGCAAGAAGTACATGCTGTGGAGCGGGTGGGAGGGCGATACAGACGGCGAGCAGCGCATCTTCATCGCCCGCCTCAAGAATCCCTGGACGGTTGATTCTTCGCGCACCATGCTGAGCCGTCCGCAGTACCCGTGGGAACAGGTGGGTGACCTACCCGATCGCGCCGCCATGCCGCACGTCAACGTGAACGAAGGGCCGGAGATCCTGCAGCACAATGGTCGTACCTTTCTGGTGTATTCCGCGTCGGCCTGCTGGAGCGACTTCTACGAACTGGGCATGCTGGAAGCGAAACCTGGCAGCAACCTGTTGAAGGCGAAGTCCTGGACCAAGCTGGACCACCCTGTATTTCGGCAGGATCCGGCTGCCGGTGTGTATGCCACAGGCCACAACGGTTTCTTTCGTTCGCTGGACGGGGAACAGGACTGGATCATCTACCACGCCAACAGCGGTCCTCACCAGGGCTGTAGCCCTAGGCGATCGCCGCGCATCCAGCAATTTACGTGGAACCCGGATGGCACGCCGAACTTTGGTTCGCCAGTCTCATCCGCAACCGAACCCGACGGCCCTGCCAGTCCGTAGCGGAGTAGAAGCTTTGAGCAAACTGGCGTTCCTGAAAAGCGAATGGCCGGTACTACCCCGTCCCCGCAAGCATCCATAGCTGTATGGAATTTCGTCAGCTTGGCAAAAGTGGTCTGCAGGTACCGGTACTTTGCTTCGGTACGGGTACATTCGGTGGCGCAAACGAGTTTTTCAAAAAGTGGGGCTCGACCGATGTGGATGAGGCCCGTCAGTTGGTCGACATGTGCATGGATGCAGGTGTCAACTTCTTCGACACGGCGGATGTGTACTCCGAAGGCCGGTCAGAGGAGATCCTGGGCGAAGCCATCGCGCACCTGCCGCGTCAGTCGGTGCTGCTATCGACCAAGAGCACCTTTCCATTTGGGACTGGACCAAACAATGACGGGTCGTCACGGTCTCACCTGACGCAGCAGTTGCACGGCAGTCTGAAGCGGCTGAAGACGGACTACATCGACGTCTACCATATGCACGGGTTCGACGCCCAAACACCCATGGAAGAGACGCTCAGCACGCTGGACCAGTTTGTGCGCGACGGTAAGATCCGCTACATTGCCTGCTCCAACTTCAGCGGTTGGCATCTGCAGCGTTCGCTGGATCTGAGCGAGAAGTACGGCTGGGCCCGCTACGTGGCGCACCAGGCCTACTACTCGTTGGTGGGCCGTGATTATGAGTGGGAGTTGATGCCGCTGGGCATCGCAGAAAATGTAGGCGCACTGGTATGGAGCCCACTGGGTTGGGGACGCCTGACGGGTAAAATCCGGCGCGGCCAACCTGTGCCGGCAGGTTCTCGATATAGCGACGGCAAAGACGGCGGGCCTGTCGTAGACGAAGAGTACCTGTACGACGTGGTGGAAGCCCTGGACGCCGTGGCAGCAGAGACGGGCAAGAGCGTTCCACAGGTGGCGCTGAACTGGCTGCTGCGCAAACCGACGGTGGCAAGCATCATCATCGGCGCACGCAATGCAGATCAATTGCGGGCCAACCTGGATGCTGCGAGTTTTGTACTTACTGCAGACCAGGTGGACAGGCTGGACAAGGCGAGCGATCGGCCGGTTGCGTACCCCTACTGGCATCAGCGCCAGTTCCCTCGGACTCCCGCGCCACCAAGCTATCGGTAGGTGCTAGGGAGCGCGGCGCGAGGTCGTCGCGCTCCCAGGGCTTAGACTGGGTGCAGTGCCTGCGGGTACAGAACGCACTTTATGTCCAATCACACCTGCCCCAGCTGCGGTCGTGGCAAGCTTAACCGATGCGGTCGCAAAGGCCTATGGGAGAAGTTTCTGCTGCCAATGTTCGGGGTGTATCCATGGCGTTGTGGTCGATGTCGGGCGCGCTTTCGACTGAGCGACCGTGGGTCGGATTTTCAGCGCGTGGTGAAGCATACCGAGTCAACCGACGCGCCTGACGCAGGTGGTTCCGAGTAGATGTTGCAGGATGACAAGTCCCTTACAGAACCGGAGGCCACGAAGGCTGATCCGAGAACCCGGCAGCCTGAAGATCCGGTCCGCGGCAAACGCCTGCTGTGCTTTACCCTGGTCAGCATCTTATTGGCAAACGTGGGCCAGTGGCTTTTTTTCCGCCTGCTCGGTGTAGGTAATCCTGGCACCATCCGGCACGAACTGTCGGCGTTTTTGCATGTCCACACTTGGACCGACTCCTGGCTGCCCATGATGCAGTCAGTGAATTATTTCCAGGCGCACCCTGACCTTCCGATCTACTCTGCACCCCTTTATGACACGCTGATCTACTCACTGGCCAGCCTTCTGCCGCTGTGGCTTTTGAAGCACTTCGGTGTGGATGATGCGGCCATGCTACGCCTGCTGGCGCTGATGTCATGGCTGGCGGTCGCGGGCGTGGCCGCAGTGTCTCTTCGGCTGGGCAGGTACCTGCTTGCGCAACGCAACCTCCGGCTCGACTGGGCATCGGTCGCCGGTGTGATGGTGTCAGTGCTGTTCTGCTATCCCTTGCTGAAGGGTTACGCGCTTGGGAATGCGCAGACGTTTCTATCCTTCGGCTTCACGGTGCTTCTTATGCTTTGGACCACGCAGCATGAGCGCGCCAGCGGCCTGACCGCCGCTCTGCTGACCTTTGTAAAGCCGCAATACGCCCTTCTGCTGGTGTGGATGCTGGTGCGCAGAAAGTGGAACGCCGCCGCTGCTTTTCTTGCGACTGCAGTCCTACTTACGGGCATGTCGACCCTTGTATTCGGCTGGCAGAACAACCTGGACTACCTGCATGTGCTAGCCGGGCTTAGCCACAAGGCGCAGTCACACTTTGCGAATCAGTCCATGTTTGGCACGCTGAACCGGATGATCGGCAATGGTGAGAACCTTGGCTACACGCCGCTGGTGTACACGCCTTACGTCCGCTGGGTGTACCTGACCACGGTCGCCACGGCGCTGCTTCTAGTAGGTGGCGTTCTGCTGTTTCCGTGGGGCAAGTTGCTCGGCTCCACGGGCGACCTTGCGGCCATGGGCCTGGTCTCTGTCGCAGCTTCCCCCATGGCGTGGGAGCACCACTACGGCATTGTGCCCGGCGTGCTGGCATGGATCTGGTTTGCCTATGGCTGCAGGCAGGCGAAACGCCCCTGGTTGCTGGCACTAGGTGCTTTCCTGACGTTGAATGCCCTGCTTGGCTTCAACAAACTGGCCCCGTTCCACGGCTGGAACGTGCTGCAGAGTTACATGTACCTGGGCGCGTTGCTTCTGGTTGCGGTGCTAATGCGGATGGCGCTTGCGGTAACGCTGGGTCGTTATGATCCTGTGCCTTAACTTTGCACTACAGTAACAGCGTTCGTCAGGGGTGTTCAGACCCAGGCTGCACTCTCTGTGAGTAGTTATAGGAGAGTGCGGTCACTTGATCCCGTAAGCGGAATTATGGGTTAGTTACCAAATGGTAGTACCTGGTTACCCAAGATATATAGATATATGGTTGGTGAACATGTACGCTGACCGCATTTCCATTTGGAGTTTCCCATGCGTCTTTTTCTCCTGACTACTGCTGTGGTGCTATCAGCGAATGTTGCTGCACACGCCACGGTGACATACAAAACAACACCAAGCACAACAACCTCACCCAACGGTTTGATGTCCAGTTACGCCGGCGTAACTACCCTTAACTTCAATGGCGCGACCATTGGAACAACTCCCGCAGGCTTCGCGGGTGGCGTTGTTTTGAACGGTAGCTCCACAAACCAGTTTCAGCCACCAAACGGCGATAGTTCGAACTTCTTCGCGGTCGGTGCACCGCCCTCCTACACCGGTACTTCGACGTTCACACCTGGTGCGTCCTACAACTACTTTGGCTTCTACTGGGGTTCGATCGACGCCTACAACACCATTTCGTTCTTCTCGAACGGTACGTCTGTCGGTTCGGTAAGCGGCAGCCAGCTCGTTGCGGCGAACGATACCAGTGCAACAAACAGCAACCAGTTTGTGGACTTCTTCCTAAGCAGCGGAACAACCTACGACACTGTGGTATTCAACACCACCTCCGCAAACTTCGAGCTTGATAATGTTGCCTATGGCAATGTTGCGGTAACTCCTGAGCCTTCCAGCTTTGCTCTGCTGGGTACAGGTCTTCTGGGTATCGCTGGCGTGCTGAAGCGTCGCCTGGCGTAGTTTCACTTCGTAGCGGGACCCTGCACACGCCGGGTTCCGCTGCAGTCTCTGACATAAGCTGGCCGGTATACAGCAATCAAGTGCTCGCTGCTTCCTGTGTACAATTGCGCCTCTGCCGCGCTTCCTGATACTGCTGCATCGCTATACTGAAATCATGCAGGACTTTCATGGCCGCGTTACCGCAGCCTGCTCTACAATTCAGCCGCGGCAGGTCCGCCCTGGCTTCGATGCGCACCCCTACGACACGGCAGAAGGCCGCCGCATCCGCTCCACCACCGTCCTGTGCGTTCGACGCAATGGTGCTGTCGTCATGGCAGCAGACGGCCAAGTGACGCTTGGCTCTGCCGTCATGAAGTCGGGCGCGAAGAAGCTGCGCCGCCTATACAACGATAAGGTGCTGGCCGGCTTTGCGGGTTCGACTGCGGACGCCTTTTCACTTTTCGCGCGCTTTGAAACCAAACTGGAGCAGTATGCCGGCAACCTGCCGCGCGCTGCCGTGGAGCTGGCCAAGGATTGGCGCACCGACAAACTGCTGCGCCAGTTGGAAGCCCTCCTGCTGATCGCTGACAAAGAGCACATGTACCTGCTGGGCGGCAATGGTGACGTCATCGAGCCGGACATGATCGAAGGCGGAGCCATCATGACCATCGGCAGCGGGGGCAGCTTTGCGCAAAGTGCCGCACAGGCCCTGCTTGAAAACACAGACCTTTCGGCCCGCGCCATCGTCGAAAAGAGCATGAAGATCGCAGCAGAGATCTGTATCTATACCAACGAGAACATCACCGTGGAGGAACTGTAATGGCGATTTACCTCCCCGGAGTAGCGGAAAACCAGGCGGTTGGCCTGGAAGAAATGACGCCGCGCGAAATTGTTGCGGAACTGGACAAGTACGTCGTCGGCCAGCATGCTGCCAAGCGGGCCGTTGCCATTGCACTGCGCAATCGCCAGCGCCGGCAGAAGCTGCCGCCAGAAATCGCCGACGAGATCATGCCCAAGAACATCATCATGATCGGACCCACGGGCGTAGGTAAAACCGAGATCGCCCGGCGGCTGGCGAAGCTGACCAACTCGCCCTTTCTTAAAGTCGAGGCCAGCAAGTTCACCGAGGTCGGCTACGTTGGTCGCGACGTGGAATCCATTGTGCGCGACCTGGTCGAGACCGCCATCGAGATGGTGCGCGAAGAGAAGCTGGAAGAAGTCGAGGACAAGGCCGAGCGTAATGCCGAAGAGCGCCTGCTTGACCTGCTGCTGCCGCCCGCGGCCCCCGAGACGATGAAGGCTGCTCAGGAAGCAAAGTCTGGTGAGCAGGTCCAGAGCATGAGCCTACCGGTCGCCATTGACTTCGACGCAACCGTTACCGAGCCCACGCCAGAAGACCCGTTGCCCGAGAACCGCACCCGCGAAAAGCTGCGGCAGCAGTTCCGCGAGGGCAAGCTGGACGACCGCATTGTCGAAGTGGACGCGCGCGATCGCAACCAGCCCAACTTCGAGATCGTCGGCGTCCAGGGCGGCGAAGAGACCGACGTCAACCTCAAGGACATTCTGCCGGGCCTTTTCGGCAGCCGTTCCCGCAAGAAGAAAATGAAAGTCTCTGAGGCCTTCGAGTACCTGATCAGCGAGGAAGAAGGCCGTCTGATCGACATGGACCAGGTCACCCGCGTCGCCATTGAGCGCGTGGAAGACACTGGCATCGTCTTCCTGGACGAGATCGACAAAATCGCCGGCCGCGAAGGCGGCCACGGCCCTGACATCAGCCGCGAGGGTGTGCAGCGCGACATCCTGCCCATCGTGGAAGGCACCACGGTCAACACGAAGTATGGCTTTGTTTCGACCGATCACATCCTGTTCATCGCGGCGGGCGCATTTCACGTGTCAAAGCCCAGTGATTTGATCCCGGAGCTGCAGGGCCGCTTCCCCATCCGCGTGGAGCTGCAATCGCTGACAGTGGAAGACTTTATCCGCATCCTGACGGAGCCGAAGTCGTCGCTAGTGAAGCAGTCCATCGCGCTGCTAGAAACGGAAGGCCTCAAGCTGGAATTCCAGCCGGAAGCGCTGGAGGAGATGGCGAGCTTTGCCTTTTCCGTCAATGAGACGACGGAGAACATCGGCGCGCGTCGCCTGCACACCATCATGGAGCGCGTGCTGGACGAGATCAGCTTTCAGGCACCGGACCTGATCAAGAACGCCAAGCCAGCAGAAAACGGTGTAGTAGCGCAGGTGGAACCCAGCACGGTTGAACCGCCCAAGGGCGTCGCGCCGGTGGTTCCCGGGGCTGCTCATCCGCTGCCCGTGCTGGAGCGGCAGGTGGAAGGTGGCGTGGAGCGTGTCGTCGTCATCGATCCGGAGTACGTCCGCCAGCAGGTGGCCGCCATCGTCAAGAACCAGGATTTGAGCCGCTACATTCTGTAACGTATGTTGCGGAAATTCTGAGTTGCATGCGTCCACGCCTCGTCATCCTGAGCGGACCACGCAGTGCGTAGTTGAAGGACCTGCTTCCATTGGGCTGCACAGCGGCAGGAAGGAAAGCAGATCCTTCGACTTCACTTCGTTCCGCTCAGGATAACGAGCAGGGGTTGTTCTGCTCAGCTTGACGAGACGGCGCGGGCCCGCTCAGTGTGCCAAGACGCTGCTGCCCCGCTCAGCATGACAGAATTTCGGTCAAGCTCAGGAAGTCAGCAGTCCCTCCAGCACATCGCATGCGATCGCCGCGCCGTTCTCTGCACGCATTCGCTCTCCCACGATCTGCGCACGCTCGCTGTAAGAAGCCGTCCCAAGCAGCATCTCCAACTCACGCGCGGCACGATCCGCAGAGTACGCCTTCCGGCTTACGACACGGGTAATGCCGAGTCGCCGCACGCGCTCGGCGTTATCCGGCTGGTCCACGCCGTAGGGCATCACCAGCATGGGACGACCGCTGCGCATAGCCTGCGCCGTGGTGCCCACGCCACCCTGATGGACTACGGCAGCTGCGCGCGGCAGCAGCTTTGAGAAGGGTGCATAGTCGAACGCGGCAACATCATCGGGCAGGGTTGCGGGACGGTTCGCACCTTCGCCGATCAGCAGCACCGCGCGTCGTCCCAGCATGTGAGCCGCGGCTGCACTTTGCTGGTAAAAGCTGCCAGCATTGTGGACGGCGGCGGTACCCAGCGTGAAGACGATGGGCGAGTCACCCGCCGCCAGAAACGCCTCCAGTTCAGGCGACAGCGTTTCGTCTTCACCGTCGTAGAAGACGAAACCGGTCTGTGAGGTCTTCGCGGGCCAGTCCCGTTGCGGTTTGCCCAGCAGCGCCGAAAACAAGGCCAGCGTTCCGTGGGGTGACGCCGCGCCCTCAAATAACGGGTCACCTGCTGCAGGCAGGTTCAGTTCTGCTCGCAAGCTCCGGTACGGTGCCGTCCAATTGCGCGCGCCAAATCTGCCCAGCGCCAGCAGCGGACCCCAGAACGCCGGGCCCGCGCCATGCAGGCGGGTGAAGACTCCCGCTGGCGGCAGCACCGGCGGGTCATACCGGCTCAACATGCCGAATGGCGCCAGTTGCGTTGAAATCCACGGCAGGCCGCTAACCTCTGCCGCCAGCCGCGACGCAAAGGTCAGGGGGTGCGAGACCAGCAGCGACGCGCCTTCCAGCGCAGCCAACGAGTCTTCATAGGCGGTGCGCAGCCACGGCATGACCAATTCACGGATGATGAACTCCGCACCGGTCAGCGGGTGCAGAATCTTCTCCATCAGCGCGGCGTCCGGCTTCTGCTGCAGTTCGGCAAAGCGCACCGGATGAAACTCAAAGCCAGCCGCCTCCACCTTTTCGCGATAGTGCGGAACGGTTGCAATGACGGGGTGGTGGCCGCGATGCTGCAGCTCGCGTGCGATACCCAGGTATGGGTGCAGGTCTCCGAAGGAGCCGAAGTTAGCCAGAACAATGCGGTGGGTCTTCATCCAACAGGTTCAGGTGCAATGCGACCGTGAAGCGTTATCCCACAGAACTACTTCGGGGGTGTCTGCGCGGTAATGGAGGCACCGTTCAGAGCGGCGTCGGCCGTCCCGATGCGTCCCGTTGCACTGACACGGACAACAAAACGCGCACGCACTGCTTTGGGGTCATGGTCGAGAAGAAAGTGTATGTTGAGATCGCGCTTCAGCGGGCCGGTGGGTGCCACATCGCCGGTGGCTGGCGCGCGGATCAACCTCGAAATCTGTTTAAGTTCCTTGTTTTTCTTGTCAAAGATAGACGCGACCACAACCACGTCAGCATGGCGCGGAGTCGTATCTGTGGCTGCAGCCCACACCAGGCCACGCCCGTCCACGTGGATGGTGAAGCTGTCTGGATTGGTTGGGTCGGCAGTAAGGGTTAGCGGGACGCCGTCATAGGTCATGTTGCTGCTGTCCGCAGCCATCAGCTCGAAAGCCAGCCGACGAGACGGGTTCTGCGCATCCACATGGGCAGGGCCACGCTGCACGTAGTAGCCCTCGCGCGTGGTTGCCACCAGGTCAGGCCGTGACAGGGTGATCTTGATGCGGCGGAACTTCTTTGGATCGACACTGGCGGTGTCTGGCCGGTAGGTCAGGGAGTAGAAACTTGCACCGTCGCGGACGCCCGTCCCAATTTCCGCATCGACATCGTTGCGTCCGTAGAATGTCTTGCCGCCCGTGGCCAGCGCCAGCTTGCTGAACTGGTAGTCGCCGCCAAATGGGTCGTTAAAGGCTGCCGCGGCCCCGTACCCGCCGCCAGGCGTTACGGTCAGCCCGGCCGGGTCAACGGTGTACAGCGTTACGCGCGCGTCGCGCAACTCGTTGACACACTGCTGCACGTAGCTTTCTACGCGTGTGGCTGCATCGACAGGCGCATTCGCAAAGTTGAACGGTGGGAATCCGCGGCCAATCCAGATCATGTTCTTGTGTCCGGGATGGCCGACCACGGCTTCGGCAACGCGCGTCAGCGTGCCAAAAGCGGTGCCATAGCGTTCCGCAAGCCAGCCGCCTTGATGCACCTGCCAGGGAAAGGCGACGAAGTGATGTTCCAGTGCGTTCAGCAGCGCGGCCTTGTTCTCGGTATAGTCCTGCAGAACGGTGAACTTCTGGAGGTTTACCGCGATCAGCATGGTCGGCGTAGTAAGCCTGTCCGGCTGCTTTTCCAGCAGCTTCTTCAGCGAGTAGCGCGCGAACGCCATGTCTTCAAAGCGCGTGTTGAACTCGTCCAGCAGAAGGATGTTGACGGGGGCCTGCGGCGCAAGTCGGTCCAGGTCGGTAGTGGAATTGATCTCCGTCATGTCGGACGTGACGGCGTGCGCGCCAGCTTCCTCAAAGTTGAGGATGGCCTGCGGCTGATCCATCTCCGTGACATGGAAGTCATCGCGCTGAAGGCCGTTGACCACGTTGCCCTTCTTGTCTGTAACCACAACATCCAGGATGACAAGGCGGGCGGTGCGGCGAATGGTGAAAGTGCCGTCAGGGTTCCGCGCCGGCTGCGTACCTGGCTGGCCAGGGACGACCTGTGCGCCGCTGGTGCCCGCTGAAGGAGGCACTTGCGCGGGCGGTGCGGTGCCAGCAGGAGCGGCCTGCGTAACAGAGGAAGCAGCAGGTACCTGCGCAGCTGCGTGAATAGACAGAAGACAGAGAACAGCAGCGAACAGCGGAAAAGAAGTCGCGCGCGCAATCATGACAGCCAGTCTACGCTGAGACATTGCTCATGATTTTTGTAGCGCCATGCCGTGGAACGCGGTATGCTCCATCCCGTTCAACAGCACAGTCTCAGGGCTTTGGAGAACAACATGCTCACACTTGAAATGATGCAACGCAGATGGCCGCACGGAAACCAGCACACACCGGGTTTGCTTGAAGGTGTCGTAGCAGCGGCAAAGCCCATTTTTGCAAAGTACGGGTTAACGACGCCACTGGCTGTCGCCCACGCCATGGCCCAGTTCTCTGCAGAATGCGGCCAGGGATTGGAGATGGTAGAAAGCCTGAACTACTCCGCGCAGGGCCTGCTGCGCACCTTTCCGACCCACTTCACGCCAGACATGGCACAGCGTTGGGAACATAACGAAAAGATGATTGGCATGATCGCTTATGGCGGGCGCATGGGCAATGCTCCGCCGCCATCCACCGACGGGTACGACTTCCGCGGTGCAGGCTTTGCACAAACCACCGGACGTTATGGCTACAAGCTCTTGCAGGCGACCCTGGACAAATTCAAAGCAGGCTTCGACATCCTGCAGCAACCTACCTTGATCATGAGCCCGGAACATGCACTGGAATGCGGCGTGGCAGATTTTCTGGCCTGCAAGTGCCTGCCGCCCTCTGCAAAGGATGACGTGAAAGCCGTTACCAAGGCCCTGAACGGCGGCTATAACGGGCTGGATGAACGCACGCGCCAGCTTGTGCTTTGGAAAGCGGAACTCGGTATTGGATCGACCGGCACCGCCGCAATGGTTTCAGCGGTTGCTGCGGCCGAAACCACGCTGGCACCTTCAGAGAATCCACCACTGCCGAATGGCCCTCTTGAGGCTGTTCACGATCTTGGCGGCGACAAGGGTGGAGCCCCCGCGTAGGGCTGCAGATTCGCAATAGAAGAGCCCCTGCGACATGCAGGGGCTGCTTCACTATTCGTTGAATGAAGCCGTTATGCGTGAGCTGGTTCTGCAACTTCCTTGATGCGCTTTTCCAGCAGCTGCTCCAACTCCTCAAGCGCCTTGCTGAAGCCCTCAATACCTTCCTTCAGCTTGTCGTGCGCCATGCGATCTTCGTTGTGCATCTTCTCGAAGGTTTCCTTGTCCATGGGAATCTTCTCGATCTGCATGCCTGCAGCCTTGGCCGGGTCCAGTTTGCGCTCCAGCGTGCCTTCCTTGCTATTCAATTCTTCGAGCAGCTTGGGTGCGATGGTCAGCAGGTCCGATCCGGCAAGCTCCTGAATTTCGCTGATGTTGCGGAAGCTGGCGCCCATGACCTGGGTCTGGTAGCCGAACTTCTTGTAGTAGTTGTAGATCGTTGTAACCGACTGCACGCCGGGGTCTTCCGCACCGGTGTAGTCCTTGCCCGTGTCCTTCTTGTACCAATCCAAGATGCGACCGACGAACGGCGAGATGAGGGTGACGTTTGCCTCAGCGCAGGCAATAGCCTGGTGAATGCCGAACAGCAGAGTCAGGTTGCAGTGAATGCCTTCCTTCTCGAGCTCTTCAGCGGCCTTGATGCCCTCCCAAGTAGAAGCGATCTTGATCAGGATGCGCTTGCGATCCACGCCAGCATCCTCGTACTGCTTGATGATCGCGTGCGCCTCGGCAAGCGTCTTTTCCTTGTCGTACGACAGGCGGGCATCCACTTCAGTCGAAACGCGGCCAGGAACAATCTCAAGGATCTTGCGGCCAAATGCCACGGCCAATGTCTTGAATGCCTCGGCGGCGACAGCCTTGTCGTCAGAGTTTGCGCCGGCCTTGCTCTTGGCTTCCTTTAGCACGTCATCGACGATGTACGAGTAGTTCTCCATACCGGCTGCTGCGGTGATCAGCGAAGGGTTGGTGGTGGCATCGGTCGGCTTGAACTTCTCCATCGACTTCATGTCACCAGTGTCGGCAACTACCGTTGTGTACTGTTTCAAGCTGTCCAGAAGTGTAGCCATGTGCAATCTCCTTCGTGCGGGCTTTCGCCTGTAAGTGCTGCGTGTCAGTTTATTGGATGCAAGGCAATCGGTGTCGCGTGCAGATGTTATATGGGTGTCGGGCGTGAGCGGGTTTAGCGATCCGGAACGTGTTCGGTCACCTCGGAACTGTGTGCGCCACCTGATCCTGAAGCATCCACGGCGACGATGCTGTATCGGTATTGCCCGCCGGGCTTTACGTCCGTGTCGCTATACGTCAAGCCGCGCATGGGTTCGCCCGTCAACAATATGGGTGCGCCAGTCCCTTCTGCACGAAAGATACGGTAGGCTGTTGCTCCTGGCGATGGCTGCCACACCAGGTCGATTTCCGGTGCGCCAAGCGTGTTCACAAGCCCTTCCAGGCCCGCTGGCGGCATCGGCGGCGGCGCTTTTGCATCCGCAGACACCGTCACAATGACAGGGTTGCCGCTCATGGACAAGTCCTGTTTGCCGAACCGCACCATACGCGTAAGAGCAATGGAATACTGCTGCGCCACCCCGGCTTTCGCCCCGGTGTCGAGTGCACCACCTGTATTTCCCCCTGAAGTTTGGACGGCAAGCAGCACCTCATCAGGCGATTTCAGCCCCGTAGGCTGCCCGGCTGCGGGTCTCACTGCAGCAACATCTCCGCGCCGAACGCGCAGCAGAACGCGGTCCGTGCCGGTCACGGCAAGATCTCGCCAGCGGATCAAAACACCGGTAGCCACTGGTGTAGCCTGCACCCCTTGGAGCGTTGGCGGAGCTTCACCGGCCAGTGTCTCGACCGCGACGGGAGCTGCTCCTGTGCCAAGTTCATTCACGACACGCACTTTGTAACGCAGTACGTGGGCCGGGCCGACAATAGACGTGGCGGGCAAGGCATCATGGAAGCTACCGGTGGTACCACTGGTAACAGGCACGCGGCCTACCGCAATGCAGGGGTCGGTTGCCGCCGCTCCAGAACGACAGATTTCCGCCAACAGGTTTCCATGGGCATGCTTTCGTGTCAGCGCAAGTCCGTCCGTCGTTCGGCTTGGATTTGCCCAGCGAAGCTCTACCGCCTCACCAACCCGGTCTGCCGACAGACCCCGTACGGGAGCGGGAAGGTTCAGTGAAGGCGGTCGCAACGGTCCCTCGCTTGCACACCCTGCAAACGCAAGCAAAGCAAGAAGTCCGAAGGAGTTACCGCAAATTCGCAAAGAGTTTCTTCTCACTAAGTACCCGTGCCCACCCACACAAAGCCTAGCACCGGTAACTTTCATGTCTGTAATATCCGTTTTCGCAAAATGGCCGATAGACAAAGCAATCCGGCAGAGTATATGAGCCGTACATCTTTCGACGGTATTTCAACATCTGTTTGGCTTGCAAGATAGCCGGCAGCCGTCAGGAGCGAATAAGACATGGCTACTGAGATGACTCCTCTTGATCTTGCAGTTCCGCCAGCCCCTGCAGAACTGCCGATCGATCAGGACGGACGTGTCGCAACCGAAGCTGCTGAATCCTTTATTTCAGAAAAGCGTCTCGGTGAGCGAATCAAGCAGTTGCGGCTGAAGAAGTCCATGGGACTGGTCGAGTTAGGCCGTCACACAGGCCTTTCCGCGAGCTTTCTGTCCCAGTTGGAGACCGGACGAGTCGTTCCCACACTGCGGAACCTCGCCCGTATTTCGCTTGTTTTCTCCAAAGATCTGAGTTACTTCTTCGAACCGGAGCCCAAGACCCTGTTCCGCGTGCAGCGTGGCAAAGACCGCATTCGCCTTCCGCAGAGTGGAACAGATGACCCCTCCTACTACTTTGAGTCACTTGGTTACCTGGTTCCTGATCGACAACTGGATCCTTACTTCGCAGAGTTTCTGCCGCACATGACTGGACGCCGGGCACATCAGCATCCTGGTTGCGAGTTTCTGTATGTCATGGAAGGCGAACTGGACATTGTGCATGGGGAAGCCAAGCACAGCCTGGATGCAGGCGATGCCGTGTACTTTGACGCCAACACGCCGCACAGCTACAGCAACGCCTCGGAGCTGCCCGCCAAGGCACTCATCGTGACGCTGCAAGGGGCTGCAGCCACAGCGTCTGCCAACGGCAACAAGGTACGCTCGTTGGTCCCGGCCAGCGGCACGGCACCACGTCCGCGTACGGACGCGCCGGGTACCCCAACACCACAGTAATTGGAGAAGCAGGGTGGCCCAGCGGCTTAGTCGCTGTACGATCGCAGCCGGGCGGGAACGTCATCATTGGTCAAGTCGTGTCCACACTGCACGCAGTACACATCCGTGATGTGTACACCGCGGAAGCACTGTCCGCACACAGGCGACATCTGGAACTGGCACTGCGGGCAAAAATGGAATGAGCTTGCCACCTCTGTCCGGCAAGAGGGGCAACGGCTCATCATGGGTTGGCGAAGCAGGAAGTACACAATTGCGCCGATGCCCCCAGGCATGACCAGGACAATCAGCATCCAGAGCGCCGGACGCATATTGCGCCGCTTCACATCCCGACTGATGTAGCCAATCAGAAGAACGTAGCTGGCCAGCGCCGCGCCCCAACTGTAACTCCCAATCACATGCATGACGGGATTACCACGATGCGGTGGCGGCGGTCCCTGGTGCCCCCAGAAGCTAAGCACCTGCACCGCAGAAAACACCAGAAGTGAAACCACTATGGACCATAGCGGGATCATCTTCAGTTCTTCCCCGCCATCTCCCATGTCGGGCCGCTGATTGGTATCGTCCAGTAGCATCAGCGGGAGGCTCCATCGCCCTGGCCGGGCATACGGCTTCTACGCAGAAGCACAGTGGCTGCGGTGACCACGGAGAGCGGCACAAACCAGATCAACAAAATGCTGATGGAGGATCCGGCATCGCTGCCGAACTCAATCACCCTTTTCCAAAGTCCGCCGTCCCAGCCAGCTACGCCTTCATCCGCTACCGTCCAGACCGCACTTGCGATCAGCAGCAGAATGGCTGAACAGATCAGGCACGGGACAACCAGATCCTTTGCGGTTCGCTTGCGGACCTGCATGGCGATCGCTCGCTCGCGAACCACGCGTCGCGTACGGTTGACCACTGCGGCACGTGCATTATCGCCCGGGGTAGAGTTGTTTTCTGCGGTCACCATGTTCAGGCC
>JBPBPZ010000097.1:0-27514 GCA_050954525.1 Janthinobacterium lividum
GAGGAAGCGCCGCAGGAACTCGTTGGCTGAGACCGTCATGACCTTCTGCTTGCTGCCGGCTGCGTAGTCCTTCCAGCGGAAGGAGACCCGATCGTCCTCCAAGCTTGCGAGGCGATGGTTCGAGATCGCGACGCGATGGGTGTAGCGGGCGAGATAGTGGAGAACGTGTTCGGCACCACCGAAGGGCGGCTTGGCATAGACGACCCAGTCCTTCGTGAAGAGCTGTTGCAGGAAGCGCTGGAAGCGTTCCGATGCTGCGAGTTCCTGGAGCGAGCCGTGGAACTGGAGCTTGTCCTGACGCAGAAGCTGCTTGAGTTCGGCGGTGAACTTGCCGCGGAAGACGCGGCTGAGAACCCGGACAGGCAGGAAGAAGCGTGAGGAGGCTGCGACCCATCGGGAGCCGTCGAGGGCGAGGCCACCGCCAGGCACGACGCAGTGAACGTGCGGATGGTGCTGGAGGTTCTGTCCCCAGGTATGGAGCACGCTGAGCAGACCGATGTCGGCTCCCAGGTGCTTCGGGTCGCGTGCGACTTCGAGCAGCGTGGCGGCACTGGTACGAAAGAGCAGATCGTACAGGAGCTTCTTGTTCTGCAACACGAGTGCGGACAGCTCATGCGGCAGAGTGAAGACGAGGTGGAAGTAAGGCACGGGCAACAGCTCGGCCGAGCGCGCGGCCAGCCATCGGTCGCGATGACCGCCGAGCGCTGCCGTGCGGCAACGGACGATGGCGTCCATCACCTTGCGGTGCTGCGGGGCGAGATGCGATCCATGCCGCATGACGAAGCTGCTGCCTGCTGCACGAAGGATGTCGGCCCCCTCAAGGGTGGGACGGCTCATCGCTTCGCGCGCCTCCTTGAAAGCCTGGCCTTGGCCGAAGTCGAGACCGTGAGCGACTCAATCGGGCTGGGCACAGCCTGCAGATGCCGACGCGACAGGTGCAGATAGACCGTCGTGTCGGCCAGCTTGGCGTTAGCTCAGAACGGAAATTGTCTTTCTATAACCCTCACTCGTCACCGCTCCAGGCGCTTCGCGACGCCCGGAGAGTTTGCTTGATCGTCAGGCTGAAACGATCAGACCTTCGCCGGTCATGACGGCATTCTCCTCGGTGACAGACGTAAGTGCGCGACCTCCCTTGCCCACCCACGTGGATGTCCACTTGGTGGAGACCACCCGCAGCATGACTAGCACCAGGCATGCAAAGATGGCGTAACCCGCGAAGCCTGTCGCGAACGACCCGGTATGCTGCTTTGACTGGCCGAGAACGTTGGGAAGGATGGAGCCGCCCAACGCGCCGATCTCGCCGATCATGCCGCCGGCAATTGCGGTGGTCACAGGCCAGCGTAGCGGCACCATTTGGAACGTGGCACCATTGCCCGCTCCCAGCGCGGCGAAGCACAGCATGAACAGCGCCGTTGTCACTCCCAGCGAAGGAGACGCTGTGAGACCAAAGATACCGGCGATAGCAACCAGGAAGACGACGGACAGTGTCGTGATGCCGCCCACCTTGTCGGCAAACCAGCCGCCCGCAACCCGCGTCAGGCTGCCCGTCAGCGTAGCCAACATCGTCAGCGTTCCGGCTTGCACCTTGCTGATGTGAAATTGCGAAACGAACAGCGAAGGCAGGAATGTCGACAGGCCGATGAAGCCACCAAAGGTGATGATGTACACCATGTTGAAATACCAGCCGTCCGCTTCGACCAGACACTTCAAGTGTTGACCCAGCGTCTGATGTTCGACGTCCGGCGGCTCCTTCGCGAAGAAGATCATCACAAACAGTGGCAACAGCATGCAGCACGCGGCGAAGCCGTATACATGCTCCCATCCATGGACCTTTGCAAGCCGCGGAGCGAAGAACGCAGCAAGTGCCGTACCACTGTTGCCTGCGCCTGCAATGCCCATGGCCAGTCCCTTGTGCTCCTTCGGAAACCAGCCGGAGCCAAGCGAAAGCGCAACGCCGAAGCTGGCACCAGCGATGCCGAGCAGCACGCCCATGGCAAGCACGTTGCTGAAGGTGTGTACGAAAAGGTAGCCGTAAAGCAGGGCGACAATGATGCAGCTCATCTCCAGGATGGCAGCACTCTTCCGCCCGATGTATTGGCTCAGCACGCCCAGCGGAAAGCGCATCAGCGCACCCGCGAACGTGGGCACGGAGACCATGAGGCCCACCTGTGCGGGCGAAAGGTGAAAGCGCTCCGTAATGAAGGGCGCCATGGCACCGTTGAGCACCCAAACGGCGAATGAGAAATCAAAATAGAGGAATGACGCAAGCAGGGTCATGGGATGACCTGACTTCAGAAACATCTTCGCGCTGGCCATGAAAACACTCCTGGAAGCAAATAGATGGGTCGTGCAATTGGTTGCGAATCAGGCATTGCATTTTTCAGGGCATGCGCACGTCATGGTGTGCATCCGGTACAGCGCCGCGGGGGCTCTGGGTCGCGGCAGGTAGAGCAATCAGGCAGGCCTGGAACGCTCGACGCGCACAGCACACTGTTTGAAGTTTGGCTCGCGACTGATCGGGTCAAAGGCACCCAACGTTACAAGGTTCGAATTGTGTTCCGCGAAATGAAAGGGCATAAACACCTGGCCCGGCGCGATGATGCCGGTGATGCGTAGTTCCACATCAGGCACTGCGCTGCGACGCGATACAACGGTTACGCGGTCGTGCTGGCGGAAATCCAAGCGTTCCGCGTCCAGTGGGTTCATCTCAAGCCAGGCGTTCGGCACCATGCCGTTCAGCATGGGCACGGCACCTGTTTTGGTGCGTGTGTGCCAGTGTTCCACAGTGCGTCCGGTGTTCAGGATGAGGTCGTACTCTCGGTCGGGCTGCTCTGAGAACGGCAGGCAGGGCACGCAGTGCAACAGCGCCTTGCCGCTCTCGCGTGGAAAGATACCGTCCGCGTAGAGCCGCTCGCCGCCCCACTGCACGCCACCCTCATCTTCAATCTGCTGCCATGAGAACGTCGAGTAATCGCAAAGCCGGCCGGCAGAGACCCGCTGCCATTCCATGTAAGCGTCGTGAGTCGTAGACCAACCGGGATAGAGGTCGTTCTTCACTCCTAAACGGTCAGCAAGGTCGAGAAAGATGTCGAAGTCAGTGCGCGCCTCGCCGGGTGGTTGGATAAAGGCGTTAGCCTTGCTGATCCGCCGCTCCGAGTTGGTGTACGTGCCTTCCTTTTCGCCCCAGATCGCAGCGGGAAGAACAAGGTCGGCGTAGTCGCATGTTGGGGTTGGGAAAAACCCGTCCTGCACCACAATAAATTCGGCCGTATTCAAGGCCTGTTCCAACAGCTTTGCGTTTGGAAAGCTGACTACGGGGTTGGTCGCGATAAACCACAGCGCGCGAACTCGCTTGGCGACGGCGGCCTCAATGATATCGGGGTAGGCAAGCCCACGCGCCGTCGGGATGCGCGACACGTCAATCCGCCAGAGCTCTGCAAGATCGTTGCGATCCACCTCGGACTCATACTTGCGGTAGCCGGGCATGGACGACGCGAAACCGGCCTCACGCGTACCCATGGCATTGCACTGGCCGGTGATAGAGAACGGTGCTGCACCGCTGCGGCCGATATTGCCCGTGATGAGCGCGAGGTTGTTAATGGCCGCGACGGTGACGGCCCCCTGCGTGGAATGGTTCACACCCATAGTCCAGCCGATAAAGCCTGCCTTCGCTTCGCCGTACAGTCGTGCCACGCGCTCGATGGTGGCAACCGGCAGCCCGGTGACTTCGCTGACATGCTCCGGATGAAAGTCTGCAACGAAGTCGACGAACTGCTCAAACCCTTCGGTGTGAGCGTCGATGTAGGCGCGATCGACCAAGCCGTCGCGAAGCAGAATGTGCGCAATGCCGTTTAGCAGTGCGATATCCGATCTTGGCTTCACCGGCAGATGTATGTCGGCCAGCATGGCTGTCTTGGTCACGCGCGGATCGGCGACGATGAGCACTTGACCGGTCTTCTTGTGCAGGCGATTGCACAGGATGGGATGGTTGTCCGCGATGTTGGAACCGACCAGCAGAATCACGTCCGCCATCTCCATGTCGGCGTACGAACCTGGCGGCCCATCACTGCCGAAGCTCAACTTATAACCGGAGACGGCGCTTGCCATGCACAGCGTGGTGTTGCCATCGTAGTTGCGCGAACCAAAGCCAAGCTGTATCAGCTTGCCCAGCGTGTAGAACTCTTCCGTCAACAGTTGGCCCGTGCCAATGACACCTAGGGCCTCGCGGCCGTGTTCCTGCTGAATGTTGAGAATGCGCGAAACCATTGTCGATAATGCTTCGTTCCAGCTGACGGGCTCCAGCGGTGAACCGCGGCCGTTGCGGCGCAGCATGGGCGTGGTGGCGCGGCCGGGCGCACGCACAATGTGGTGTTCGCTCAAACCCTTGGGGCACAGCTTGCCGCGGTTCACTGGGTGATCGGGATTGCCGCGCACCGCAACCGGCACACCGTCGCGAGTGCCCACCAGCATGCCGCAACCAACGGAGCAGTAGCCGCACGTCGTCTTGGTCCACTTGTCGGCAACGCGGGATTCAGAGATGTAGCCGAACCGGGGGTCTTGCGCGTAAGCATACTTCTGCTGCGCCGTGTCGAAGCCGAGCGCGCGTTTGATCCGCGTCAGCCACGAAAGCCGCTCGTGAGTCACGGCATCAGCTACAGATGCATTGGGTGCGTTGTCGACGGTCGTCGCTTTGAAGAGGTTCATGCGTGGCCACCCCGCGCAGGGCTCTTGAGAAACGTAAGCGCCATGCTGAGTGGCACGACCGAAACGAAGAAGAGATAGCGCCCCATGGCCACCGCCGCGACTGCGGCGAACAGCGCCAGCACCGGGAGGGGAGCGGCTAGAAAGATTGCCGTTGCCACCGCACACAGCAGGGAAAGCATCACGATCCACCACAGCGCGTCGCCGCGCAGCAGGTTGTAGGACGCACGCGATTCGAAGTTTTGCGAACGGCGCAAACGCAGGATGTGCACCACATGGTTAGTCGCCCACAGTGCGGCCAGCACCAGCGCGGGACGTGCATCGATGGGGAGTGCGGGATGGGTCAGCAGGAGATGAAAGCGGCTGAGCACACTCGCCAGCAGTGCCACAGGGGATTGCATCACAGCGGGCAGCACCGATCCAATGAGCCCGGCGGACAGCAGGAAGTCTAGTGGCGTATGCACGGTGTTCCACGCGGGCCGCGCCTTGACCAGGTAGATGTATGCACTTGCTAACGTCCCCATTAGGCCGAAGACGATACCCGCTACTGCCGCGGGCAGGACGAAGCGCGTCGCCGCCGCCATGCCCAACGCCGACATCCACGATGTTGCGGCGCACAGCGCAATGGATGCGAAGAAGAGGCTGAAACAAACGACCTCACGGCTGAGCCAGGACCGCTTCCACATTTTCATCGCACGCCATGCGTATGCAGGACGGCCTAGGTGAAAGACAGACACATTTAGCGCGAATGTGGTTAACAGGACCAGCATGGTGATGTGCAGCGTGTCCAGAGCACCGCGTAACACCAGTGCTGTCAGTGCGCCAAAGGTCGCCTGCATGGTCGTCGTCATCAGCACTAGTGACGGATGCGCATGCTCCAGCGGCACGGTGCCGTTATCTACGCGCTGGAGCCAGGCAGCGCTGTTCTCGGGCAAGGTTAGCCGTGTTGTGGAGACAGTCTGGCTCGCGGGCGGCAGGCCGGGAGAGTCTGCGGCGGCATAGTTCTCGCTCCACTCGATCTTGTTAACGATCTCGATCTGGATCGCGTTCTCAGGGCAAGCGTTGACGCACGCCGGTTCCAGCCCCTCTTCCAGGCGCCCGCGACACATGTCACACTTGCCCACCACGCCGCGCTCCGGGTTGAAGACGGGCACGCTATACGGGCAGTTCCACACGCAGTACTGGCAGCCGATGCACGCGTCGGTGTTGTGCAGGACGATGCCCGTTAGCGGATCCTTGGTGTACGCGTTGGTGGGACAGCCCTTCAGGCAATCCGCACTGATGCAGTGATTGCAACCCATGGAAAGATAGCTGCGCTGCGTGTCCGGATACGTGCCGCCTTCCAGTTCGCCTACACGCCGCCACTTGATGTCTGCAGGGTTGCCGTTCTGCTCATTGCAGGCCACCTCGCAGGACCGACAGCCGATGCACTTCGTCATGTCGAAGTGAAATCGATACTGCTCACCTGCCTCCAGTGGGCGTGACGGAATCAGCATCTCGACCAGTTGCGCCGACGCTCCGCCTTCGAGCAGCGTCATCCGCACCAAATCGGTGCTGTCCGTCTCCATCGCTCGATCGTGCAGTGGCAATCCCAAAGTGCATCTCCAGCCTGAGGTACGAAGGTGTTAGTAGACGTCGCGGTGGTATCGACGATCGTCATGCAGTTGCGAAACGTAATCCTTCGCAGCGTCGGCGCCCATCGCGCCGTGCTGTGTCACTAAGTCGTGCAAAGCGGCGTCGACGTCCTTTGCCATGCGGCTCGCATCGCCGCAGACGTAGATCTGCGCACCATCGTTCAGCCAGCGCCACATCTCAGCGCCGTGCTCCTTCATGCGGTCCTGCACGTAGATCTTGTGAGCCTGGTCGCGCGAGAAGGCTGTGTCAAGCCGCGCGAGATGTCCGTCTTCGGCCATGGTCTTCAGCTCGCGGCAGTACAGGAAGTCGGTCCGGGCACTGCGTTCCCCAAAGAAGAGCCAGTTGCGTCCCTTATGACCCAGTGCCTGCCGCTCATGCAGGAATGAGCGGAAGGGCGCAATCCCGGTGCCCGGGCCGATCATGATCATGGGCACATCTGCCGCGGGCAGGCGGAACTTCTTATTGGGTTGAATGTAGATGGGTACACGCGCACCCACTTCCACGCGGTCGCTGAGCATGGTGCTGGCAATGCCGCCGCGTTCGCGATTGTGCGAACGGTAGCGCACCACGGCAACAGTGCAATGCACCTGGCGCCCATGAGCCGTCGGGCTGGACGAGATGCTGTACAAACGCGGTGCAAGGCGCGGCAGTATGCCGACAAGCTCCGCCGCTTCGGTGATTGCACCCGAATAGGCATGCAGCAGATCAACAAGACCGCGGTCGTAGAGAAATGTTTCCAGATGAGCGGCTTGCTCCGGCACCAGCAGCGTGGCCAGCTCCTTTGCGCCGGTCTTGTCCGCGAAATGTTGCACGGTCTTACGCGAGAGACGCGTGGGCTGCAGATGGTGCAGCAACGCCTCGTGCACTGTAGTGGTACCTAGCTTCGCAAGCTGCACAGTTGTGTTGGCGTCGAAAGGCAACAGCGACAGGATCTCCTCCACCAGTGCAGGGTCGTTCTGCGCGATGACGCCGCACGCATCGCCGGCCTGGTAGTGCACAGCACTGTCCTCGAGCGCCAGGCTCAGGTGCATGGTTAGCTTGCTGGAGATGTCGCTGGTCAGCGGTGTACGTTCCTGCAGCGTCGCGTGGAAGGGGTTGTCGCGGGTGTGGGTATGCTCTGGCTCGGCAGGCTGAACGGGCTTTGCAGAGCGGTCCGTCTGTACCGTGACATTCGATTCGTCGTGCTTATGGGACAGATGCGGCTGCAGTTCGCGCATCCACTGCGCAAACGGCTCGTCCACATCGACGTCGCTCTCTACCCGCGGGATGAAGCGCGTTGCGCCCAGCGCCTGCAGGCGTTCGTCCAGGTCGATACCGAATTTGCAGAAGTGCTCATAGTGCTTGTCGCCCAGGGCAAGCACGGAGTAGCGCATCGTCTTCAACTCTGGCGCGGTCCCGTTGAACAACGCATCGCGGAAGGCACCCGTACCCTCCGGCGGATCGCCTTCGCCGTACGTGCTTGCGATGAACAGTGCGTTGCTTTGCGCAGTAAGTTGTGCGGGCGTCGTCTTATCGAGGGATGCGATCTCTGCTGTGTGGCCGAGCGCCTTCAGCTCTTTTGCAGCTTTCTTCGCCAGGCGCTCCGCTGTGCCGGTCTGTGTCGCGAAATAGACGGTGAATTTGAGGGACGGCGCGGGTGCGGCCTCTGCCGGCGGCGCAGACGAAAAGATGCCCGCAAGAAAGCCGTTGAGCCAGGCGCGCTGCTCCGCGTTGAAGGGAGCATTGTCGGGAATGAAAGGAACCGTCATGCCTGTGCTCTCTCCGTTGCGCACAGGCCACGCAACTGTTCGACTGTGTGCCGTCGCGTGAAGGCAAGAAAGCCCTCGTCCTCGCCACGCGTCTGTTGAAAGCCGTCGAAAAGTGCGTGCAACGCGGGCTGTACCTCACTCCAGCGCATGGCGGGGAATAGCTCGCGCGCCAGCGCTTGGTCGTTGTCTGCACCGCCGCCCAGGTTCACCTGGTAGCCTTCGCCGCCGTCGACCTTTACGCCCATCAGGCCGATATCGCCTATGTAGTGCTGCGCGCACGAGTTGGGGCAGCCGGTGACGTGCAGGTTGACGGGCTGCGTGAGATTGAAGGCGCTGTCCAGCGAACGCGCCAGTTCCAGCGCGTGACCCTTGGTATCGGTGGCGGCAAAGCGGCATCCCCGGCTACCGGTGCAGGCGACGGTGCCGCTTAGAACGCGGCCTGCCTCCCACTCCAGACCAGCCGCGTACAGCACAGCTTGTGCAGCCTCCAATTGCTCCGTTGCGATGTTGGGCACGATCAGGTTCTGCCAGACGGTCAGGCGGATTTCGCCAGTGCCAAAGCGCTCGGACACGTCCGCAATGGCACGCGCCTTTTCCGTGGCGAGCCAGCCCACCGGCACCACCACGCCGATACTGTGCATATTCGCTTGCTTCTGCAAGTGCACGCCCAGGTGCCCGGCGCGGTCGATGGGGCCGCGCGGTTCGCATTCTGCTGAGGCAAAGCGAATCATGGGGAATGCGAGCTTCTTCTCGGTCTCCTCCAGGAACTTCTCCATACCCCAGCGATCTAGCAGATATTTCAGCCGCGCCTTCTTGCGGTCGGTACGGTCTCCGTGTTCGGCAAAGACACGCACCATGGCGACGGCTACAGCAACGATTTGCTCCGGCATCAACAGCAGGCCGCTGTCCGTGGCAAACTGCTTGTGCCCCGTAATGCCGCACAGCAGCACGCGGAAATACACTCCTGCGGGCACGCTGCGGTCTTCTGCAACGCGCACTGCCACAAAACCGATGTCGTTGGTGTCGGCCAGCACACTAATGGCACCGCCGTTATCGAAAGCAATGTTGAATTTGCGTGGCAAACCGAAAAGGTCGCGACTGTTGGAGTGGTAGTTCTGCATGGCATCGGCATACGGCTGCACGTCGATCAATTCCTGCGGGTCTAATCCGGAGAGCGGCGATGCCGTGAAGTTGCGCAGGTTGTCCGCGCCTGAACCATGCGATGTCATGCCCAGCTTCTGAATTGTGTTCAATACATCCACAATGCTGCGCGGTGCTAGCTCACGAATCTGCACGTTGGCCCGCGTCGTAAGGTCGATGCGCGCCGGCCCCCAGTCGTCCGCCATTTTTGCCAAACCACGCAGTTGCGGCGCGGTCAGCAGACCGCCAGGGACACGCATGCGCAGCATGAAGGAGTCCTGGGCAGGCGCAACGTAAAAAAGGCCAAAGCTCTTGAAGCGATAGCGGAACTCCTGCTCCGGCACCTTGTTCTCCGCGGCATGCAGCAGCAGGTCGCTCCACGCGTCCAGCGGATTGCGCTCATACTTCCAAACCTCTTCCGCGCACAGATCGCTGATGGGTGTGCCCCAAAAGGTAGGCTCCTCTTCAGCGCGGGCGGCCAGGTTGGCTCCGCCGCTGCTGCTGTCGTAGGTCAGCGTGCCATTTGCAAGCTCCCCGGCAAAGGGCGCGCGTTGCATAGCTCCCGCAAAGAAGCCCTGCAGGTACTGCTTCTGTTCGGGTGAGAATCCGGCTGCGGAACCAGCGAGTTGAGAGACGGCATCAAGCAAGCGAAAACCCCTGTGGCAGCGATGGTGTGAGGTGCAGCCTGAGGTGCTTTGCAGAGGATTGCGGCTCGAGACAAGGGAGTCCGAGCGCAGGACGCTGCAGAGTCTCAGGCTCGTCATGGAGCAGGCGAAAAGTAAGTGAGTTAACTTTCGACTGTCGGTCGGGGCGGCAGGGGCCCGGCGACAGGGAGAACGCGCTGGCAGGGGCGGGGCCAGTAAAGTGGTTCGTGTGAAATGAATGTAGCGCGATGGTGCATTTCATGCAAGCACCGTTTGGCCATGTGGCGCGGTCTTACCTTGGCAATGCAGGCGAAGTACAGCTATTCTGAAAAAACACCGCAAGTTAGTTTCATCGCGCAGTGCATGTCCGACTCGCTTCTGACTCAGGCCTTTCATCGGAGAAGACCTCATGCCGCACGCCAGCTTCGACGGACTTCGTGTTCTTTCGTTGGAGTCTCGTCGTGCCCGTGAGGTGGAGAAGTTGATCCGCACTTACAACGGCGAGCCATTCGTGGTGCCTGCCATGCGTGAGATACCCCTTTCCAGCAACACTGCGTGCCTGGAGTTCGGCCGGGGGCTGCTCCGGGGCGATTTCGACGCGGTGCTTTTCCTGACGGGCGTAGGCGTGCGCGCCATGATGAAGACATTGGAAACGGAATTCGACCACGCCGCCGTGGTGGAGGCGCTTCGCCGCGCTAAGATCCTGTCCCGTGGCGTGAAGCCGCAGTCGGCATTGGCTGAATTGGCCGTACCCATCTTCGCCACCTGCCCAGAGCCCGCCACCTGGCGTGAGGTGGTCGGGGTGATCGATGACGTGCTGGGCGACAAGGCAGCCACCATGCGCCTGGCCGTGCAGGAGTACGGTGCCACAAACCCAGAAATGATCGCCGAACTGGTGCAGCGCTTCGCCATTGTCACCAAGGTGCCGGTCTATCAGTGGGCTCTGCCGCACGACCTGGGTCCGCTGCGCGAGAGCGTACTTGCGATCATCCACGGCAACGTGGATGTGGTGTTGTTTATGACCGCCGTCCAGGTCATTCACCTGTTTCAAATCGCGGACGAGATGAGTCTTGTGCCGGATCTGCGACGCGCCTTCGATTCTGTGGTGTGCATTTCCGTGGGACCCACTACATCGGAGGAACTGGAGCAGCATGGTCTGAAGCCGGACTTCGAGCCATCTCGGCCCAAGATGGGCTTTATGATCAACGAGGCTGCACAGTACAGCGGCAAGGTGCTGGCCACCAAACGAACACCTCATGCACCCACCTACGTGGCTACCGTAAGCGAGGATCTTACGAATGCCGGGCAGACGCGTCGTCGCGAACCGGCTGTCCGCACCAACGCCGTACAGCAGGTTGCTGCGATGACCAGCACCATGGCGGGCTTTAAAGATGGCTTGGCACCGCTCGACATATTGCATGAGATCAGTAGCCGCATCGCGCTTGCTGACCCGCTGCACCTGGTGCTGGAACGCCTTGTAAACTTCGCCTGCGCGGTCATTCCCTGCGATTCCTGCTTTGTGTACACAGTCGAAGGCAACAAGCTGTTGTTGCGCGCAAGCAGGAACCCACACGCGGAGATTGTCGACAAACTCAACGTCGACCTTGGACAGGGCGTTACCGGTTGGGTCGCGCAGCATCGGGAGTCCGTCGCGCTCTCGCAGCGTGCCTCAGAGGATCCACGCTTCAGCTCATTCGCGGTGCTGCCCGAAGACCGTTTCGAGGCGATGCTTTGCACACCCATAGTCTGCGCAAACCGCGTGGTGGGTGTCATCAACGTGCAGCACCGCGATCCGTATGTGCATACGGACCTTCAGCGTCGCCTACTCTCAACGCTTGGCATCTTCGTGGGTGCGGAGATTGAGCGTGCCCGGCTAGAGACGGAAAATTCCGAGCTCTCGACACGCCTGGAAAACCGCAAAATTGTGGACCGTGCCAAAGGCATCCTGCAGCGCGATCTGCATGTCACAGAAGAGGAAGCATACCGCACCATGCAGAAGGAGAGCCGCCAGCGTCGGCGTTCCATGAGGGACATCGCTGACTCCATCCTGCTTGCAGAAGAGTTGCGTCAGACGAGAGTTTAGTCCACTTCCTTTGCTGTCGAGTCTCTCGTCCGCTCTATCCCGCTTTGCGGTCTGCGTTGATCGCTGATAGGGTCGAAAGAAATCCTTTACTTCCTCACCGATTGACCTCTTGGGAAGAAGCTCCCTGTTTGGGCCCTCCGCGTCGATACGGTTCGCAGACTGTTGCGGCGCGCTTCGCTCTGCGCGTGGCACATGCTCGCATGTTTGCGCCTCATACACCCGCGTCCCCACACGTTCTACGGAGATAAGCCATGAAGCGGCAAATGCTTCTTCTTGCGACCGGCACCACGTTCCTTGTGGCGCTTCCCATGCTCAGCCAAACCGCAGCAACAACGGGCAAGCCCACGTCCCCAGCCGCACCGGTTCTTGTCCTTGCGCCCGCGCCCACGCTGGCTGCCCTCGCCACGAACAAGCCGGTGTTCACGGTCTACCTGCGCGAACGCAGCAACGTCACGCAATGGTTCAGTGCGTTGCCAGACCCTGAAACCTATGCGCATGGAGATTCGCTGTTGCGGATTTCGCTGGCGCAGTGACTTAAGCACTTTGACTACCAGCTTGAAATGAGTAACAGCACCGAACTCGACCTGCCGAAGGATGCGGTCTGTGCCATCGCGGCGCAAGGTCAACTCGGCCTGGGTGGCAGCTACTACGCCGCGAACAACAACAACTCGTTTCCCGTGGCAGCATCCTTCAAAGCTGGCTACCTGCGATACCACTTCAACCGGGATGATGGGGACGTGGTCCGTGTCGGACGCTTTGAGTTCTTCGACGGCCAGGAGATGACACCAAAGAACAGGTCGCTTGCGTGGCTGCAAACGAACCGCATCGGTCAGCGCCTGATTGGTAACTTCGGCTTCTCCAACGGGCAACGATCGTTCGACGGCATCGACGCGAAGATGGGCGGTACCCAACTGGGATCTAACTGCGATGGGTGGCCGCGCAACGCAGGGCGTTTTCAATATGAACGCGAATCGAGAACTCGGCGTCGACATTCAGTATCTTGCCTACTCGCATTTCCTTGCGAAGCAGCGCATTCTGATTCGCGGCTTCGGCATTGGCTACCATGACGCGCGTACCGGACTCGTCAAAACCGACAATCGTACTGCTGCCGCACGCGCGCTCGATCACAAGAACATCCGCATCGGCACGTACGGCGGCGACCTTGTTGCTGCACTTCCGGTGGGCAAGCAGACGGCAGATTTTCTGCTTTGGGGCGCAGGGCAAAATGGACATTGGGGTCTGCTCGATCACAGCGCCGGTGCCATTGCTATTGGCGTGCCCGATCTTTTGTGCCGTTGGATGAGATAGTGTAGCGCAGCTATTTCTGAGTTCAGATAGCCGCCGTCGGGGGTGTGGAGAAGTGGGAAGCGCGTAGCGGTTTCCACTTCTCCATGCCCCATGTTGTCTGTCAGCCATGCCTCCGGTGCTGGTGGTCGATAGCCCAGCGAGGAGTGTGGTCTGACGGTGTTGTAGTGGACGCGCCATCGTTCGGCCAGCACGCGGAGCTCTTTGATCGTGTAGAAGATCTCGCCGTTGAGGAACTCGTCCCTGAGCTTCGAGTTGAAGCTTTCGCAGTAGCCGTTCTCCCATGGCGTGAAGGACACCACAGGAGCTGGCGATGCGGTAGCTGCAGGCTTCATCTTTGCACTACTTAATGGTGCCGAGCTCAATGAATGTATAGATAAGGCGTTTGTGTTCGGGTCTCTCGCCTCCACGGAAATCGGCGCGCGTACTGCATTCGGGTTGACAAGCCCGGGACAGAAGCGCTCCGTAGTCTCCCCTAAAGTTGAGTAACGACAAGTCGCAATATGGGAAGTAGAGCGACCCAAACGGCTCGCGGGGTCCGAGTCCGTTCGTCAAAGAAAGCCTGACCTTCACCGGTGAAGACTCTCCCATGACGAATCTGCTGTTGAGCGTCATGGGTGCGTTCGCTCAGTTTGAGCGCGAGTTGATCCGAGAGCGGCAGCGAGAAGAAATCCAGCTGGCGAAGAAGGCATGCGCCTACCGTGGCCGGAAGCATTCGCTCTCGGTCAAACGGGCTTCAGAGTTGTGGAACCGGTTAGCCAAAAGAGAGAACAAATCATCTCTCGCGTGGGAGTTTGGAGTGGACCGCACGACGGTCTATCGTTATGCGAAGCGTAAGAGTGGAGGGCAGGCATGATCCATCCTGGCTTGGCTGTACTGAAACGGTGGGACAGCGAAGAGTATGCGGCTGGCTACCGCGCGCGCTTCTCTGAAATCCCTGACTCTGAGGCGGCGCACCACTGCTGGCGCTGTGGATGGGAAGACGCGGATACCGAAGCTTTGGAATCCGTTCGACACAAGAAGGTTTTGGCTGAGGGCGGGGAGGATCACTTCGAAGCTACCTGGGGAAACCTGTACGACTCCGGGGAGGAGGCGCGAGCCAACGGTGTTCCGTTCGACCCGGAGCGGACTGAGCCCTGGAAAGAAGGCTGGGTTGCAGTAGACATCCGGCTCGGGATGCTTGCGGAACAGGGGCATGTTTGATGAGGGGAACTCAACGCGCTCTACATTGTCCCTGCGGCCGGGACCATCCTGGCTCTCGGACTGTGCGCGACCTGCTACACGCTGAAACGGCAGGATGAGGAACACTTCGCAGGACATCGGGAAGAGGTTCTGGCTCGGGATGGATGCCGTTGCGCTATGCCTAGCTGCACGACTCTGAAGCGTGGTAAGCGTTCGATAGCGGTGCATCAGCGAATGCCCGGCAATAGTGATCCAAAGCTGATGATTACGCTCTGCTTGGCTTGTCACGCAAAGGTCACGCGAACGCGGGTGCTCTCGACCGCCCAATTGATCTTGTACCGCTCACGTCGACGGAGGGCTGGTGGAGAGATTCTTCAACGCGCGGCACTCATGCGCGGTAGGGTCGTTGACGGATGCTCACAGATCCGCAATGCTACCGCAAATCCTTGCCGTACTCTCCATGCCGCTGGCGAACCCCGCGTAAGCCCGTTGATTTACTAGATCGATGTGTTCACCGAAAAGGTTTGTGTGATGACCCCGCTTGTTCCTGCGGGCAGTGCGCCGTAAACGCTATTCGACGTCTCTCCAGTGGTTGCGTTGTTTGCGACGCAAGGAGGAAGCGTTGCGAGCGGTCCGAGAGGGGTCGCTGCCTTGTAGACAATCTTTCCCGCTCCTGACGTAAAGTGGGCATGCTTCAAATCGCCAGGACCGACTAGGTTGAGCTCGAATGCAACGATAGGCGCTGTGTTTGCCGTTGTAACCTTGCCACCGCCCGTAAGCGGAAGCCCAATTAGATTGATCTGCGTTGGTGTTCCTCCCGGGGTCAGATTGCAGGTTAATGTGGTGACGTTCCCCGCGTTGTCACAGGAAAGTTGGATGAACAAGGTGCTACCCGCTGGTATCACGTTCTCCCGAGCCAGCGTTGCGATACGAGGGGCAGGTGAATCAATCGTTTGTTTACTCGCGAAAGACGCGGCCGTCCAGATATTCACCGCGCAGACGATACTTGTCCCCCCGATGCCAACGATGTACTGTTGCCACACGATCCAATTCGGATTCGATGGATTTGCATGATCAACCGGTGACTGGCAATTGAGTTGAAAGGCGAATCCGGGCTGGTTGGTTCCTGTCGGCTGTGATGCAACCAGATCTTCCGTAAACCCTATGAATATCTCCAGTGCGATCAGGTTGGAACAGTTGTTGGCCAGGAAGTAGTTCGAGCCGCTTAGTAGCCCGGCCCCCGGAGTTGGCGCTGTAGGTCCTGCTGCTAGTGCATCCTGTCCCGTAGAACCCACAAGAGGTTGCGAAGGTGGAGCCCACGACGTTCCATTCAAGTGAGACATCCAAAGCTTGTAATCTGCATCCGCTCCCTTCCACATCGCGTACAGCACCCCGTTGTAGAGCGATATGGCTGCACCCTCGCTGCTATTCCCGCCCGGGATGATCGCCTGCGGTGCCCAACCTTTACCGTTGAAAAACGACCAGTACAGCCGCTGATCCGCGTTCTCACCTTTCCACACCGCATAAAGATATGGGCCTACCCCGGCCAGTGACGGTCCCACGCTCGATGCACCCGGAATCGACCCTTGCGCGGACCAAGTCGAGCCATCGAAGGAGATGTAGAAAAGGCCCTGATTTGCGCCTGCGCCCCTGAATGCCGCATACAGCCTGCCGTTGAAGGAAGCTACGGATACCTCCCCGCCGGATGACACACCCGGAATCAGCGCCGGGCTTCCCCAGCTGTGTCCGTCGTACACGGCATAATGCAGTGTCTGGTCCCATGCGTTTTTCCATACCGCGACCATCTTGTTGCCGATCGCTCCCAGCGCTGGTCCCAAATCGCTATATGCCCATGGAATCAGACCGTTCGACACCCATGTGTTCCCACTAAGGCTGCCAAAGCCCACACGCGGGTCTCCCAGCTCACTCTTCCACCCTGCATAAACCAGGCCGTTGTAAACCGTCAAAGATGGCCCCACGCCTGTCAGGCCTAGTACCGGTGCCTGTGCAGACCACGCGCCACCACCGGTCCAATACGAATAGAAGAGGCGCTCGTCACCGGGAATGCCTTTCCACATCGCATACAAGCGGCCGCCGTTGGAAACTAAACCCTGTAGTTTTCCCATCCGTTCCTCCAAATCAAAGTGGGCCCAACTTAGCACCACCGAACCATTTGCAACGACTTTTAAGGCACGGGACCCTGAGTGGCAATCCTGCCTGCTTCACGTTCACCGCAGCTTCAGGCCATTGCCGACCCGGCGAACGCCACTAGACGACGATATGACTAGTCTCTGACTGGGTTCGAGCGCTGTGCCGCTTCAACGATCGTGGTGTTGTGACCTTCCGTCAAGAGCCACTTTCCCTCCCTCCGTACGTACACTTCCGTGAGAGCGGCGCGGCCTGCTGGTTCTGTGTGACCATCTGGCGTGGTGAAACCATCGGCTGTCTGAATGATGGTTGCGATCACGACATCGGGAGTGATGCTACGTAAGGAGACTGTTTCCGGTTCGTGCAATTGACGATTCTTGAAAATCGTCCGGTGAAACGCCTCGTGAGCCCGGTACACCTGGTCTTTCCCTTTCCACCACATACCTACGACATTGACCCAATTAGCATCCTCTGTCATATAGCTGACGTAGGCCTTCATGTCGTGGGTATTCCAAGCGCGGTCCAACCCGCTGATGGCCGCACGAATCTCTGCTGCGTCCTTCTCTGAAACTTGACTCATTTTTGGCTCCTCAGCGCGGACGATGATGCCCACGTTAAACATAAGTACTGCAGCACCGACACACTGCCTGAACCTGCTCATGGACCTACGCTAAGGTTCCGTGTCCGTCGCGCGATTGGATAAATGCGACATCACCCGATTCTCCGAATCGATTCTTACTCGGCGCTTCATCGCCTCAAACTGCACAGGTGTGGCCCCATTGAAGGCACGAAACTCCCGAATCATGTGCGCCTGATCGAAATAGCCCGCACCAGCAGCAATGCCTGCCCAATCCGGTGCTGCTTCCCTCTCGCCAAGCTTCAAGGCCCACTTCAACCGTGTGAGACGACCAAAGATTTTTGGTGCTAGTCCTACGTGCTCCAAAAATGTTCGCTCAATCTGCCGAACGCTGAGGCCGTGCAGCGCCCCGAGCTGAGCTATGGAAACGGCCCCATGGCTCAGCTGAAGGGATTGGACCAGCCTTCTGCAAATTCGCCCGTCCGGGAGCAAACCGCGACTCATCAACTGGCGCAACAAGAACTCGCTTGCCACCACCGGCATCTGCTCAGTAGCCGATGATGCCAACCGATCCTCCAGCTCGCAAAAAGAAGCTCCCAGTACAGAATCAGCAGGATTAGCATAGTCAGCGATGAGACGAGCTGGGACTCCAAACAGGGCTCGGAAACCAACTGCAGAAAACCGAATCGTGAATGTTCGAAGGTGACCCGTGTAGAGCAGATCCTCCCGGCGCCGAGTATGTGGGCCGACTAGCACGCATCGGGGAGCAAGGTGTATGTTTCCGGAAGAGACGTCGACGACTTGATACCGGTCCTCGAAATAGAACTGGATAAAGCAGTCACTTCGTGCCGATAACGGTCTGTATCGCTTTACCTTACCGAAGTCCTCGTCGCGCAAAGCAAACTCAGTCACAAAAGGTAGAAGACCCTCGATTGGTTTCCACGATCTTTCGCGAACCGTCTCAGAAGACATGTCTGTAGACTACCGTGAGCTATTCCGGCTTTTGAGTCGCTGGGTTTAGGCGCTGCTGCTCAATGAGGGCGGAGCATGGCCTTCGAGCTATAGACCTTTGCTGAACCGAAAACACGCACAGTCCAGAAGCACGCGACCGAGGAAGTCGCACGGTGTCGCAATCGTGTTAGCTGCCCGTCCGAGGCCAATCTAGGGTGAGTGATCGCCCTCGTTGGTAGTGCTTCCACTTTCATCCTAGGCGCTGAAGATCGGCACACCCATTGAGCGCTGATGAGCGGCGTGGCTTGGGAAGTTTTGCGGGCAAACACCAGGTTCCTGAAACGGAACGGTCGTCGCTCAGCGCGCCCAGGGAGCGGTGTCCATTTGTCCAAAACCTGAGGGGATGTTGCTAGGCTGCGGTGCATGCGCTCCCTGATCTACTGCTTTCTGGTACTGCTTGGTATGCCTTTGTTTGCTGCGGAGCGCATCCCTGTCTCTACTCCACCAACGCCTGCCACCCCTTCGATAGAAGGACCCGATTGCGATGGGTTGATCGGGGACCTAATCATGGTCGCCATACCGGGCGGAGTCGTTCTGTACGCCGCATTCGATCTGCTCGCTTCATCTTGCCCTCCCGTGCGGACTTGCGGGACTCACGGTATGCAGTCCCGCCAGGGTTCGCAAAAGGTCATAATCTGAATGTATGCGACTGGCAGACTGAGGCAACTGCCTTCAGTCATACATGGGAACAACACTGTTCACCTTTTGCCCAGCAGTGAAAGAGCCATCGACGCAGAGACCGAACGGCTCAAGCAGTTGCGCAGTCAGGTCGCCGGCAATGAGGTTGCCGTTGCCCAGAAAGCCCCTAAGGGAATGAGCGCGGAAGAGCGGAAGCGTATTGCCGAGGCGCAGAAAGCGCGCTGGGCAAACCAAAAGAAAGAAGCAGGGATGTCTGCCGCCAAATCTTCCAAGAAGAAGGAGCGCGGAGCCGGTGGTACCCAGAGCGACGAAGAAGGTAGCGGCTAGAAAGGTTCCGCGAAGCTCACCCACGGTCGTTGCCTAGCAGACAGGGTAACTTCCGCATTATTTCCGTTTAGATCGCAAAACATGGGCAAACAACAAAACAGACCCATGCGGAAGCGGAAGGGGCAAAAACCGTTGTACCGGTGCTCCGGCCGCACTTTATTCCCGCATTCAGGCACTCGGTTTTTCCGAGGTTCGCCCTCTGCTCGCGAGTTGGATTTATCTAGGTTCTGTAGCCCAGGTCTGTTCTGACCGGAGATGGCAGGGACCCCGTCTCCCCAACCGACGCACCACGGGATCCCCATCACCCACCACCGCGGAGGTAGTGCTCAAACCGTAGCATGCGTTGTTCGTTGCTGCGGGAAGGAGGCGCATACTTGCGCTTCAGGAGCTGCAAGTACTACCGTGCCTCCGACTTGATCTCTGTAACAGTTCCATATCGGCGGCATTGATGCTGATAGGCTCCGGCGGATCAGAAGATGTCTCATCCCTGGCCGATACATTGCTGTGGGACGGTTGGATTTCGTCCCGGCGATTGAAGCTCTGGAGATGCAGCTTGCTTACCGCTCTGCTAGGAAACGATCCATTCGAAAACCTCCAAATTCCAGACGCACTGCAGGAAAGTCTGCAGCGTCACCGCGAGTCGATAACACCTTTGGAAGAGCTGGGCTAACCGACAGGCATGTGAATGTGAGCCACTGCGTCAATAGCTCTTGAATACCGCTGCAAAGAACCCCGTTTCAGGTGAGGCAAACTATGTTCCAGTACGTTGATACTGTTTCCTCGATAGCGCTGATGATTGTCGCCTACGCTCTAAGAAAGAAGACCGTCGATGCAACGGTCGAGGCCCGAACTAATTCGGTATCAGGTCCGTGTCGCCAATCGCCATGATGTCTGTAGCTTTCCAGACTCCCACCTACCTCTAGGCCTTCGGAGCATACGAGTCCAAAGAGCTAGCGCGCTCCACGCGAGTACGGCAGCTTTGGAAGAACACCTGGCAACGGTCTGAAACTGCTTCCTCACAGAGCCCTTCTTCGAACCATCTGGCAGCCTTGGGCATGATCCTGGCTCATCACACGGCCAATCACACAGGGCCGGGGTTTAATGAGCCGATCAGCTCAATCCTGCCGTCGTCGAGACCGCGCGCATGGACCTCGTCAGCGGACAAGCTTGAGGCCCCGCTTACGCCGAGTAGCGTGAGAAGATCTGCGCCACTTTCTGCGAGAGACAACAATCCGACTGAAATGACAGTATCTGTAACGTTGCTTGAAAGCGAGCTGGTGAATCTCGCCAGCTCCTTTTGAACTACTCGGTTTAGGCGGGAATCGGATCCATCTGACGAAAAGATCTCCACTGAGAGGATGCTTTCCTGAGTTCCGATTTTCTTTGTGCCGTCGGACAAAGTTCTTCGATCGTTTCCGCTGTGACCGCTTTGGAGTACAGATAACCCTGGCCGAACTCGCAACCCAGATTCCGGAGAATTTGCTCCTGCTGCTTCGTTTCTATACCTTCAGCAATCACTTCCAGCTTCAGGGCATGCGCCAGAGCGATGATCGTTTGCACGATCGCGTGTGAGTCATCCTGCTTTCCCAAACCACTCACGAAGCTTCTATCGATCTTCAACGAGTCGAAAGGATAACGATGCAGGTAGCTAAGAGAGCTGTACCCCTTCCCGAAGTCATCGAGCTCCAGACCAACTCCAATTGCTTTTAGCGCCTTGAGAGCTGATAAAGCAGTCGTCACGTCTCCAATTAGAACGCCTTCTGTGACCTCAAAACGCACACAGGCCGGAGACAGATCGTACCTGCGAAGATCGCCGGCCACGACCTCAACCAATTCACTATCTTCGAACTGCTTCGGGGAAAGGTTGATGGACACGCTTGTTGATGAGGACACCACGCCTCGGGCCTGCCAGTCGGCGAGTTGCTGCATTGATTCTTGAATCGTCCACCGACCGATGTCACGAATGAGATTGCTATCCTCCGCGATCGCTATAAATAGGTCTGGCGAGACCACACCGTGCGCAGGATGGCGCCACCGTCCAAGTGCTTCGTAACCCGTAACCAAACCGTTCTTCAAATTGACCTTCGGCTGATAAAAGAGCTGCAACTGATTTTCCTGAACCGCCTGGATGAGATCGGCTTCCATGGTCAGCCGTCTATGTGCTGCCTTATGCATGTCTTCGCTGAACACGATGCTCTGACCCTTGCCTGCAGCCTTGGCACGGTACATCGCCAGGTCGGCGTTGCGCAGTAGATCTTCTGGAGCACCCACAAACGGCCGGTTCAAGGCGATGCCGATACTCGCGGAAACGGACATCTGCTGTCCTGCAATCCAAACAGGTTCTCGGATCGTGCGTTGCAGCTCCTCGGTGAACGCACGCACCGCTTCGGCGTCCGAGACCTCTTCAAGCAGGATGACGAATTCGTCGCCCCCTATCCTTGCGGCAAGTGCGCTCGGCTGCTGCTTAAGAGCGGTTCGCAATCGCTCTGCGACTGCAGAAAGAAGGCTGTCGCCTGCAGCATGGCCAAGGCCGTCGTTCACCTTTTTGAAGGTGTCGAGATCTAGGAAGAGTAGAGCGCAGGGAAGTTCAAACAGATCATCTGTGGACAACCTCCACTCCAAGCGGTCAAGGAGTGAGACCCGGGAATGAAGCCCTGTAAGGGGATCTTCCGTTTTGCGTCCAGTCACATCTGTAAGGGAGCCAACCATCCGTTGCAGACGCTTCTGCGCATGTACAGCGATGCCTCGACTCTGGACCCAGCGCCAGGTACCATCGCGATGCCGAATGCGCCAATCCATTTCAAAGCGGCCATCTGGACTATCTGATCTCAAGGCGTTTGCACGCATGGCGGCGAGGTCTTTGGAGTGAAACCGGCGTAGCACCTGGTTGAGCGGCAGTTCCGCTGCATCGACTGAGTATCCCATCATGTCTTGAGCGCGTCCGGATAAGTACACCAACCCGGTCTCGCAATTCCAATCCCAGATACCATCCGTGGTGGCTTTAGTGGAAAGGAGGAACCGTTCATGCGCCTGTTTCAGAGCGTTCTGGGTCTGCATCTCCTTGGTCACATCTACAAGGTGGATTGCAAGGCCATCGATCATAGGGTAGGCAGACATCTGGCACACTGTTCCCGCGCGCAGTGTCACATGTTCGACCACAGGCCGTTCTGACTCCAGGCACTGGATCAGTGAAGCCACAATGCTTGGTGGAAGGTAAGCCGATAGCTCCGTTGTTTCTCCAAGGCTAGCTTGTTGTTCCAGCATCGCACTAGCGGCTGCGTTCCAGGTGCGGATGGCCAGGTCGTAGTCAGCCGTGAGGATCGCATGGGGTGACGAATGGACAACATTAGCGAGAGAGTCGGCCCGTCGCTTCGACAAGACCAGCTCCCGTTCGCTGTCGCGCCGCTCCGAAGCGTCGAAGAAAGTCGAGTGGATGTAGCTCTGCTGATTTGAAAGGTCGTGCTCCAGCCTCGATGTAACAAGCACCGGCAAGGAGATGGTCGTTTCTCGCAGAAGCTCTATGCTGAGGCCACTCGCACGATCCATATGGAGCAAAGGAGTGTAATGCGTGTCATAGAAAATCTGACTTGCCGGGCTGAGGAGTTCCCGAATGTTCTTGCCGACCACATCTGCACGGCCGCGTTCTGTCCAGGAGATAAATGTCTGGTTCGCTCCGCAGATCGCGCCGTCAAGCGTCGTAATCAGAAAACCACAAGGGGCTCTCAGATAGAGATGGGCGAGGTCTTCGTGGGAAAACAAATGATCCATGGGAGCCTAGGAGACGTCTGTGAGAAACGAGTGAATGACATCAACCGTTTCGGCCGGGGCGCTCATGTGGGGGCAGTGGCCGGTTGCGTTCATGAGTGACAGAGTACTGTGCGCAATGACGCCATGCATGTAGTGCCCTACACTTAACGGCGCGATTGGATCCTCCGCGCACTGCATGATCAGCGTCGGCACAGAGATCTTGGGCAGGTCTTCAAGATTGTTCGCGTAGAACGTGGTCCTGGCAAAATGGCGAGCAACGTCGGGATCGATGCTGCAGAAGCTCTTTGCAAGTCTTTGACCTAACTCCGGATAGTTTGGATTGCCCATGATCACGGGTCCCATGCTCGAAGCCCATCCCAACTGGTTGCTGTCCAGCAGCGCGAGAAGCGCTTTGATGTCTTCTGTTCGAAACCCTCCCACGTAGTCGCCAACACTCACATAGCAGGGTGAAGGCGCGACCATCACTAGGCTCGAAAACAGGTCTGGGCGCTCGATCGTGGTTTCATTTCCTAACAGCCGGCAGTTGACGGCAGTTAGAATTCGGACAAACAGGAGGACGTCGATCAAATGCAACGCCGTCAGATGCTTGGAGTGCTTGGTGCCGCCGCCGCAATGGCAATCCTGCCCGAGTCTATGTCGACTGCCCAGCAGAAGCCCTCTGCCGGTAGTGAACTGCCGAAAGAGAGTGTTACGGGCATCGGCGGCTTTTTCTTCCGAGCAAAGGAGCCAAAGGCGCTGGCGCAGTGGTACCAGAACCACCTCGGCATTTTTGTGACTCCGCAGAGTGCAGGTGACCCAGTGTGGAATCAACAGGCTGGACCAACGAGCTTCACCCCTTTCTCTGAAAAGAGCAGCTATTTGGGTGACCCTTCGAAGCAGTGGATGATCAACTTCCGTGTCGGCAACCTGGACAGATTGGTTTCACAGCTCCAAGCAGCAGGCATTGCGGTCAAGGTGGATGCTACGACCTATCCGTATGGTCGTTTTGCACGTCTCCAGGACCCGGAAGGAAACGGGATCGAGCTCTGGCAGCCGGTCTAGGTCGGGCGTCAGCAACGGAGCGAACACAACGCAGTCGTCTCCAGGAACGTTCTCGCAGGGCAGAGGCGTGAAACTGCATTTTGCATAAAGACGTAAGCCCTCAACTGGAGTGACCTCGCTGAGTCGCAGTGTTGCCGACGCAGTGATGAACCATCTTCTCGCGACATTAGAACTGCAGTGATCCTGAAAACTCTTATATGCTAGCTGCCATGCCGCTCACCACTGCAGTTCCGACAGGATTTATACCCACCGCGAATGCCGAAGCTGCTCGCGCCTTCTATGAAGGCACGTTAGGGCTTCGCTTTGTAGCCGACGAGCCATTCGCCCTTGTGTTCCGCCTCGGCCCTGATCCGGGTTCCGACTTGCGAATTGTGCGCGTAGGTGCGAAGCATCAACCCGTTGAGTTCACCATTTTCGGCTGGGAAGTCGCGGGGATTGAGCAAGCTGTCGATGAACTCACGGCCAAGGGCGTTCAGTTCCGCCGGTATCCTGGCATGGAACATGACGAACGCGGAGTCTGGCACGCTCCCGGTCGGGCTAAAATCGCGTGGTTCCAAGATCCGGATGGGAACACCCTTTCGCTCGCTGAACACAGCGCCTAGCATTTCAAAGCAGCGGGACCTGTCCTTTGCGCGTAGGCCCCTGCATGCAGAAATCAGTCCCTGTAAGTCGCATTCTGGTCAGTAACGCGGCTTTAGTTGAAGCAGACGCGTCAGCCGTGGGTAGAGGCGGGCAGCCATCTATATAAGGTGGGCACGGAAACGCCGAGGTTCCCCGCCACGTCTCGGGCCGGAACCCCGCTCGCGAGCAGCTTCTTCGCCGCTTTGATCTTGCTGTCTGTCATCTGCCGCTTACGGCCCCCGATTCTGCCTAGCTGGCGCGCGACTTCCAGCCCGGCGCGTGTCCGCTCGACGATCAGTTCCTTCTCCATCTCAGCCAGGCTTGCCATGACGTGAAAGAAGAACCGGCCGGAAGGCGTGCCGGTGTCGATGGAATCTGTCAGGCTTCTGAACTGAACTCCCTCTTTCTGGAGCTCGCCGACGAGATCGACAAGCTGCTTCACGCTTCGTCCCAGCCGATCCAGTTTCCAAACCACAAGCGTGTCCCCGGCACGAAGGCTTTCTCGAGCTTGAGCAAGACCGATGCGTTCCACTCGGCTTCCGCTTGCCCGGTCTTCGAAGATCTTCCTGCAGCCAGCCTTCTGAAGAGCCTCTGTCTGTAACTCGAGGTTCTGATCCTGAGTCGAGACACGCGCATAACCGATCAGCAAAGCCGCAGCTTTCGGTCCGGGTTTCCGTGTCGCCCTCTTCGCAGGTGTTTTCTTCTCAGAACTCGTTTTTGCGGCCACAAATCGAGCATAGCATTTGAGAACCAATTTCGAGAATGCGGAACGCCAGTAAACGCGCAGAACGCCTTCTCGATTCGAACCGCTCTCGTTATCCTTCGTTTGCTAGAAGCCGGTAGCTGGGTCGATCAGAGCAACTTGCTGTTTTCTCAAAAGCGGAGCTACATAGGTGCTACGAAGTTTGCTCGACAGCTTTGACAACGGCCGAGATAGCTGCAGGCTTGGTAATCATGTCGGAGTGACACATTCCTGGCAAGATGCTGACTTGCACATCCTTCCGGTCTGCAGAGAACACCTTGGGAAACTGCTCTGGAATAAACAGCTCGTCACTGCCGCCAACAAAGACCTGCATTGGCCTTGTGACATTGCGGATATCTGCGCGGTAGTCACTATGCGGTTCAAAGTTCTTTTGCATGCGGAATGAATAGCTCGAAGTAGTCGCCTGGATGTTGGTAGGGACGGGAAAGGACAGCACGGGAAGTCCGTCAAAGGAATGGATCCCAAAGAAGTCGAAAATCGAAAGCCCGATGATGCGTGCTATCGATACGCTGTACCAACTGCTGCCTTCCCCGGTGTTGTTACGGGTCGAGGTTGGTCGCACGGTGGGTGCGTTGTAGCGCAGGTATGGCGAAAGTAGGATGAAGCGATCAAAAAGATTGCCTGCTCCACTTCCAGCGATGCGCAGGACGAAGCCTCCCCCCGAAGAGAACCCGAGCAACGTCCACTTCTTTCCCGCGTGCTGAGGTCGAACAGCCTGCACGAAGTCTGTCATGTCATCGTCGAGCTGCCCCACATGAGCGATATCCCCGTGTGGAAGGTTGGCTCCATGGCCGCGAATGTCGGGCACCAGCACCGTTGCTCCCGATTGCTCTTGCAGTGCTCTAGCCATGATGTGCATGTCCTGACTGCTACCCGCCGACCCATGCACCAACACCACAACTTGAATGCTACGCCCCGGGTACTCCCTATAGGAAAGCTCTGCTCCATCGCGAGCACGGTAACGTCGAAGCGAGGGCAAGTTGGAAAGATCCATGCTTGCAAAGGGGTCTGTGACGGAGTGTAGTGCTTTCGGCGCATCCGGATGGAAGCAGCTAACCATCACACCCGCAACACTAAACAGAACTACAAGGTAGATTCCTAGACCGATTGCCAGTCTTTTGAATAGCATGAAGCGCCTCCAGGAAGTATCCGCAAGCTGTGGTATACACTGTATACCACATGACCAAGGAAACCACCTCGGAACGGATCTGCACTGTTGCCTTGCAGTTACTAGACGAATTCGCCGACCCTACTGAGATCAGCATGAGAAGGATCGCTGTCAAGATCGGGATTACGCCGATGGCGCTCTACAAGCACTTTGAGAACCGGGAGACCCTGCTGGAGGCAGCTATCTCTTCTGAATACAAACGGCTTGGCCAGTACTTCGAGAGAGCAAACAAGCGTGCCGGTAAAGGTCTGAAAGGCATGCTCGGGTACCTTGAGTACGCCGTCGACCATCCCAATCTATTCCGCTACTTGTTCGCGGCCCGGCGGAACAACGCCTACCGTTATCCGGAGGACCTGAATTCAGGTCGCTCTCCCACACTGAGTATCCTGCATGATGTGGTTCGAACTGCAATGGCTCAGCGTCGCCTGCGCGAGGACGACGTCTTCGAGGTCTCGCTTGCGATTTGGGCACATGCGCATGGTCTCGTCATGCTCTATCTGAGCGGCCGCATTCACCTTCCACAGGACGACTTCGCTAAGCTCTATGTCCGATCGCTCGACAGGCTGCTCCATGGTCTTGAAGCGGTTCAGGTTCAACCTCCTTCGGAATCCCCCGTTCAAGCTACGTCGGGATAGTTCGCCTTTGCAGGCAGAGCAGAAGGCCTGAATATGGGATCGTGCATCTCGACGAGCCCTCTTACGCCTTCTTGTAAAGTAGGGTTTGTGAGAAGAGCTTAGGGTGCCGCTGGAGTGCCTCTTTTCCCAACAAAACGGCATGCAACGTCGCGATAGGCTATACCCTTTTGCTGCAGGCGAAGACGCACAGCGACCACCCTAATCGGTCGGTTGTGTGGCTTTGATTGTGACGGAGTTCCTTAGTTTGTGATGAGACCGTGTCAGCCCCCTTCCTTCCGCTAATGCGACATGTCGGGACCGACCAGACATAAGCCGGGACCCGGCACTCGTTGCAAGTGCAATCCGGTCTCACGCCCAACTGCAGCCTCGGAGGCAGTT
>JBPBPZ010000104.1:0-27479 GCA_050954525.1 Janthinobacterium lividum
GCAGCCTGTTTCCAATTCACTACGATCCCGATCTACCCCATTTCAGCCATTCCAGCGGCGGTGCCCCGCCGCGTGTTTCGCTGCCTTTCATTGCGGTTATAGGCTTGCTGGCGACCTTGTTGGTTTTGCTATTGGTCCTGCGCGGCTGCTGACGGCACGACGAGCCACTTTCCTTTGTAGTACTTAAGCGAAAGTTGACCGTGATGGTCGGTCTCCTCGACGCAGGAGACAACGATGGCGCAGCCGCAGCGGCTATCAAAGTGAACCAGATCGTTCGATAGATTCCCCTTCGACTAATCGTTGCCCGATCCTTGCCGAAAGGGTTTGTGAGCCCAGCCGATGACTTTGGTGTGGAAGCGAAACCTCTGTTGTGTCCGCAACGCATCGTGTCTTTTGTCTGCTCAGACTAAGCATCTCTAACGGAACGCGTCGAATTCCAAAAGGCAGGGTCTGAGTTCATATGTCGAATCCAACAGGCGACGCTTTGGCTGCCTTTGCTGCCAAACACGACACCCTTGCAAATGCGAACGGAATCGCGAGCGAGAAGCTGCAAGAAGCAGCTAAGGAAGAGATGTTCTTACCTGGAACAGACTCGAACGAAACGTGGCAACGAGCAGCCGTGCGAAGTTGGGAATTTGGCCCAACTTCCGAGAACCGCATCTCTCAGATCTGATCCGCAGTTTCTATAACGCCGTTTATCGCGAACGACAGAAGACAAACATATGGAATGGCAACGACGACGGCGCGCGACATCTGCAGGTTCCGATCCGCGCCAGGCTTTTCTGGGGAGCCATCACGTTTCACAACCAGTTCGTGCGAAGTGCACTAGCCTTGTCGTAAGTGGATATCAGGCCTTTAAAGCTCGTCCTCTTTGTGCTTCTCCGCGTCTTCGATGATGGCTTTCTCGCCTTCCTTGTCTGCGATCACCTGGCCGTACTCCAGCAGCGTGACGATGATGACGCCTCCGCTGATGTTGCCGCCAGCAGCAAGTGCAAGCCAGTGGAAGTATCCGCCCCACGCGACCTGATGTGTCAGCACCGCGGTCAGCACCTCTCCGCTGCCGGCAATGCAGTGGGAGAAATGGCCGAGGCCGATCACAAAGGTGAGTGCCCAAATGACCATCACAGAGCCGCTGATGGAATGTGAAGCAGAGACGAGCCACGCCACCATGGCAATCACCCATCCGGCGATCACCGCGCTCCAGAAGATGCTCGACGGTGTTCGCTGAACGGCCTCAAGCCCGATATGTGCAAGCTCGGAAAGAAACTCCGGCTTGAGCGCTGGTGTTCGCGCCACAAGCAATGCAAACGCGCATGCCCCGGTGATGTTCGCCGCCAGCACGATAGCCCACAGCCTTAGGGTGTGCCCAACGTGTTTACGCTCTGCAAAGAGCAGAGCTACGGGGTAGAGCGTGTTCTCAGTAAATAGTTGTGCCCGGCCAAGAATGACGATGATAAAGCCCAGCGGATAGAACATCTGCGCGATGAATTGCGACACGTTGGACGGCCCCAGCAAAGCCGTCGAGATGGCCACCCCAAGGCCAGACAACCCCATGAACATGCCGCCCGCAAAGCCCGAAATGCCAAGCGAAAGCACCGAACGTCTCAGTTCATCACGAGCATTGCCCGCTACCTGGACATAGATTTCCTTCGCAGTAGGGCGGGACAGTTCTTTCTGACCGCCAGAGTCGCCGCCCTGCTGTTCATCGCTCATCCGCTCGCCTCATCGTTCAGAGGCTGAGATGCAAACGCCTTGCGATGAATGGCTTACCAGCGCCGCGCCAGCTGTAAGAAGGGCATGGCCAATCCGTAACTTCGGACAAGCCAATTGTCAGTACCAGTTTTAGCATTCCCGCAAACAGCGTCCGCGGGAATGGCGATTGGCTTTGGGACTTCGTCGAAGACGGTAGCGACGTTCTCCTCGGCCGGGAGAACGATCCACGTGACCCGCAGCTGGCCGGTCAGGGTGACGGGAGGCTGTTCGGTGATGATCACGGTAGTTGTGCGCGGGGCACTGGGCCGGGAATGCTTGGCCGGCGAGATAGCAGCGAGAGCCGTGGATCCGAGTGCGAGATTCGTGGCGAGATGCAGCAGGGTCTTCATAAGGAATCCTTCACGCGGTGGGCTGGAGTGAAGGGTCGAACCGTGCCAATGAGGCTCACAAGCCACATGGCAATGCAGCTATCAAAGCAAAGAAGTCGGCACTGACCAATGTGGAGCTGAGCCGAAGCAGATAACAAGGGTCTTGAGGAAGCAAGGAATGTGCAGACCGCTCCAGGACTGCGGAATCATCTCTTATAAGGCTTCACCTTGAGCGAAGCGCGTAAGACCTTCGCGAATGCCGTGCATCTCGATCAGCTTGGCGCGGCGTGTAAAGACTTTGATTTCTATGCGCGACAATCACATGCCCAAGAGAAGTCTTGTTCATGTACTTCTTGCGGGACGCAGAGTAGGTGCTCGGCTCAGACGTAATGGGTTACGTTGGCATTGCTGCGTTGGACGCACCGAAAAATGGGACCGGGTTACGACACCGGTGGAGACGTGCAAGACCGATCGCTAGAACGGCAAGGCAAACGGATCGTTGCTTTGATTTACGGCAGCGCCTAATTTCTGGGCGCTGCCGTTCCTACGTCTTAGGACTGTTACGGCTTGGCGGTTGCGAGGCGGTTCAGGTGGAGTTTCAACGCGTCGAGTTTCGCGCCTGCCTCGCCCAGCTTGCCTTCGGCGGTCAGTCGCTGGTAGTCGGAGAGGTCCTGCGCAGCCTGCTTAATCTCGCTGTCTCGGCTTTCTGGCACGGACTTTGCGGAAGTGACGTTGGCCGCTGCAGCAGGCGTGTCAGCAGCTGCCGGCGATGGCTGCGCGCTTGGCGTAATGGATGACTCCGTGCCGTGGAACAGGTTAGACAGCGCAGCCTCAAACGACGTGCCGTAGGCCAGCCGGTCCTGCAGCGCCAGCACTACTAGGCGCAGTTCCGGCATGGGGCTGCGGTCGGCCTGCAGGTAGATTGACTCGGCATACAGCAGCGCGGCTCCCGTGGGGATGACGAGCAGGTTGCCGCGATGCACGTGCGAACCCTGCTGGTTCCACAGCGTCAGTTGGCCGCTGATCTGTGCGTTCTGGTCGATGCGTGCCTCGATCTGCGAGGGTCCGTCGACCAGCCGAGTTTTTGGAAAGGTATAGGCCACGGCTGTGCCGTAGTTGGCGCCGTCGCTGCGGCCCGCAATCCAGCCGATCAGGTTGTTGCGGTTGCTGGGCGTAAACGGCAGAATGTTGGCAAACTCCACGCCCTGCTCGCCGGGCAGGTTCATCAGCACGTAGTTGGGTTCCATCTCCTGCGTGGAGCGCTGGCCGGTGCTGTCGACGGCGGATTCGGTCGCGGGCGTCCAAAGGTCTTCGCGGTTGAAGAACGTCGCGGGATCGGTCATGTGGTACAGGCCATAGGCGTGCGCTTGAAGCTTCAGCAAGGTGTCGGTGTAGCGCAGGTGCGCGCGCATGCTGGCGGGCATGGCAGACGCAGGTTGAAACAGTGAAGGAAACGTGTGTCGGTATGCCGCAAGAATGGGATCGGCCTCGTCCATGGCGTAGAAGGTCACGTTGCCGTCGTAGGCATCGACGGAGATCTTGACGCTGTTACGGAGGTAGTTCACATCCGTGTCGCCAAAGGCGTAATGCCGCGCGTTGGGATAGGTGCTGGCCGAAGTGAATCCATCCAGAATCCAGCGGAGCCTGCCGTCATCGCCCACGATCATGTACGGATCGGGATCAAGTGTCAGGAAGGGCGCAATGTTCAGAACGCGTTCGCGAATGTTGCGGCGCATCAGCAGTCGCGACTCCGGCGTGATGTCGTTGCTGAATGGCAGCTTTGCCAGGTCGCCGCGCTCAAACGCGATCACCACGCGGCGCAGCCAGTTGCCCAGCACCATGCCGCCCGACCCGGTGTAGGTAGTAAGGCTATTGGATTCGCCCTGCGGGTAGTCGAACTCCTGCTGGTGCGTCTTCACGTACACGTCGCTGTCGGTCATCTCGCCGAAGTAGATCTCCGGGCGATTCACCTGCAGCGAAGGCGAGGTGCTTTGCACGGGCATGTTGCCCAGCAGCAGGTTGGGCAGGCCCTCCTGCGTGAAGCCGTTCACCGGGTTCATGGTGACGCCATAACCGTGCGTGAACACCAGCCGCTCGTTGATCCAGTTGCGGCTGCTTTCGGGCAGCTTTGCGGTGCTTAGCTCGCGCGTGGCCAGCATTACTTCGCGCAGGTGGCCGTCCAGCATGTAGCGGTCGATGTCGATGCCGGGAAAGTCATAGTACGTGCGGATTTCCTGGATCTGGCGAAGCGTGTCTTGCAGCGCCTGCGCGTCCCACAGGCGGATGTTCTGCAGGGTGGGCTGGTTGTTGGCAGCATCGGCTGATTCAACCGTTGTGCCTGCCGCAAATGGCCGGACCACGATGCTGTTCAGGGCGAGTGCGCTGCGCGTGGCATCGATGTTGTTGCGGATGTACGGCTGCTCTTTCGTCAACTCATTCGGCTTGACGATGAACGTGTCAATGGCCGCGCTGAGGCCCTGCATGGCGAGATACAACACCACACCCGGTACAACTGCAGCGGTGATCCATCGCGAGCCTGAGCGGCGGCCCACACTGCTTGCCGCAAACACTGCGCCGCCTAGCAGCACGAGGCTTACCAGCAGCAGGCCCGGTAGCTGCACGTGCGCGTCGGTATACGTTGCGCCGGAAAAGATGGTGTGGTCCGTCAGCAAGAGATTGAAGCGGCCCAGCCACAGGCGCACCGCCGCTACCAACAGCAGAAACGCAACCGCGGCGTACAGGCCGCGCCAGCCTGAGCGATCGTCGAGGTACTGAAAGTCATGCAGTTGCGGTCGACGCACCCAGTACAGGACGGCAGACAGCACGAGCAGCAGAACGGCCATGGCCGTCAGCCAGCCCACAAGCAGTTGCCACGCGGGCAGCGTCAGCAGGTAAAAGTTCAGCGACCGCCCCAGCACGGGATCGATGGGGCCACCCGCAGACGGTGCATGCATCCACAGGGCAAAAGTGGGCCACTCATCCGAAAGCGCCGAGCCGGACAGGTACGCGATGAACAGCGACAGCAGCAGAACCACTGGCTTTAGCCAGCGGCCCACGTTGATGGTCAGCGGTTGGCCGTTCACCAGAACCGAGCGCACCAGGCTGGTACCGTTGCCTGCGCGGCCATCGCGCAGCAGCAGAAATCCGCCGTACAGCAGGGCAAATGTCAGCGCAAAGAAAAGACCGAACAGGCCCCACTGCAAAAACAGCGTTTCGCGAAACACACGCGAGAAACCAAGTGAGCCGAACCACAGGCCGTCCACATACAGGGAGGCAAGCCGTCCGAGGCTCAGCAGCAGAACCGTCCCTGCAACGATAGCGATCAACAGGTTGCGGGGGAGGCGAGAGGAAGGCGGAAGATCGATGATGTCTGGCACAGTTGCACCTGTGGGGCGGCCTGTTCAACGGCGCGCAGCCCATCTCTCCAGCATAAGGGCGTGCCGGGATGCGTGCGGGGCACGCCAGGCGATTACGGCGTGGCTGCGGAGCGCAACCACTGCACCATCTGCGCCGCATCGACCAGGCCGGCCTGCTGCTGCACAAGTTTGCCGCCTGCAAAGACGGCAAAGTTGGGAATGCCGCGCACCTGGTAGCGCGCAGATAACTGCGGATTCTGTTCGGTATCGACCTTCAGAACGATGGCTTTGCCCGCCATCTCACGGGCGGCCTGGGCAACGTGAGGCGCGGCCATGCGGCAGGGTCCGCACCATGCGGCCCAGAAGTCCACCAGTATGGGCACGCGGGCCTCTCGCAACACTTCATCGAACAGCGAAACGTCTGCTGCCACTGGTTCGTTCAGCGGCGGCAGGTCCTGCTTGCAGGCACCGCACCGGCCGGTGTCGGCCAGGTGCGATGCTGGAATGCGGTTCTTCGTCTGGCAGTGTTCACAGGTGCGGATAACCGGCATGTGCGTGCTCCTTGCTGCAAGAGTTGCGTTGTTTACGCCGTAAGCGAGGGCGGCATCTGCGCTTCGCTTACACCGAGACTCTTGTTGGGCTGCGATCCCAGCGTAAAGACCAGGTGCGCGCCGCGTGCCAGCACATCGTGTTCGATCCACAGGTGGTCGTGCGGTTTGCCGTTCACGGTGATGGACTGGATGTACTTGTCGTCGGGGCTGCTGCGCTTTGCCTCGATAACGAGCTCCTTGCCCGCCGCGAGCCGAATGCGAACTTCGTCGAACAGGGGCGCAGTCAGCACATACGTGGCGCTGACCGGGTCCACGGCGTACAGCCCCATGGAACTCATGGCGAACCAGGCGCTCATCTGCCCGCAATCCTCGTTGCCGTCCAGGCCGTCGAAGTCGTCGCGGTAGTGGGTCAGCAAAATCTCACGTACTTTCTCCTGCGACTTCCAAGGCTGCCCGGCCCAAAGGTACAGGTAGGCGATGTGGTGGCTGGGTTCGTTGCCGTGGACATACTGGCCGATGAAGCCGCTCATGTCGGCCACGTTCTCGTTGCTGACACCGGGCTCCGCGGTAAATAGGGCGTCCAGCTTCTGCGTAAACGCCTCGCGTCCGCCGAACAGTTGCATGTAGCCCTTTACGTCGTGCTGCACGTAGAAGGTGCTCTGCCAGGAGTTGGCCTCGGTAAAGTCGCGGTGATGCGGCACGTGGCCCGTAGCGCGCGGATTGAAGTTCGGCGCCCACTCACCGTTCTCGAGCTTTGGCCGGATGAACTGCGACTTGGTGTCGAACACGTTCTTGTAGTTCTGCGAACGGCCACGCATGATTTTGGCGTCGTCCGGGTGCCCGGTGGCGTCGGCCACATGCGCGCAGGCCCAGTCGCAATAGGTGTATTCCACCAGTTTGCCGACGGATTCCCACTCCTTGTCGGCGGGGATGTAGCCGTACTTGCGATACATGGCCAGGCCCATGTAATCGTCATCCATGTTGCGCTTGCGCATGCCGGTGTAGGCGCGGTTCCAGTCGATACCCGGCACCTTCTTGACGCAGGCCTCCGCCATGACGCTGGCACCGTGGTAGCCGGGCATGCAGTAGGTTTCGCCATCCTGCAGCGGCCACACGGGGAAGCCGTAGATGCTCTGTTCCGCCATACGGATGAGGCAGTTGACCATGGGCGCAACGCGGTCTGCCTGCCACAGCGTGAACGAAGGGTGCAGAGCGCGGTAGGTATCCCACAGCGAATAGGTACTGTAGTTCTGCTCGCCCGCCTGCAGCGTATGCACCTTTTTGTCGAGTCCGCGGTACTGGCCGTTGGCATCGTCGTTCAACGTGGGCGCGCACATCATGTGGTACAGGCTGCTGTAAAAGATGGTCTTGTGTTCGCGGTTGCCGTCGCGCACGCGAATGCGCTCCAGCTCGGTTTGCCACTTCCGTTTGGCCGATGAGCGAACACCGTTGAAGTTCCACCCCGGCTGCTCTTTCTGCAGGTTCAGCTTTGCATTCTCTGTGCTGACGGCGGAGATGCCGGACTTGAGCATGACCGTGCTGCCTGGCGCGAAGTGGAGCGCGACCTTCAGGTTTTTGCCGGATGCTTCGCGGCCGTCCACGGGTTTGTTATCGCTAAAAACTTCGATCTTTGTCGGCTTGGCTGAAGCTTCGGTGTAGAAGTAGATTTCGCGGTGCGGCGCCCAGCGCTGCACGTGCCGACCACCCTGAACGGTGGTGTCACTTACCACGGCGATGTCGGCGGACTCCACGGAGTCTTCCTTGCCGCCCATGTAGGAGTGGTGCCAGTCCAGAAGGATGTAGGCGGGCTCGCCTGCGGGAAAGGTAAAGCGCGCAAGACCGGTGCGTTCCGTCGCAGTCAGCTCGGTCAGGACGCTGCCACCGGTGCCAGGCTGCGTTTTGACGCTGTAGAAGCCGGGTTCGGCCTGTTCGTCGCTGTGCGAAAAGCGCGAGCGATACGTGCCCGCGGCGTCCGTGCGCGCTTTCGGGTCGGTGCCTGGATTTAGCACCACGTCGCCCGTCCGAGGCACCAGCAGCAGATCCAGCATGTCGCCTACGCCGGTTCCGCTTAGATGGGTGTGGCTGAAACCCATCATTGTTTCGTCGCCATGGTGGTAGCCGGAGCTCCAGTCCCACTCAGTCACGCCGGTGTCGGGGCTCAACTGCACGGCGCCAAAAGGGACCGTCGCGCCGGGAAACGTGTGGCCATGCCCGCCCGTGCCAACAAAGACGTTGACGTACTGCGTAAGGTCTTCACCGCCTGCCGGCCGAGCCACCCGCTGCCCCACCGCATGTTTCGCCAGCGCACTGCCTGCAGCCAACCCACCCAACGCTAAAAACTCACGACGATCCGTCTTCATACCAAATCCTCTCGGCTCGTGCTCAAGGGAGCTTTCCCTAACGCACAGGCGCACCCTTCCAGTATTCCCCCAGATCACACGGGCTGCAAACCAAGGCGCGACAAAGGTATGACAGCGTAGAACTTACGTGGTAGGTACTTGACCCGGAGCCGTCCTGCCGTCCTGCCCGACCACCTGCGCGCAAAGTGCAAGGAAGCGTTGCGACTGCTGCTCCCATGTGTTGCGTCTGCTGTGTTCCAGGCCGTTGTTTCCCAGTTGTTCGGCAAGCAGGGGATCGCTCAACAGGCGGACGCAGGCAGTTGCAATTTCGGCAGGCGATCGGCCATCGACCAGGTAGCCCGTCTTGCCATCAAGGATCGCGTCCGGCACACCGCCAGCCCTACCTCCGACTACGGGTTTGCCGCAAGCGCCGGCTTCCAGGAACACCAGGCCAAAGCCCTCCGTGTCGCCGCCCTCCAACTGGCGGTTAGGCATAACGTAAACGTCTGCCGTCCGGTAATGCAGCAGGCGTTCCCGATCGCTTGCCGGGCCGGTAAACACGATGCTGCTGCGTGCTTCTGAAGCAGCAGCCAGGCCGCGCAGACGGACTTCGTCGCTTCCACTGCCTACCAGAAGAAGCACCGTGTTCGGCACCGCCGCCAGGATGGCAGGCATGGCCTCAATGAGTTTGTCCTGCCCTTTTCGCTCGTCCAGCCGGGCCAGGCAAAGCAGCACCCGCTTGCCGCTAAGTCCGAAGCGTTGTTGCAACTCCTCATCTTTCGGCCCGCGTGTGAACTGCTCCGTATCCACACCGTTGTTGATCACGGCGATCTTCTCCGGAAGCACACCAATGCGCTCAGCCAAGCCGCGCGTGTACGAACTGACGGCAGCGGAGGCATCGGCTTTTCGCAAGGCTGAGTGCTGCAACTGGTCAATGTGTCGTCGAGTTGGCCCGCCGGCAATCTCTTCACCATGTAGGTAAAAAATGACCTTTACGTGTGGCGCGTAGCTGCGAACAATGTCGGCCACCCAGTAGGTCATCAGGGTCTGGATGCAGACCACGTCGATCGCCTCGGTGTTCAGCAGCTTGCGAAGAGCGGCGGCGACGCGCCGCCTGGTCCAAAGCACATTGAACGCAAACTGCAACGGGCCCCGCAGCCGTCCGGGCAGGCTGCGAGGCAACTCCGTTTCAAACGGCGGCAAGCGATGGACCGGGAAGGGAAACTGCGCGTCATGAGCCTGCTGCCCTGCAAGCTCGGCGGAGTCGCGCACCTGCTGAACCGCGACTGCCACGTTCTCCCACAGGTTTGAAGCCAAAGCGAGTGTGACCGCGGAGACGCCGCCAATGTCAGGCGGAAACTGGTTCGACACTATGAGGATGCGCGGCTTGTTCGAAGTTCGTTGTGGCGCGCCCTTCATTTTGATCTCCTGTTCGCACGCGTCACGCACGGCTTGGATGACGGCGGACGATGGTCCCTCTCACTCACTGGGATTGCAAGCAGAAGTGCCGTACTAACAAGCTCGCGTTCTGCCGGTCTCAGGTAAAGACGCATGGTTGTTGATGCAGCCGCTGCGATATGAACTGCGCCAGTCTACAGAAAAATGGCGTAGGCATCCTGCTCCACTTTTGCAAAAGGACGGAACTCGCCGGACCTTGAGGACCAATGTGAAATGCGGACCCATTTGGAACGCCGGGTATGACGCCATCTGGCCCAGCCGCTTAAGAGGGACCAGGTGGGTGCAGCGCAGAGATATACTTGCGCAATGCCAGCGCCCGTAAGTGTCCTGGTGCCTGCTGGAACGGCGCAGTACCTGGCTGCGGACATTATCGCAGAGGATAGGGCGCTGTCGCCTGTGCTTGCAACACCAAAGGCTGATTAAGACAGGGTTAATAGCTGATTTCAGGTTGAATACGAGTCCTACTATGAAACCCCGACCTACTATTTCCGTCGTCGTTCCTACCTATAACCGGGCAGCATTAATCTGTGAAACCCTCGACAGAATCTTGAGGCAAACAGTCCCAGCGGACGAAGTTATCGTGGTTGATGATGGATCGACTGACGACACTCAGGCAGTCTTGGCCCAGTATGGTGATCAGATCAAATCCATCATCATCCCAAACTCAGGAGACCTCGTTGCCCGCAATGTGGGGATGCGCGCGGCTTCCGGGCAGCTGGTGGCCTTTTGTGATAGCGACGACCTGTGGGAATTGAATTTTCTTGAAGAGATGATCTGGTTCTGGACAAGTGGCCCGCAGCCGATCTGCTCATATTGTAATTTTCGCCTAGTCCACGAGGAGATCTGGGGGCAAAAACTGAAGTTTGACCAAGCTCCTTCCGGTTACTGGAGCGATTTAACAGAACCAATTGACGGACATAGTTACTTCCGGAAGCCTCTTGTTCGTAAATTGATAGAATTTCAACCGTTTTTTGTATCCTGCTTGGTAGCCGACCGTGAGCAGTTCCTTGCGATTGGCGGCTGGGATGAAGGTGTCAGTCGCAAGGTCGGCTGTGACTTTGCAACAACTCTTCGGCTTGCAGAACATGCTCCATTTGGTGTCCTTCAGAAGCCCCTGGTAGGCATTCGCAGGCATGCGGGAAACATTTCCGGAAATGTCCAGAAGATGAACTTGGGAGACGCTGAAGTCCTGGAGTATGTTCTGGCTACGCGCCCAGGTCTTAAGCCCTATGCTGCGGAGATTCATCAATCCGTTGCGCAACGTCGTCTCGATGCGTTCGACACCGCTTTTGCGCGAAGGGACTTTCAAAGCGTGAAAAGCACCGCGAAGCTGCTCCCTCAGTTGAAGGGAGCGAGACATGCGTTGAAGCTCGTGATCAGCTCCTTGCCTGCCCCGCTTCGCGATATAGCCTGGAACTTATTAACAGGTAGGCGCGCGTGAGGCGGCCATGCTAAAGCTCAGTATATGGGCCTGACGCGTAGTCTCTGGCTGGCTGTGGTGGTCCTGGCCGTGGCGGGAACAGTGGGTTACACAGTTTGGAAAACGCTGCCACCCTACGAGCTTGGGCTCCACGAAGTCCGCGCACGGGGTAGTGGCGGCGGCCAACCGACTGTCGAGAGCTGCCCTGTCTTTCCCGCGGACAATGTGTGGAACACGCCGGTTGAAACACTGCCGACGCATCGCAAGTCGAGCGTGTATGTTGCTTCCATTGGACCAGGGGCCAGGCTCCATCCTGATTTGGCGCCGAGCCTGCGGTACGGCATACCGTTCACAAACACTGCGGTGGACACCCCGACCGTACCCATCGATTTCCAGAACCGGGACGAGAGCGATGCGGGACCGTACCGCATCCCGCCGGACGCGCCGATCGAGGGCCGTGGCCAGGGCGACGCGCACGTGATCGCTGTCGATCAGCAGAAATGCATCCTGTATGAGCTCTACGCCGCGGCACACAGCAGTAGCGGCTGGTCTGCAGGGTCTGGCATTGTGATGGACCTGCGAAGCAACGCCCTGCGACCGGCAGGCATGACCTCTGCCGACGCGGCAGGCCTGCCCATATTTCCAGGCCTGGTGCGGTACGACGAGGTTGCGGCAGGCGAAATCCGACATGCCCTGCGGTTTACCGCACCACGGACCCAGGCTGCCTACGTCTGGCCCGCTCGGCACGCCGCCGGTTTGCCCAATGCAAACCTGCCGCCGATGGGTATGCGCTTCCGGCTGCGGGCGGACTTTGATGTGTCCAGCTTCTCCCGCTCAAACCGCGTAATCCTGACCGCGCTCCAGAAGTACGGCATGTTCCTTGCGGACAACGGCGGCGCGCTGTACCTGAGCGGTGTGTCGGACAAGCGATGGAGTGGTGCCGATCTGAAAAAGCTGGCACGGGTCACTGCAGAGGACTTCGAAGCTGTGGACGAGGCTGGCCTTGAATTGGAGCCGAACTCTGCACAGGTCAATCTGAAGCGACGGTAAGCGACACGGCGTGTTTGCCGTTGCACAGGCTGGATGGTCGTATGGATGCAAACCTGGAAGATCTTCTCCGGACTCATCTGAGTAGCGCTAACCGAAGGCTTCGGCAGCCCGTCTACACTAGCGGTGCCGAACCTCTTCGCCGGGCGTTTGCCCTCGGGCATCGTAGAAGCCAAGGAACACCTTACGCATGGAGCAGCCCGTTTCTACCAGAGTTCATCCTCAGGCCGCTCCGACGTTCTACCTCACAGGCCGTCAGCGGCTTCGACCGGAGGCGGTCCTGCTTGCGATTCTGGTTGCGGCAGGCACCATTTCGCTGATTTCCTATGGCCTGGGAAAGACGGGACATGCACGCCCTGACCAGTCTGAGTCCAGGGTCTCGCGTTCGACAAAGCCAGCAGCCGCCGACCAGAAAGCCGATGACAAGGACGACCCGTCGCAGGTGGACACCATTGTGCTGGGCGATGCCGCTGATGCGCCCGTACCTGCGCGCCGTGGAGAGCGTTCCAGCAGCGTTCACGCCACCATTCTGGTGCATCTGCCACGCTTTGGCAGCCAGGTCGGTCTCATTCCTGATACGCCTGCCGGGCACCTGCTGTACGGCTGGCTGGCCGCTTTCAACCAGGCAAGCCCTCCGGCCATGGGCAGCATCCTGCCAGGAACCGCCGTTGCATCTGCAGTGGCTGCCCAAATGGAGTTGCGAAAACAGACGGGCGGATTCAATCTGCTTTCCGCCAGGGAAGTGCAGCCTGGCGTTCTTGTGTTTCGATTGCGTGACCAAACGACGTTTGCCAATGAAGTGCTTGGGACCCTGCAGGTGCGTGCGAACTCCAGCCCGCCTGCCATCGCGACGTTCAGCCTGCGCGCTGTTTCGTAGCGCCGCGCATCACCGCCCGCACTTGGTCCGTGGCCTGGTTCCACGATGTGCAGGAGTCTTTGTACCGGCTAAGCGTGCGACCAGAAGTGGATGGTCAGCCACACGGCAAATGCAAACAGGGTCTCGATTGTCAGGCCGACGGCTACACCGCGCACCGCGCCACCGTCTGTAGACCGGTGTTGACCAGAGGTGGGCCGGTCCACCGCAGCGGTAAGAGAAATCGAGTTGCGGGAGATGGGCCAGCCACGTTGCATTCCGGAACGCTATCGCAGAAGAAGCACCTTTGTCACCTGGTACCGATGCACCATCCTGCGACAGCATTGACAAAGCTCCAGCCGGTTGAATCCTGGCAAAGTTGCCCGTCAAAAAACCCGTCTAAATCGATACTTTCGACTTGGTCCGCACTGTCGTGCTCTGCCTTGGGACGCTGTGCCGGAGCGGCTTGCAAGGTGGGAGAAGAGGCGACGCGGCCTGAGAAATTGCACAGGGAAGATCCTGGGACTTACGGCACCCCCGATGCACTCTGCATCGAACTGCAGGAACGCTCCCATGCCACGAAGTGGGCACAGGTTCACACCTCTGCAGTCATACGTCGCTTCAGCTTGAAGCGCCAACAAGAGGGCACACGCCTTCAGAAAGCAGTTCAGAAACATGGCAGATCAGGCAGCACTGGAACAGAAGTACGCCCCGGTGGGCAAGGTAATTACCGACTTCGCCGAGCTTGGCACAAAGATGGATGGCATCTTTATGCAGGGCGACAAGCTCGTCCTCAAGTGCGAGGTTCCGTCGAAGGTCATTTCGAATCGCGTCTGGGACGTGATCAAGCAGTGCGATCCGACCTACTCTGACTTCGAAATCCAGATGGCAGTGACCGGTGGCGATGCGCAGCCGTACACCATCAAGCAGGGCGATACGCTGAGCGCCATCTGCCTGAAGTTCTATGGCCATGCCAGCAAGTACGTTCAGGTGGCAGAAGCCAATCACATCGACGCCAACAAGATCTCGGTTGGATCAACCATCCAGCTGCCAGTGCTGTCGTAAGCAAGGGTTGTGTCGGTGTACGAAGAACGCGGGTGCCCTTGGGCATCCGCGTTTTGCTGTGCGATGAGCGGGGCCGAGCGGCCTGCAGCTAACCTGTAGATGAGGGGACAGCAAACGTGGCTTTGACTGTGAATGGGAAAGTCATCCCTGACAGGCTGCTTGACCGTGAAGTTCTGCGGCTGTCTGCGGGCCTTGAGATGGATGCGCCGCACGCCAGCGGCCTGGATCCCGAACAGGTACGATCCGCGGCCCTGCAGAATGTGGTCACGCGCACGCTTTTGCTGCAGGCAGGCGATGCGCGCAAGCTGCGGATCTCTTCGGCGGAAATAGACGCCGAGCGCGCACGCCGATGGGGCAGCGCAAACAATTCAGTCTGCGGTGCCGATGTGACGGAGTCGATAGCGGAAGACCTGCTGGTGCAAAAAGCAACCGATGACCTGACGCGGCACGTGCCTCGGCCTGCGCGTGCCCAGGCAGAGGCTTTTTACCGGCAGCACCAGCAGATGTACTACCTGCCGGAGGCGGTGGAGGCTGCGCACATCATTCGCAATGCCAATAGCGCGGATGAGGAAGCGGCAGCAGAGGCAGTGATGAAGCAGGCAGAGGTGGAACTGCAACAGGGCAAACCGTTTCACCAGGTTGCGAATCGCTATTCCGATTGCAAGGGTGTGGGCGGGGCTGTGGGTTGGGTCGTCCGAGAACAAACCGTGCAGGAGTTTGAGGATGTGGTCTTTGCCCTGCAACCGGGCCAGCGCAGCGGCATCTTTCGTACGGTATTTGGTTTGCATATCGCCACCGTCTCCAGAAAACGCAGGGCAGGCGTGCGGCCCTTTGACGAGGTTCGACTTGAAGTTGCGAACCGGATGTTTGCCGATGCGCGGCGCCGCACCCTTGCCGACGCCGTGGCACGCCTGCGGGCAGAGAGCGACGTCCGCTTTATAGAGGAGACGCCCCATGTCTGAGCAGCCCCGCGTTCCACCTTGCTGCATGCCCAGCCGCGAACGCGCGGCCGTGCTGGTCCAGTCGCGCAGCGACGCTGCTGCTCGAGAAAGGGTTTCCGGTGGGGGTACCGAAGGCATGGAGCAGCTGCCCGGCGGCACCTTTCTAATGGGAACCGAAGACCGCGAGGGGTTCCCAGCCGACGGTGAAGGTCCTGTGCGGCCGGTCACGCTCGACCCGTTTTTCATGGATCGATACACAGTGACCAACGACCTCTTCTCGCGCTTCGTGCAGGACACCGGCTACCAGACGGAAGCGGAGCGGTTTGGCTGGTCGTTCGTCTTTGCCGGTGATCTGCCAGACGGTGGGCAGAACGTGAGTGTGGAGGATACGGTGCCCGGCGTGGATTGGTGGAAACGCATCCACAACGCCCGGTGGAACGCACCGGAAGGCCCGGGCAGCAGCATCGCCGAACGCATGAACCACCCGGTAGTGCACGTCAGCTGGAACGACGCTGCCAGCTACGCCGCCTGGGCGGGCAAACGCCTACCGACAGAGGCAGAGTGGGAGTTCGCCGCGCGCGGTGGCCTCCCGCAGAAAACCTACCCATGGGGCGACAGCCTGACACCAGGTGGCGAACACCGCTGCAACATCTGGCAGGGTGAATTTCCGCACACAAACACGGCAGAGGACGGCTTCCGTTCCACATCGCCCGTCGATGCATATCGGCCGAACGGCTACGGTTTGTTCGGCACGGTGGGCAACGTATGGGAATGGTGCGCGGACTGGTTCAGCACGACCTATCACCACTTCTCTACAGCCATCAACCCGGCAGGACCGCCTTCCGGCGCAGCCAGGGTCATGCGGGGTGGCAGCTATCTTTGCCACAGGTCGTACTGCAACCGGTACCGTGTCGCTGCGCGGTCGTCGAACACGCCGGATTCAGCGACGACAAACATCGGCTTCCGCTGCGTGCGCGACCTGTGACGGCAATCATCTGTGAAGTCACCGAGCCCTGTTGCACCTTGAACTCGGACCAGATCTGTCGTACTTTGAAAGAGTAGTCCTGGATTTCCGATTTGCATGAGGGTGCAGCGGATCGTTCTTGTGACACTCCGCTCATTTCGCTGTTGAAAGGCCCTGTTCATGCACCATCTGACTTCCTGCAGACGCTTGCGCTGCGCGTTTGTACTGCTCTCCGCAGCACTGCCGCTGGCTGCGGTCCAAGCACAAAGCCATATTGCCAACTGCCGCGTCGAGACGTCAGCACCGACGGCCAGTGTCGCCATCCAGGTCACGGACGCGTCGGGTGCTGCCATTCCCCAGGCTGCTGTGGAAGCGCGCTGCGGCACAACCGTGCGCAATGGCATCACCGCCGCAGACGGCCATGTCACGCTGGAGCTTCGGCCCGGCAGCTACCAGGTCACGGCGCGTGCGCCGGGTTTTGCAACACTGACACAAAGCATCAGCACGGCAGCAGACAGGAACGGCGTCGTTGCGCTTACCCTGCCCATCGCGGCCTCGAATGACGTCATCAACGTTAATGCAGATACCGGCTTCGTGCCCTACGAGTCCAATGCCGGGTCCAAGACCAACTCGCTGTTGATCGAGGTGCCGCAATCCATTTCCGTGGTGAACCAGCTGGAGATGGTATCGCGCCAGGTCATCACCATGAACGAGGCGCTGCGCTATACGCCTGGCATCCAGGCGGACGAGTATGGTGTCGAAAGCCGATTCGACTGGCTCAAGATTCGTGGCTTCGATGCGCAGACGTTTGGCGTGTTCCGTGACGGCATGCGGTTCAACTCGCTGTCTGGCAAGCTCGATCCATTTGAACTGGAGTCGGTCGAGGTCCTGAAAGGACCCAGTTCTATTCTGTATGGCGAAGTGCCCCCGGGCGGCCTGATCAACCAGGTCACCAAGCGCCCCGGAGCAGAGCGCAGCACCACCGTGGAAGCGCAGTTCGGCAGCTACGGTCGTCGGCAGGGCGCATTGGATACGACCGGCGCTTTCGATCGTGAGGCGAAGTTCCGCTACCGCCTGCTTGGCCTGGTGCGCAATGCAGGAACGCAGGTGGACTATGTGCCCGATAATCGCCGCCTAATCGCACCTTCGTTCACATACCATCCCAGCGACCGCACCAATTTCACCGTGCTTGCCGATTACCAGCACGACGGCACCAAGTGGAGCCAGTTTCTGCCTGCCAGCGGAACGCTCTATAACAACAATCCGAACGGCATTATTCCCGTGAGCGCCTTTACCGGCGAGCCTGGATTCGACTTTGTTACACGCGAGCAGGCATCGGCGGGTTACACCGGCGACCACCTGTTTCAGGATGGATGGAACGTCCACTCCAACTATCGCTACCAGTACATCAACTTCAAGGGCCAGACACTGTACGGTGCGGGCTTCGATGGTGCCAGCACCACGAACCTGACGCGCGTCCTGTTTGCCACGCCGAACACGAACCGCTACAACACGGTGGACAACCGGGCCCTGCGCCGGTTCACCACCGGCAGGGTAGAGCAGACCGTGCTGTTCGGCTATGACTATCAGCACGTGAACCAGCACAATGTGTACACGTTTCTGTCCGGTGCCAGCGATCTGAACATCTATCAGCCGAAGTATGGAACGTACACGGTACCCGCTGGCGGACCGTACTTAAATCAGAACAACCTCCTGCAGCAGCACGGCCTGTACGCGCAGGACCAGATCAAGTTTGACCGTCACTTGGTACTGACCGTGGGTGGCCGGCAGGACTTTGCAAAGAACGACATTACCCACCTGTTTACCGGGACCAGCACCTATGCGCACCTGGACCAGCGATTGACTGGACGCGTAGGTGTGACTTACCTGACAGACAAGGGTATAGCACCTTACTTTGCTTACTCCACCAGCTTTTTGCCGAATGCCGGGACTTACGTTTACAACAGCACGACCAAGCTTTCGACCGACCCGGCAAAACCTTCTGACGCACGACAGATAGAAGGTGGCGTCAAGATTCAGCCGCGCACGTGGACAGGCTTTCTTACGGCCTCTGTTTTTCAGATCAATGAGACAAACGTCATTGTTGCGGACTCTGCCTTTAATTCGCACCAGGACGGCGAGGTGCGCTCTCGTGGTGTGGAACTGGAGGGCATCACCAGCCTGTCGCATGGCCTGAACTTGCACGCCGGTTACACCTTTACAGCAACCAATGTTGTGTCTTCGCCTGAATCGCCTTTTGGGGTGGGCCACTGGCTGCCGCAGACACCGCGCAACCAGTTCAGCGCCCTGGCTGACTACACGCAACGCGGCGGACGCTTTGCCGGTGTCGGTGGCAACTTTGGCGTGCGCTTTACCGGCACCAACCTTAGCAACGATCCCACAAGCAGTGCGGCCATTGGGGCACCCGGCAACGACAGCTTTTACATCCCCAACTACACGCTGCTGGACGCGGGCCTGCGCTTTGGCTATCGCCATACGCTGTTCAGCGTCAACGCCACCAACCTGACCGACAAGCGCTACGTCGCAACGTGTGGTGGCCTGGCTTACTGCTACTACGGCTACGCGCGCAATGTTGTGGGCTCTGCAAAATATCACTTCTAAGTCGGCGTACCCGTGACAGCAATCGGTAACTTACTTCACCATCCCCGCAGGCTTTGGATCCGAAAGGCGATCTTTCAGGTCCACCTGTGGGCCGGTCTGCTGCTTACCGTTTACCTGGTTGTGATCGCGCTGACCGGATCGATCCTTGTGTTCGAAAGCGAACTGACCGGACTGGCTCTTCCGCAAGGTGTGAGTCACTCATTACCCGCAACGCCGGTCAGCATCACGCAGGTCCTACAAAACACCGAACGCGCGTACCCGCATGTGGACATTGATAGTCTTACGGTTGCAACACGCGCCGTACCCGCGTACCAGCTTGCACTTCGTCTGCCCAATCACCACACGGTGAATGTCGTTGCAGACGCTACAACCGGAGCGGTAATGCCTGCACCGCGCACCTGGGTGCAGTGGGTTCACGATCTGCACGTGTATCTGCTGCTCGACCCACGCTACGGTGCGCAGATAAACGCGGTTGGCGCGGCGGTCCTGCTTCTGCTGACGATTACGGGTCTGGCGCTTTGGTGGAATGGCGTGCGCAACTGGAGCCGCGGCCTTCGCCTGAACTGGCGCGCGAATTGGCGCCGCATCAACTACGACCTGCACAGTGCCGTGGGCTTCTGGACCCTGCTCATTGTTTTCTGGTGGGCCTTTTCCGGCATGTATTTTGGTTGGTACAGGGAGATCACAACAGCCACTAATGCGGTGTTTCCGGTGCGGAATATGCACGCACCTGTTGCGCTTGCCGCGAGCGGTGCGGCAACACGCATCTCGCTGCAGGCCATGCTACAAGCCGCGCAGGCTGCTTCACCCAGCGCCCGGCTCTACAATCTCAGCAACGCGACACTGACCGGGCCGACTGTGTACGCGTCCATGGATTTTGCTGCGCCGGGTGACTTTCTCCATCGCGATATTGTTTGTCTTGACGCTGCGAACGGGCGCGTTCTCAGCATCTGGCACTACAACGAAAAGCACTCCACTGGCGACTGGATCCTGTGGCTGATGCACCCACTCCACTTTGGAACGCAGTGGGGCTTGGCGGTGAAGGTGGTGTGGGCAGTGCTGGGTCTTTCCCTCGCCGTGCTGGCCCTTACCGGCGTCGTCATGTACTGGAACCGCTGGCTTCGTCACAGGTTTCATGGACTAGCAACACGTTCCTGAGCATGCACGCTGTCAACTTTGCGACTTGCTGTCATGGGCAGCATCTTTAGAGGCAACAGGAGATGCGTCACTATGCCGAAGGCAATCCGTTTCGACCAGCTTGGTGGTCCAGAAGTTTTACGTTTCGAGAATGTTCCAGAACGAGCGCCAGGTGCAGGTGAAGTTCTGCTTAAGGTGGAGGCCGTAGGCCTGAACCGCGCCGAGAGCATGTATTACCACGGCAATTACATGGAGAAAGTAAACCTGCCGTCAGGCCTGGGTTACGAACCGGTAGGCACGGTAAAAGCTGTTGGTCCGGATGTTGATGCGTCCCTTGTGGGTCAGCGAATTGCTACCATTCCAGGGTTTTCTATGAACCAGTACCCTGTCCTGGCAGAAGAAGCCATTGTGCCTACTGCTGTACTGGCGGCCATGCCGCCGAACTATTCCGCAGTGGATGGTGCCGCCGTCTGGATGCAATACTGCACCGCTTACGGCGCGCTTGTGCATTTTAGCAACGTGGCCGCTGGTGACTTTGTGATCATCACCGCTGCCAGTTCTTCTGTCGGCTTGGCTGCAATCCAGATCGTCAAGGCGCAGGGCGGCGTCTCCATTGCAACCACACGCAAATCCAACAAGAAGGACCAGCTTCTGGCACTTGGCGCGGATCACGTCATCGTTACAGAAGATGAGGATCTGGTCGCACGCGTTCACGAGATTACGGGTGGCAAGGGTGCCCGCATTGTGTTCGACCCAGTGGGTGGCGATTACATCAACACGCTGGCGCAGGCTACGGCGACTGGCGGCACCATCTTTCTGTATGGCATGCTCTCCGGGACATCTACGCCTTTTCCCATGACTGCCTTTGGGCGCAGCATTGGTATGTTCGGCTACACGTTCAACGAGCTGCGTGGAACGCCAGCGTGGGATGCCATGAAGGACTACATCTACAAGCACCTGGCCGATGGTTCTTTTAAGCCGGAGATTGCCAAGACCTTCACCTTTGAACAGACAGCGGATGCCTATCGGTACCTTGAAAGCAATGAGCAGATTGGCAAGGTAGTTATTACCCTGTAAGTCGATCAGGGCTCTCCCTTGTAACAGCGAGAGCCCTGATTATTTCCTGTGAAGTAAGTGGATGTTGTTACAGTGAAATAATCTTGGCATCTGCTTGTAAGCCATCGAACGCGTCCGTGTCCGCATGTCTGAATCTGTAACAAGTACGAACCTGCAGCAATCTTCCGACAAGCTCCCCCTTACTCATTAGGCTGTGCGCTCCCTGTGAATTCACGGTGAACTCTACGAAGAGTTGACGGCACACAAAGCGGTCCATGCAAGCATATGCATCATCGTGCCGCTGCTGTCGCCCGGGCTTTTCGCTTTCACATCCCTGCAATGTGTGGTATTCCATAACTCATCACTTCTGTTTTTGATGGCCTGCCTTGGGGTTAACCCTGAACGCAGCGCTGCATATTTACCGCAACCGAGCTTCGTCTGGTTTGCGGGGCCGACGCTCTTTGTGGAGTTAAGAAGCACATGGCTTTGAAGTATCTTTTGGCGGTTTCTGTTCTGCTGGCGCACAGCAGCGTGGCAGCCATGGCTCAGCAATCCGCCGCGCCGGTGATTGTGCAACCCGGGGCACCAGGGCAGGCCAGCACGACGCTTAGTTCTGTCACAGCCTCTGCCGCGCCGCGTCCGCCCTCTGAGGCGGACATTCGCTTTATGCAGGACATGATCATGCATCACGGCCAGGCCGTGGAGATGACTGAGCTTGCCAAGACGCGCGCGGCTAACCCGGCCGTGAAAGAGATGGCGGCCAAGATCGACCTTTCGCAGGGCGATGAAATTCGCTGGATGAAGCAGTGGCTGGCGGAACGCGGCATTGCGCCGGAAACCATGGGCGACATGCCCGGCATGCAGATGTCGAAGCCTATTGCCACGGAGCCGGACGGCACCCCCGTCACGCACCTGGGCCACGAGAACGCACAGCATACCGCACACACCAACAGCGAACAGGCGCGCATGGCGGAGATGAACCACGCGCAAATGGATCATGGCGACATGGCTGGCATGGACCATGGTGATATGGCGGGCATGGACCACGCCGACATGGCAGGCATGAATCATGGTGCAGCCCCTGCCGGCAAAAAGTCTGATCCCATGGACACCGCCATGATGCCGGGCATGCTGACGCCGCGCCAGATGATTGCCCTTCGCGCCGCGCACGGTAAGGAGTTCGACCGGTTGTTCCTGACCGGCATGATGCAACACCATAACGGCGCGCTGCTAATGGTGAAAGATCTGTTCCAGCAGCCCGGAGCAGGGCAGGACCCGCAGCTTTTTGACTTTGCAAACGACGTGGACAACACGCAACTGGCAGAGATCGACATTATGAAGGGCATACTTCGAAAGGTGAACCCATGAAGCACTCCGCTCTGATTCGCACTGTGGCTTCTGCCGCAGTTCTGACCTGTTCACTTCCGGTACTCGCGCAGATGGACCACGAAAAGCCGGGCGCCCCGGTGGCGCCCACCGTGTACGTGAATCCTCGCGCGCCAGAAAGCGATCCGCGCATCGGCCTGAAGTCGGGCCTGTACGACGCCGGTGTTGCCGCCAAGGGCCTGCAACTGATCACCACGGTTGCAAAGCCCACCGGCTTTGCTCCGGACGAATCGAAGATCCCGGCGTGGGAAGACGCCCCGGCCCCGGCTCCTCGTGCAGCTGGCGCGCCCCGCGTTGCACCAGCACCCGCGCCTTACGGCACCACCAACTCTGACCTTGCTTTCAAGGGCAAGTACGTGTTCGTCGGCAACTACTACGGCGTGAACACCTACGACGTGAATGACCCGGCAAAGGCCAAGCTGGTCACCAGCATGGTGTGCCCAGGCGGCCAGGGTGACGTGTCCGTGTACGGCAACCTGATGTTCATGTCGGTCGAAGCGGCAAATGGCCGTATGGATTGCGGCACGCAGGGGTTCAGTTCCCTGGAGCAGGCAGCCGCGGCACAGCGCGAAATGATGGCGAATGCGGCCACCATGACGCCGGAAGAACGCGCCAAGATGATGGCGAAGCGCCCACCAGAGCCCGCCGAGAAGGATCGCGTGCGTGGCATCCGGATTTTCGACATCAGCGACGTGACCAAGCCTCGCCAGGTCAAGGACGTGCAGACCTGCCGCGGATCGCACACCCACACCGTCGTCGTCGATCCGAAGGATAAGGACAATGTGTACGTGTACATTTCCGGTTCTGCCGGGGTGCGCGACGCTAAGGAACTGGGCGGCTGCTCCGGTGCCGCGCCTGACGAAGATCCCAACACCGCACTGTTCACCATCGTGGTTGTGAAGGTGCCGCTCGCGCATCCTGAGCAGGCTGCGGTTGTTTCCAGCCCACGCATCTTTACCGATCCGGAAACCGGCAACGTGAACGGCCTGTGGAAGGGCGGTAATCACGGCGAAGGCACGCAGACCACCAGCGCAACACGTGGCTGCCACGACATCACCGTGTACTCGGCCGTCGGCCTGGCTGCGGGTGCGTGTTCCGGCAACGGCATCCTGCTCGACATCTCTGACGTTGCGAATCCCAAGCGCCTGGATGCGGTCAGCGATCCGAACTACGCCTTCTGGCACTCCGCAAACTTCTCCAACGACGGAAAGTCAGTCCTGTTCAGCGATGAGTGGGGCGGCGGCGGCCAGCCGCGCTGCCGTGCAACCGATCCCATGCAGTGGGGCGCAGATGCCATCTTCTCCATCGGTCCTGATAAGAAGATGAAGCTGCAGTCGTACTACAAGATGCCGGCAGCCCAGACCGATCGTGAAAACTGCGTTGCACATAACGGTTCGGAAATCCCGGTCCCCGGGCGTTCGATCCATGTGCAGAGCTGGTACCAGGGCGGCGTTTCCATCGTCGACTGGACCGATCCTGCGCACCCGGTTGAGATTGGCTACTTTGATCGCGGCCCCATCAGCGGCAAGAAGTTTGCCATGGGCGGCCAGTGGTCGACGTACTGGTACAACGGCTACATCTATGGTTCCGAGATCGCCCGAGGTCTGGACGTGATGAAGCTTGTGCCGACCGACATGCTGACGCAGAACGAGATCGACGCAGCCAACCAGGTCCACTTCGACACGCTGAACGTGCAAGACCAGCCACAGGTAAAGTGGCCCGCAACGTTTGTCACGGCCAAGGCGTACCTCGATCAGCTGGAGCGGGACAATGGTTTGCCCGCAGCCAAGATCGCGGAATTGCGCGCAGCCATCGACAAGGCAGGCAACAAGAAGGACAGCAAGCTAAAAGCGATGGCACCATCGCTGGAGCAGGCAGCCGCTGCCGCCAAGACACCGGCCGATGCCAAGCGCCTGCACGGCTTGGCTGAAATCATGACCAAGAGCGGCGACGCCGCGCCCCTGTCGGTCGCGACCCTCTAACCGAATCACCTACAACAAAGGGCGGCACCTTTGGGTGCCGCCCTTTCTCATGGATGGTTCATCAAACCGTTCGGGAACTTTCGTACTATAGGAGGCGATGAAACTCACTGCATGTGCTGCGTTCGCCGTCCTGCTCTTTCCCGTCTCTTCGTTCTCGCAACAATCCGCAGCGCAGGACAACACGGTGCGCCTGAACCAGATCCAGGTAATTGGAACGCACAACAGCTACAACAATGGTTTCGCGCCGAGCGAGGCCAAGTGGTTGCAGGCGAAGAATCCCAAGGCGTTCGACAGCCTGGAATACTCGCACAAGCCACTGCCCGCGCAGTTTGACAGCGGCGTGCGGCAGATCGAGATCGACATCGCTTCTGACCCGCAGGGCGGCCGGTATGCGCACCCGCGCATTGTCGAACTTGTGCAGGAAGCGAACCTGCCGGCGGATCCGGATTTCGATCCTCAGCACCTGATGGACAAGCCCGGCCTCAAGGTACTGCATGTGGTCGACATCAACCAGCGCAGCAGTTGTCAGCCGCTGGTGGCTTGCCTGCAGCAGGTGCGGGACTGGTCCAATGCGCACCCAAAGCATGTGCCGATTTTTGTGCTGCTTGAGAACAAGTCCGGCGCGACCAAAAACATCGACAATGCCGTGGAAGCGCCGCAGTTCACCGCTGCCGATTTCGACGAACTCGATCGTGAGATCCGGACCGTTTTTCAGCCCGGAGAAATGATCGTGCCGGATGAGGTGCGAGGCACCTACCCCACGTTGGAAGCCGGTGTGCTTGCAGGGAACTGGCCGACATTAGCCGCGTCGCGTGGCAAGGTCGTTTTCCTAATGGATCAGAGGAAGTCCAGTCCCATTTACGCAGCTGGACATCCGTCGCTGAAGGGTCGCGTGCTATTTACCAACGCAGTCCCGGGTGAACCCGAAGCCGCCTTTACCGAACAGAATGACGGAAGCCCTGCAGCTATCGACGCCTTGGTGAAACGCGGCTATCTGGTGCGGGCCCGCACGGACGCGGAGACGGTTGCCGCACGCTCTGGCGACACGCACCGCCGTGACGATCTGCTGCACAGCGGAGCGCAATTTCTCAGCACAGACTACCCGGCATCAGAGCCATCCAAGTGGACCGGCTACTCGGTGGCATTGCCCGGTGGTTTGGTGGCGCGTTGTAATCCAGTGAATGCACCCAAGGGATGCGTGGACGCCGCGATCGAGCCGAAGTAGATACCGCCCTCGGCTGTGACTGTTTCCGAGAACCACACCTGCTCCGGGATACTCCTACTCTTCGTACTCTTCGTAACCCCGTCATCCTGAGCGAAGTCGAAGGATCTGCCGTTGTCCCGGAGCAGCATTGCTGCCTGCCAGGAAAGCAGGTCCTTCGACTATGCACTGCGTGCTTCGCTCAGGATGACGACGTAGGGTCTCGACGCAGCGCTCGAGGGGTTTGACCCATCGCTCCAGAAGTACTGGTGCATAGCTCCCTCGTTAGAGACAGAGCGAGTACAAAGACCGATGCAGCCTAAGCGGCGGTCTTGGGGCCTTTCGAAAAGATCTCGATCAGGCGATCGGCAATCATCTTGTCCTCGCCATCCTTCAACTGCCATACCGCAAATCCGAACACCTGCGGATCGCGGGCCGGGCGTGCAGGCTTTGCCGGTGTATCGTTTGCCGGCTTTGCCGCGGCTGGGGCTGTGCTGCCTGCGCCGGATTGCTTCGCCATGCCGTCACGGTCGCCCGCTTTCAGTGGCTGCTCACGCCTGCCGCGCATGCCGGAAGCACCTGCACCCATGCTGCCGATGCCGATGGGCCGTGTGTCAGCCAACGCCTGCATGACATCGTGTCCGGTCATATTTAGTTTGGGGTCCACATGCCACGAATACGTTGGCGTGACATTGCCCAGGGCTGTCGGATCGAACTGGCGAGGCAGAGCTGTGACGCCAAAGCGAGCGACCGCGCGCGAGATGGTGGAAGCGCGCTCATCGTACATATGCAGCGTGGCGTCGTAATCCTGCTTAACGAAGAGTTCCAGCGCCTTCAGCAAGCCAAAGATAGTTTCCTTACCTACCTTGCAGCAGCGACCGATCCGGTCTTCCTGCGGGCTCATATTCAGCAGCGACCAGCGGATCAGCTCTTCCTTGCCGATCAGAATGCCCGACGCCTGCGGTCCGCAGATATCCTTGCCGCCAGAGAACGTGGTCAGGTCGAAGCCGACTGCGGGGTATTCCCACAGACGCGATACCGGCGGCACATCCGCGGATGCGTCGTTGAAGGTGTACAGATTGTGCGCGCGCGCAATCTCTACCGTTTCAGGGCCGCTGACCTTGCCGTTGCCCGAAAGAATGTTCGTAAAGTGAATGGCCACGGTCTTTGGATTGATGGCTGCGATCATCTCCTCGCGCGTGACGACCTCGACCAGCTTCGCGCCGGTCTGCCGGATCTGATGATCGAACGCGTAGCGATGTGACTTTTGAATGATGACTTCGTTACGCGGAAACTTGCTGGTGTCTGGTACCGCAACCAGGCGGTCTTCCAGATCTTCCGTCATGAACGCGGAGTAGCCAACGACCATAGCCGCTGCCGCACCACCTGTAACCAAGCCGGTATAGCCCACGGGCGAACGGCAGATGTTCGCGATGAACTTGCCCGCAGCCACTTCGAGTTCGTCGATCAGAACAAAATGCTCGTTGCCGCGCCGAATCAATTCCATGACCTCCGGCTTCATCACGGAGCCACCGATAACGGTCACGGTGCCATTGATATTAACCAGCGGTGTAATGCCAAGCTCGGCATAGATGTTGCCAGTCGATCCCAGGCCAGACGTGATGGGCACGATGGGCTGGCCGTCGATCATGGCCGCGGCGGACTTCTTTGCCTTGCCAAGTGCATGCGCGCTTTCCTGCAGCTTTGGCGCAAACGCATTGCCGCTAAGTGCAGCAAGTGCAGAGAGAAAGGTGCGGCGGCTCCAGCCCGTGTTCCAGTTCATAGTTAATTCCTTTGTATCAGCTTAGTTTGTAACGAGGTGAGGATCGCTGTCTCTGCAGGGGTTGAGAACCGGCTCATCCTGGGCAGCGAGAAAGATCCCATCACCCTATGGAGCTTCACCGTTACATTGAAGCTTCCGCCTACCGCAGCGGCACCGGTTCGCCGTAGATCGTCAGCAGCGGATGCACCAGCACCGCGCGCACCTCGTACTGCTCGCCCGCAACGGGTTGAAACTGCG
>JBPBPZ010000135.1:0-27105 GCA_050954525.1 Janthinobacterium lividum
GATAGGTGAGTGGAGTGTCCTTTCCGAAGAAGACGTAGTCAACCTTGTAATGATCAAGGAGTTCCAGCGACCTGTTCAGGTGAATGACGTCCAGGTAGTCCTTGAAGGTTCCGTTGTACTCGAAGATGTCTACACGAGAATCGATGAAGACGCGTCGTTCGGGCTCCATCCAGCCGATGTAACCGCCCCAGAGAAATTCGTTGAAAATGCGGCGGTGTGAGTCGACGTGAGAGAGCGCTGCTGAAATATTTGCAGGAAACTGCTGCATACCCTGGTCTTTCTCGTGACGAGAACGGTGAACGGAGATCAGCAGGACTGCGAGTACAGATGTAAGGATCGCTGCGTTAGTGAGCGGCCGTCTCTTCTCGGCAGCCTGATGTACTTCGGCCGGGAAGCTGCGGGCCGCAACCGGCGCGGCGAGCAGCGCAAGTAAACACAAGAACCTGGAATAGTTCAAGGCTGACCATAGTCCCAGGAAGACAAACGCCAACTCCGTTGGAGACCACGTACGCGGTCTCCACAGCTGCTTCAACACCAAAAGGAAAACAGCTACAGCGACAACCTCACCCCGTAAAGTATGGAGATCTAGGCTCTTCCACTCCATTACATTGGCTACGTTCAACTTCTGGCGAAACGCGAAATTGAACGGGTAGGCTACCAGCCGCCAGCCCCATGGATTGCAGAACAGCGCGGGTAACGTGCCGATCCAAGCGAACTTCAGCATCTTCTTTCGCTGTGCATCAAGTGCATCGATAGCCAGAAATTGGCCACCGACATGAAGCTGGCCAAGAACAGAGGCCATCCCAAACACCACGAGCCCGATAAACCACGACCCGTGAAGGTTCACCCAGCAGCCGAAAAGCAATGGCATGGCGAGCAGGGCCTTTGGTCGCTGTTTGAAGTGTTCAAGGAGAACGAGTTCCAGAACCAGGCAGAGCCACCCGAATAGAAGCGTGCGTGGACCGAAGGAGACCGTCGAGATGAACGCAGCCCCGATGGTGCATGCAGCTGCCGTACAAAGGCTGCGGGAAGCTTTTTCACATAACCAAAAGGTACCGGCGAAGATCCCCTCGATCACGGAGACCGTAACGAAGTGAACGCCGCCTGCGCCCGCAAGCCGCCAGCCAAGATAGAAAGGCAACTCGGAAAGCCACTCGTGATCGATCCATGGCGATCCGCTGGCCGTGTAGGAGTAGAAGTCCTGGCGAACAAAGGCATGCTGTGTCAGGAGGTGCCGCGCATTTCGCAGGTGCCACCAGATGTCTGGATCGCCCATGGAATTGGGTACAGCAAGAGCGATGAGGGCCAGAACGCAAACGGCAACAGTCACCTCAAAGCTGAACACTGTGTCGAATAGCGTAGCGACCTGGTGCTTTAATCGCCCCGACCGCAGCGATCCGCACCCAGTTGCGGCCTCCCCAACAGCACTGCTCACTCCAGAAGCAGGAATCATCAAGCTTGCTCGCCCCTCTACAGAGGTCATCGGCTTGCATGCTGTCAGCTTCAATTTGGTACAGCCTCATGCTGTTCTGTCGAAAGCCGATGTATGGAACTGAAACAGACTTTCGCGGGCACAAGCCCGGGAAGAGGCTATGTCAGTGTCACCTGAACTCATTTATGTAGAAGGCGCGTTTGCCTGCGCCACCGCAGCCGCAGTAACTGATCTGAAAAGCAGACGCATACCAAACTGGCTTACGGGTTCCAGCCTCTGTCTTGGCCTTTGCCTTCATCTTCTCCTTGGAGGGGTGCGCGACGCCGGTCTGGCATTTTTGGCAGGCCTGGCTGCGGGCGGCGTCTTCTTCCTGCTGTTTGCGGCTGGCGGCATGGGTGCCGGTGACGTGAAGCTGATTGCCGCCGTTTGCTCCCTCGGTGGCATGCACGCGATGCCAAACATCCTGCTCTCAACAGTGCTGTTGGGCGCAGTGGCTGCCGTTCTAACTGCGCTGGCGAAGGGTCGCTTGCACGAAATGTACCTGAATCTGGGTTTGCTTCTGACGCACCACCAGGTGCATGGGCTTGAAACACATCCGCAGTTGAACGTGCGAAATCACTCCTTGCTGCGGCTTCCCTATGCAGTGCCTGTTGCAGCCGGATGTCTCGCTACCTTACTCGTGACGTTGCATGGAGGACTAAATCTATGAATGTTCGGCGACTTACACCTCCCTTGCTTATAGCTTTGGCAGTGTCTGGTGTTTGTACCTTGGCGCTAAGCCGTAAGATGACGGCAAAAGCGGTTGCTCCTGTGGCGACTATCCACTACATAGCCCCGGCTCGCCAGCTTGCAGCCGGTGAGGTGCTACGGCTGGACAGCCTTCAGACGGTCAACTGGCCTGCAGAGAAACCTATCGCGGGCGCATTTAGTAAAGCCGATGATCTCGTAGGACGCGCAGTACTCTACCCCGTGGACGTGAATCAACCTCTTACGGAGAAACTCGTCAGTGTTCCGGGAGCGGGAGCAGGACTTGCTGCACGCATCCCCGAGGGCATGCGCGCGATTGCTCTGAGGTCCGACGAGATTATGGGCGTTGCAGGATTCCTCTTGCCTGGTTCACACCTTGACGTGCTCGTCACCTATAAGGCCGATAACTCGCCTGATGCTCGAACGGTGACTGTTCTGCAGAACGCTGAGGTCATTGCGGCCGGACAGCAGGTCCAACCGGATCCGCAAGGGCGACCTGCGACGGTGAACGTAGTGACTCTGCTGCTATCGCCCAGTGACGCTGAGCGAGCGGTCCTGGCCAGCACGCAAGGCACGATCCACTTCATTATGCGGAGCGGTTCAGATCAGGGACGCACGTCGGACAACGGCATCGTGCTTTCGGAACTTGGAGGAGCACATGCCGCTTCGGTCGCAAGCCCGCTTCCTGCAGTGGGCACCCAGTCACGCGCAGCGCGGTTGGATGTTCCGGCAGAGAAGAAGGTTCTGCGTCAGTCAACAGTGCAAACCATAAGCGGCGACAAGCAAGTGACCGCCACATTCGACGAGGTCGCCCGATGATCTTTCTTTCTCGTTTGCCGAAGGCTCTACCACTTAGTATCTGTGCGGCCATTCCACTTCTGTGGTCGTGCGTAGCGAATGCTCAGCTTGAGAGTCCCAACCCGCAACTCAGCGTTCGTCCTTTCAGGGGCTCGGACACGCTGCACCTCACCGCGGGACAATCGCTGATGTTGCATAGCGAAAGCTCCATGAAGCGGGTGTTTGTGGGTAATCCCCTAGTACTGGCAAGCTTTAACTCCAGTCCAAATGACGTTTTGATCACTGCAAAAGAACCTGGCGTCAGCAGCCTTGTGCTTTGGGACGTCCACGACGGAAACCGCATCTACAGTGTGAACGTCGACCTCGATCCGACAGAGATGCAGCGGTCCGTGCGGCAGATGTACCCGGGCGAAACGGTTCAAGTCACCAGCGTGGGGGACCGCCTGGAACTGAACGGCGTTGTATCGAGCCCGGAGATCTCGGACAGCATCACGAAGCTTGGTGCTGGGTACGCGAAGCAAGTAGCTAATTCCCTCCGTGTTGTCGTCCCCAAGCCACAACAGGTCGAGCTCAAGCTGCAGATTGTCGAGGTCGATCGTACCAAGCTTGACCAGTTCGCCGTGAACTTCACGTCATCCGGGAAGGCACCGGTAAGCACCAGCACAGGTGCTTTTACAAGCCCACTGAATCTCTCCATTGGCTATCTAAAAGAAAGCATCAATTTAAATATCCAGGCACTATCTCAGCATTCTGTACTGCAAATTTTGGCTGAACCGACGCTTACCACACTGAGTGGGCAAAGTGCCCGATTCCTATCGGGCGGTGAGTTCCCTATCCCCGTTGCGCAGGCAGCGACAAGTGCAGGCTCCTCAGCTTCCAGCGCGATCACCATCCAGTTCCGTCCTTACGGGGTGAAGGTCGACTTTCTCCCGACTGTGAACGCAGACGGCAACATCCGCTTGAAGGTCGCCCCGGAAGTCAGCACGTTGGACTATGCGAATGCGGTGACAATATCCGGGTTCACCATACCAGCCTTGTCCACTCGCCGCGCCGAAACAGAAATCGAGTTAAAAGATGGGCAGAGCTTCATCCTGTCTGGCCTTCTGGACCACCGCACCATCGAGAATTTGGGCCGTGTCCCTGGGATCGCGAACATACCTGTCCTTGGTGCGATCTTCAGGTCCAGAAACAACACGCACTCTGTTACCGAACTCGTCTTTGTCGTTACAGCGAAGATCGTGGACCCGCTCGAAGCGGTCCCGGATGCTGCGCGTCCGACTTATGTCGAACCCTTCATGAACCCAAAGCAGTTTGATGATGAAGTGCAACGTAAGCGGGACGCGGGTAAGACCAACTAAGCATCAGGTGAACCTATGGAAACTACTTCTTCTGAGAACGACATACAGGTACTTCAAGCAGTCTTCAGCGTCTGTGCTTCTCGCGACGTGACCGCGGCTGCTTTTGCTGCGACAGAAAATGTTCCTGGTGCTGAATTTGCAGGCGAATTCCAGGAGTACATCACAGCAGACCGTAGGCCCCAGTTTTCTAGCATGCTTCGCAATGCATCCTCGAGCGTTGCGATCGTCGATTGCGATCGTGATGCTGAACTGGCCCTGCTTACGATCGAGCGCTTGCAGCAGGTGTTTAGCAATCGGGTGCATCTGGTGGCAGTATCCACTCGAGCTGATTCAGCTTTTCTGGTTCGTGCCATGCGTGCGGGTTGTAATGAATTCCTCACCAAGCCCTTGGATCAGGAGCAGTTCACCGACGCACTTCGCAGATTTCAGGCGGGCAGCCTCGCGAACAAAGGGCCACAAAGTGTTGGCCGCATCATCTCCTTTTACGGAGTCAAGGGTGGGGTCGGAACGACTACTCTTGCGGTTCATCTTGCGATGCATCTTGTACGGAAGCATGGAAAGCGCGTCTTGCTTATTGACCATAAACATGAGTTAGGACACGTGGCTCTTCATCTTGGAATTCGGGAGAACATCTATAACTTCGGCGATCTGATCCAGAACGTCGACCGTCTGGACGCGGAACTGTTGCAGGGCTTTGTGACTCGCCACAGCAGCGGACTCGATGTTTTACCATCGCCCGACACTTGTGCGAAAGGTCACGAGGACAGTATTGAAGCGATTGAAAGGGTGATGGATTACCTAAAGCGACGGTATGACTTCATACTTCTCGACTCATCGATGCGTTATGGAAATTCGCTTCAGGCGTTGATGGTTGCTTCCGAAGAGGTCGCACTCATCAGCACGCCAGACCTGCCGGCGTTGCGAGATCTCGCCAGGCACATCGAACACATGAACGCCATGACAGATCTGACGAGCAAAGTACGAGTGGTGATCAATCGCTCCACGTCAGATGACGCGGTGACCCCGTCGCAGATCGAAGCGTCCATACGCTGCCCGATTTCACTCGCAGTGCCAAACAATTTTGGACAACTGCTGGAGGCGCTCAACGCTGGTGAGCCAATCGCTCCAACGACAAGGGGCCCATTTACACAAGCAATTTCCAGCTGGGCGGCGCGACTTGCAGTTGAAGCACCGATTGAAGCTCCGATCGCACCACGCAAAAGCTTCTTTGCATTTTGGAACTAGGCCACTAGGAGATAACCCTTTATGAAAGATGTTTCATTACACATGACGGGACCAGTTCGTGCGTCGGTGGCCACCGAAGTGCGGACTGTGACAATGGCGTCAGATTCCTCCAAAAACCAATTGAAGACTGCTGTGCATCACGAGCTGATCAAACGCGTCGACCTGGATAAATTATCGAACATGCAAGACGATGCTGGAACACGGCAGAAGTTGCGCACGGTCGTGAATCAGCTTGTTGGACAGCAGAGCACGCCTCTTACGTCACAGGAGCGAGAGAACCTGGCGCAGGAAGTGATCGATGAAGTTCTTGGTCTCGGCCCACTTGAACCCCTCCTGCTCGACAACACCATCAGCGACATCCTGGTAAATACTCACAACACTGTCTACGTGGAGCGCAGGGGCGTCATCGAAAAGACTGGCGTCGTCTTCCGTGACGAAGCACATTTGATGCACATCATCGACAAGATCGTGTCCGCGGTGGGCAGGCGTATCGATGAATCCTCGCCCATGGTGGATGCGCGTCTTCTCGACGGGTCTCGAGTGAATATCGTGATCCCCCCGCTTGCTGTGGACGGCCCACTTATCTCGATCCGCCGCTTCGGCTCATCTCCACTTGGTGCGGAAGATCTTCTGAGACATCGCGCGCTAACGCCCCAAATGCTTGAAGTTCTTAAGTGCGCAGTGAAGGCACGACTGAACATTGTGGTCTCTGGTGGAACCGGCGCCGGTAAGACCACATTGCTGAACGTGCTGTCTGGATTCATCTCTGAAGCCGAACGGATCGTGACCATCGAAGATTCTGCGGAACTACAGATCAAGCAGGAGCACGTAGTCCGGCTTGAGTGCCGGCCGCCTAACGTGGAAGGCAAAGGCGCGATCCGACAGCGGGAGTTGGTGATCAATGCTCTGCGAATGCGGCCAGACCGGATCATCCTGGGAGAAATCCGTGGTGAAGAAGCCTTGGACATGCTGCAGGCCATGAACACCGGTCACGATGGGTCGGTTACCACGGTCCACGCTAATAATCCCCGTGACGCAATCTCGAGGTTGGAGACGATGTCGATGATGGGCAGTGTGGCATTGCCTGAAAAGGCGATCCGGGCACAGATCGCATCCGCAGTACACCTGATCGTGCAGGCGTCCCGCATGAGCGATGGATCACGAAGGATAACCCACATCAGTGAGGTCACTGGAGCGACAAACGAAGTCGTCAGCATGCAGGACATCTTCCTTTTCGAAAAGCAGGGTCTAGGCCCAGGTGGAAAGGTAAAAGGCCGGTTTTTCGCGACTGGCGTCGTGCCGAAATTCGCCGAAAAGTTGAAAGCGGCAGGGATCCCCGTGCCCCTGGAGATCTTTACGCACTCTCTGGAGGTCTAGCGATGTTCGACCTTTTTGCAGGTTTCGTACTGATCGCGCTTGTAAGCTTTGCAGTTGCATATTTCTACACTCAACCCCGCGTCGCAAACAAAGGGGTGGTCCGTCGCCTGAACATCATTCACCGGCCCGCAAACAGTGCGGACGTGGAACTGATTGAACTGGCGCAGAAGAACCGTAATTTCGCCGAGACAGTGAGTGATCTATTCGCTCACTACAAATTTTCTACACACATCTCCACCCTGGTGCTGCATGCCGGCCGTGCTGACTCAGTAGGATTTCTCCTACTGGTCAGCTTAGGGTGCGCGTGCGGTGCGTTCCTTCTATGCTGGTTTTTCTCGGGGGTTCCAGGCCCTTCTGCTTTGGCGGCGCTTGCCGGCGCCTTGCTGCCCTACCTGTGGTTGCGGAGGTTGAGCAGCAAGCGGTTAAAAAAGTTTACAGAGGCCCTGCCGGACGCCATTGATCTGATGGCACGCGCGCTACGAGCAGGACATTCCAGCGGTTCTTCCATCGAGATCATCGCTGAGCAGTCACCGGCTCCACTTTCGGAAGAGTTTGGGAGATGCTTTCAGCGACAAAAGTTTGGCATACCGTTCCGTGACGCGTTGCTGGAACTGGGTGATCGTGTTCCCTCGAAGGACCTGCACTTTCTCATCACGGCCATTCTGGTTCAAAAAGAAACAGGCGGCGACCTCACGCAGATTCTTGATCGCGCGACCGAAGTAATACGCGAGCGTGTACGTATCGAAGGCGAGGTAAAAAGCTATACCGCGCAGGGTCGTTTGACGGGTTGGATCCTGTCGCTGCTGCCGCTCGCCATGATGGGATTGATCAATGTAATGACGCCGGGGTACACACACATACTGTTTGTCGATCCGCTTGGACAAAAGATGCTGTACGCAGCCCTGGGCTTCATCGCTATGGGTGCATTTGTTATCCGAAAGATCGTAGACATCAAGGTATGACGTCTCAAAGGATCAGAATATGAAAGTCGTATTTCTCGGCTCGCTACTTGTCACGATGTTTTTGGCCCTGTTCCTTGTGTTAAGTGTCGTATCTGCGCGCTCCTGGGCCTGGCTAACGACAAGGAATTTCGCACAGGTGATCAGCCCAAGGATTTCTGAAGCTGGTAGGGAGGGTGAGCCAAAGGCCGCGGCCAAGGTACTCGATATTGTCCGTACCATTCGTTCAAGCCTGAAACTCACAGAAGATCCAGTTTTACAGAGACAGTTCGAATGCGCCGCCTTGACGCCGTCCATCGCTCGAGATGTGTACTTTGCTGGTCGTTTTGGAGGACCGGCATTGATGCTGCTGTTAGGCCTTCTCAGTCCGTACGCAAAAGTGGCCATCATGCTTGGTGGATCTGCTATTGCGTATCTTGCACCGGCACTCGTGCTGGGGCGCATGGTGAAAGCGCACCGCACAAAGGTGCGTCTCGCTATTCCGGATGCGGTCGATCTGCTGGTGATCTGCGTCGATGCAGGTCTTGGATTAGACCAGGCCATGGTCCGAGTCGGCGAGGAACTAGAAGGAAGCCATCCTGCGATTCATCACGAGTTCTTACAGATTAATCGTGAACAAAGAGCTGGCAAACTACGCCTAGATGCCTGGCGTGCCATGGCGGAACGCGTCGCTCAATCCGAGACTGATGCCCTGGTCAACATGTTGATGCAGACGGAGCGCTTCGGTACACCCATTGCCCGGGCTCTGAGCAGCTTCGGAGATACCATCCGACAGAAGCGGCGGCAGAAAGCGGAAGAGCTGGCGGCCAAGACAACGATCAAGATTATCTTTCCCTTGGTCTTCTTCATTTTTCCCTGTGTGTTTCTCGTGCTGCTTGGGCCCGCGGGCTTGTCGATCTACCATGCGATGGCAGCTGGTGGTCATTGAGACAAGGTCTGCCTAGCAAGTGTGTTGTTTCCCTTCGATTTAGCCGAGAGGAAAGGTTCTAGTTCCGATCGATAAAGCAATTTGGAGGTCCCGCAACAAAGTGTGCGAAGTTTCTCTGCATCTGGCCGATATAGGAAACAACGGACACGACAACGTCAGCCGTTTGGCCATACGCTTCTTGTTCGAGCAAGTACGTCAACTCATTGAGACAGCTGGCGTGTGTGAGTGGAACAAAGTATCAAGGAACGCGAAGTCAGACGCTCAACATCAACGTGTCACATCATTGTCAAGGAGAATTTATGTTCAACGCAGCTATGTATCGTTCGTTCGTTAAAGATGAATCAGGCCAGAATTTGATCGAATACGCTCTGGTAGCCGGTTTGGTTGGCTTGGCAGCAGTTGCCACAATGAGCAGCCTAGGTACCAAAATCGGAACTGCTTTCAGCACGGTTGGCAGCACGCTTACGAGCGCCACCTAGAAAGACGATTTTCGCTATGGTGGGTACCCTGTTGGGTATCCACCTTTTCTTTGCCTGATATTCCGCAGATCCAGAGGGGCCCTTGGCACTAGGCAGAATTGAGATCACGAACATTACCAAGTCGGCAGTCCTGTGTCCGACAGCTCTGCAGGCCAACACGTTCGTTTCGAGACTGAGAGGGGTGCTGGGTAATGAGGAAACTTACCTGGCGTCAGGACTGTGGTTAACTCCGTCTTCGTGTGTGCACACCTTTGGCATGCAGAACGAACTCGATATTGTGGCTTTGGACCGGGACTTGAGAGTTATTGGTTTGTGGGAATCTGTAGGCCCTGGGAAGGTGCGAGGCTTTAGCCTCCGGACCAAGAGCGTGCTTGAACTGCAGAGCGGGCATGCGAGACGTTGTGGGTTAATCGTGGGCGACCAATTAGCGGTACAGCCGGTGGCTGCCAAGGTCAATTGACGATGTCAACACTGGCATCGCCTCTCGCCGTGAGTGAAGCAACTTCCCTGCCGCCACGCCGTTCGCTGCTCAAGCTGCTTATCTTTGTTTTTCTGGTCATGCAGGTCGCGTTTTGCTGGACAGGTCGCGGACGTTCCATGCACGGTGATGTCGACCTGCGTGCCTTCTACGCTGCGGGAGCGATGGTGCGGGACGGCCAACGTGGTCTGCTGTACGACAGCAAGGCAGAACGAGAACTTCAGCAGCAGCTGTTTCACGGCGAGGGTAGAGACCTGCCCTTCCTCTACCCTGCATTTGCAGCATTGCCATTCGCTGTGCTGTCAGCGTGTCCATACCCAACAGCGTTTGGCTTGATGTTTGTACTGAACCTGGGCTGTCTGTTCGCGAGTGCTGTATTGCTCCGTCGACAAGCTAACCTCTCATGGTCGTCCGGGTGGATGTTTGCTGGCTTTCTCGCATTCTTCCCTACCATCATGGCGCTTATGCAGGGACAGATCTCTGGTGCTTTGCTGCTGTGCCTGACGGGTTTCTACGTCCTTGTGCAAAAGGAGCATCACTTCTACGCAGGGCTGTGCTTATCGGCGATGCTGGTGAAGTTCCAGATAGCCCTGCCACTTTGCCTGTTGTATCTGGTCTGGCGGCATTACCGCCTCGTAGCCGGATTCGCGATTGGGGCCACCACACTCGCCGGCTTGTCTTTCGGCATCGCTGGCAGGGTAGGCACCCTGGCTTACGTGGCACGTCTGCGTGGCGTGGGCATGACCATGTCCGCTCATCCTGAAGTGGCCCGAAGCCTGTTTGGCATGCAGGCGTCGGCGGAACCGAACCTGCATGGACTGTTGACGACGCTTGGCGCCCAGGGCATGGCAGGCGCCGCTTGGACTGCACTTGCGTCACTGGCAGTGCTTCTATGGGTGTCCCGGCAAAAGCCAGGCGTTGCCGTTGCCGTGCCCGCGGCCATGTTGATGAGCTACCACATGCAGCCTTATGATCTTGTTCTATTGCTGCTGCCCCTTGCTTTGCTGCTCCTAAACCCATCACAGCCGGAGAATGATGGCGACCGGTTAGGCAAGTGGGTGGGCCGAGCTTCGGTTCTCACGCTGGTGGCACCGGTCGCGCCTTATCTCCTTGTAACGGAAGAAACCGTCTGGCTTGTTCTTCCAGTTGCAGCATGCGCGTGGCTCGCCGGGCAGCGTGAAGCTCTGACCAACGCTCCAATGCCCTTACCCAGCCTATTAGTCCTGCAGTAGAAGGCGGAGGGTGTAGGCCTCCGCTCTGAAGCACACAGACTGGGGCCTGCGTACAGCGAGTGCACGCAACGCCAAGGGAAATGTTGCACGATTGATTTGGCTTGACGGAGTGTGGCCGCACGCGTACTGTACGTTTGCAACAGCAACATACAGTACGTTCCCGATCCAAGAGGTCTATGCGGTCATCGCGGCTACATCACAGCTTTCAGCTCCCAGTGAAGAATGCGTGCGTATGGGTGGCGTGCTGCGGCATTGTGCTTTGTGGTTGCGGCTCCGGCATGCGGACTTCTTCCTCGTCGAGCCCAGCCGCTTTGAGCTTGAGCGTCTCTGCCGCGCCCAAACTGGGGTATATCTGGAACCCTGCGGACAAAACCCTGCGACCCATCCTTGGCGTTCCAGGTGCCTCGCAACTGGGAGAAAGCGTGACGACACCTGGAGCCTACGAAGTCGCGGCTGCTGACTCTATGGGCAAAGTCGCCCTCCTGCTGGACGAGCAGGGCGGGCTGTACAGCATGTCCTTGCCCGCGGGGTCGCCCGTGCGCATCGCCGGGCAAGCTGACAAGAGTTCCAAGATTGTCTTCTCGCCTTTGGGTACTGCGGGAATGGTCTTTCTTCCTGGGAGCAGCCAGCTCACAATCGTCAGCGACCTGCAGTCCGTACCGCAGAGGCGCGGAGTGCCATCCACCGGCGCTGTTCTGGATGCAACACTGAGCGACGCAGGAAGCGTTGCGATTGCCATGAAAACTTCCGGCACGGTAAGCACTCGGGTACTGCCTACGACCGGGAGCGCCACATCACTGTCCCCCTTGAAAGCCTATGGCGGCATGACTTTCATTGCGGGTACGGACGACCTGTTGCTGGCCGATGCGGCCGCAAACACATTGGTGCGCATTCGCTCGGCCTCTACGAGCCCAGATCCGCTGCTTGTGCCTACCTCGGGATTGCTCAAAGCGCCAGTCGCCATCGCTGTCTCGCGTTCTGCCCGTTGGGCTGCCGTAGCGAATAGTACGGATAGCAGTGTGATTCGTGTGGACCTACGTGGAAACACTCCGCCGCTGCGATCCGCCTGCGATTGTCAACCTACGCTTGTGACCCAGCTTGCCAGTGAAGGTGCTTTCCGCTTCACACCCTTGCAGGATGGGCCGCTATGGATCGGAGACGCATCGAAAACTGCATTCCCGGTAATGTTCATTCCCGCCCTTGCGCAGGCGGCTTTCAAATGAGACCACTTTGTGACGCACAGCAGGGGCACGCTGGTCTCTCAACTCGGTTTGCAGGCGACCAGGATGGCACACCTTGCGTATAGTTCCCCGAATTTACAAGGCATCAGGACCGCTGTTACCTGTGATTCTGTTCGCTGCGCAAGCCGCTGCTGCTCAGAACGCCGCCGCAACCGCAGCTACTCCACACGCCTTGATTATTTCCATTCTTGAGGGCGAGGGTGAGTTGAACGATGTGCGTGCACGCACCGCCCGTGAGCCGATCGTGCAGGTGGAAGATGAGAACCACAAACCAGTCGCCGGTGCACTGGTTCTATTTGCCCTGCCCAGCGGAAACTCGCCTGCCGCAACTTTCTCTGGCCTGTCGAACCTGACCGTCAGAACTGGTGCGGATGGAAGAGCGATTGGGCGGGGTTTCAAGGTGACTCGCCAGACCGGTAACTTTCAGATCCAGGTCGTGGCCACTGCGGGGGCACTGCAGGCGCAGATCATGATCCACGAGATGAACTTTGCCAAAGGTGGAAAACTCGCCCGCGTGAAGGACTACTCTGCGAACCACGCGACTCTAACAACAACGGTCGTGGGACTGGCGTCGTTTGCGGCTGCAGCATCGGCCATTGCTGTTACGTCTCAGCCGGGCGGCACTGTGATTACGGCGGGATCGGGCTTTGTAGGTCGGTAGTACAGAAGCTCTGTTCCTACCTTCCCCACTAAGTACATGCGGCATTCTCGGCGCTGCGGAAAGGCTGCATGACTCCCACTCTCATTCTCCAGGTTCTACAAGCAGGCGAAATGAAGGAGTTCCGTTTGAACGGACCCTTCCACGTGGGCCGTGGAGAGCAGTGCGAGGTATGCCTGCAGGATCAACATGTCAGTCGTGTACATGCGCGCGGGTACTTTGAAGACGGACAGTGGTGGATGGAAGACCTGAACAGCAGCAATGGGCTGATCGTTGGGGGCGAACGCGTTGCCCGCACCGCGATTGTTGACGGCACCGTTGCACGGCTCGGGCTGCGAGGACTAGACCTGCACTTTAAGCTCCAAGAGGCAGATGTGCCCGTAGCAGGTGTGCTCTCCCCCACCGCCTTTGTCCCGTTGACACCTCCTGAGGTCGTACCTGTCTTCGCACCGGTTCCTGCGGCTCCCCAGACGGCAGCGGCACAGAAGCCGAATGTGGAACGTTACTTCGGAAAGCTGCAGGAGGGCGACACGGCGGGTGAGCACACCATGTTTATCCGGTCTGCGTTTGCGCAGGTGCAGCGCAAGCAGAAACGTCGCTTTAGCAGTGTGATCGTATCGTTGCTGGTACTTACTGTGGTGGTGGCCCTGCTTGGATATCGCCAGTACCTGAAGGCAAGTCATCAACGCCAAATTGCCGAACAGATGTTCTATTCCATCAAGGGTCTGGATCTTGAGATCGCGACCTTGCAGGATGCGGTTAACGCATCCAGCAACCAGCAGGCGCGTTCACAGTTGCACGCCATTGAAGATCGCCGGGTGCAGATGGAGGATAGTTACAACAACTTTCTTGCCAGCCTGCACATTTACGAGCCGGGAATGAAGGAAGAAGACAGGCTGATCCTTCGTGTGGCTCGCATCTTTGGCGAGTGTGAAGTGGACATGCCGAAGGATTTCAAAACCGAGGTGCAGAAGTACATCAAGTACTGGCAATCCTCAACGCGCTACGCGAGCAACATGAAGAAGGCCAGGCAAAACGGCTACGTAGACCGTATTGCGAAGGAGATGGTGCGACAGAACCTGCCGCCACAGTATTTCTACCTGGCGATGCAAGAGAGTGACTTCAAAGAGGATGTCAGTGGTCCTGTCACCGGCGTGGGTATTCCAAAGGGCATGTGGCAGTTCATGCCCGCCACGGCGGTCAAGTATGGGCTTCGTCTTGGACCGCTGGTTGACGAGCAGCGACCTGACGTCATGGACGACCGAAACCATTACGAGCGCGAAACCGAAGCTGCCAGCAGGTACCTAAAGGATCTATACGGGAAGGATGCTGAAGCTTCGGGGCTCCTGGTGATGGCCTGCTACAACTGGGGTCAACCGCAGGTGCTACGGCTGGTGCGGAGCATGCCGCCTAACCCGCGCGATCGCAATTTCTGGAAGCTGCTTCAGCAGCATCGTGACCAGGTGCCAAAGGAGACCTACGATTACGTGTTTCGTATCGTAGCGGCTGCGGTCATCGGCGAGAACCCCAGATTGTTCGGTTTTGATTTTGATAATCCACTTGCCAAAGGGTAGCTGCCCGGCCGCTGCCTTTTATGCTTCTACCAGCAGGCAAGTCACATTATCCTGTGCGCCCAACTTTTTAACGGTATCAATCAGGGCTGTGCAAGCAATCTGAATGCTGCTCGACCTCCGCACGATGTCGCCAATTTCAGGATCGGTCAGGTGTTTCATCAAGCCGTCTGACGCCAGCAGAATACGATCACCGGCAACGACCTGCGCGGCATAAAGATCAGGCTTGACCTCGCTCTCAACCCCAATGGCGCGCGTTACGATGTTGAAGCTGGGATGGTTGGGCTGAAGTATCGTTTCAGGATGGAGCAGAATCTGTTCTGCCCCCAGCGAATGATCACGCGTAATTGGAGTACAAGTGTTGCCCCTGAGAAGATAGGCACGGCTGTCGCCAACATTTGCAATGATGGCATTCTGGCCGTGCATGCAGAGAGCCACCAGCGTAGCTCCCATGCCAGTACACCGGGGATCACGCTGCGCCTGTGAAAAGACAGCGGCATTTGCCTTCAGAATTGCGTAGTAAAGCAGGTGCTGCATCGGGCTTTGCCGCATGTTTTCACTTGCAAGCATTTCGCGGAACTGGGCAAGCGTCACGCTCACTGCCAGATGGCTTGCAACTTCTCCCGCAGCGCTTCCACCCATGCCGTCTGAAACGACATAGAGCCCAGCGGCCTCATCATAGCCAAAGCTGTCTTCGTTGTTCGACCGTCTGCAACCAATATCAGATAGTGCCGCGACACGAACCATGTACCTGCCATCTCCTACCTGGTGGCTACTTGCATGCAGTCGAACGAGCGCTTCATGAGCGCGGTACAGACAACTCCTGCAATAGAAATCGAGGGTAGCAGATGCTTTGTTTTAGGGGACAATGAATGCTGAGAAAAGCCAGTTTGATTTAGCCTAACCGGCTTAGAATCGGGACACCAGAGAGTGTTCGTGAGCTCTTTGTTCTGCCATGATCTACACCGCTGGCGATGACAATATGTTTGTTCGTTGCCACCTGGAGGTTCGATAAGTGATGCTGCGTAAATCGATGTACTCCTGCGTAGCTTTGGCTGGACTGTGTGCCGTTGGCCAGAGACAGACACCACCTGCATCAGACGGGGTTGTAATCCAGCTGGAACAGCTGCGCGGCGACAAGGTAACGCCGGTCAGGACAGAGCACGTTTTTCAGAAGGATGATGTTGTGCGGTTCCGTCTGAACAGCGCCATGGAAGGTTACGTTTACGTAGTAGATCACGCCACGTCAGGAGAGTATTCGGTGCTGTTCCCCTCCGGTACTACCAGCGGGAACAATCAGGTTCGCATCGACACTCAGTTCTATGTGCCCGCGGCGGAGGATGGGTGGTTTCAGGTCAGCGGACCTCCGGGCTTTGATACGATCTACTTCTTACTCAGCCCTGTGAAGCTCGCCGTCTCGACAGCACAAGTGAAGCCAGGTGCATCTGAAAAGCTGCCGGAGTCGATGATGCCGCGCTGTGACGACACCGTCTTTCAGGCACGGGGCGAGTGTGTTGATCGCTCTGCAGGTGCTACCATCCTGCCACGTGGTGCAAGCCTGCCGCCTCAAATCTCAGCTGCTGCAGCCAACGCCAGCCGTGATCTGGTCCTGATGAATGAGCCGGATGGTCACGTGAAGATCACCAGAACGAATGACGGGCCAGCTATTTACATTTTTCGTATCGCCCATAAGTGAGTAAGCTCATGCATCGTATGCTTCTGCGCCACTTCGGTTCTCTTGTACTCGCCGTAATGCTACTTACGAGCCTTGCTCCCTGTCAGCAACCAGCAAGCTCTGGACAGGATTCGCGCGACCTGAAAACAATCAAGCCTGCCGGGTCCTCCTCAACAGAAGTCGAAAGTTCGCGTGGGGTGGCTATTCCTCGCAGCTACGCCTTGGTGGTTGGCATTTCACATTATGCAAACTTGCCGGCTTCAGCGCAGTTGCACTTTCCCGGTCGCGACGCGGAGGAGATGTACACCACACTCATCAGTCCAGAGGGCGGTCAGTTCCCTCCGGAAAACGTCCACCGACTCATCGATCAGGAAGCCACACAAGCGAACCTGAAGCGCGAACTGGAACAATGGTTGCCGTCCGTTACCAAGCCGGACGATCGTGTGTTGATCTACTTCGCTGGTCATGGATTCGTCTCCGCAGGCAAGGGATACATTGCTCCATACGACATCGATCTGCATAACGTTGCAGGCACGGCCTATGCGATGGATCAACTCGGACAGGTGATCGGCTCTCGCATCAAGGGTAAGTGGAAGGTGTTGTTAACCGATTCCTGCCACTCCGGTGCCATCACCCCCGAGGGGGACCGCGCAGAATTAAACAAGACGCTGCTTGATCTCCGGTCGTCGCTCTTTTCCCTTACCGCCAGCCGGGACCGGGAATCCAGCTACGAAAGTGCAGAGTACGGCGGCGGGCACGGCATCTTCACCTACTACGTGGTGCAAGGTATGAACGGCGCGGCAGACACCAACGGCGATGGTGTGGTCAGCGCAGATGAGCTTGCCGAGTACGTTCACAGCAACGTTCGGCAGGCGACAAAGGCCGCGCAGAATCCTACCTCGGAGCGTGGCAGCTTCGATCCGAATATGGTGCTCGCCTACAATCCGACCCTGCGCAAACTGAGTGTGCCTCCACAGCCACAGTTCGGCAGCCTTGTGATCGAATCGAACATGGATGATACCGAGGTTTGGATTGACGGTAAAAATGCCGGCACTGTAAAGAAGGGCGTCTCGCTGAAGCTGCCTGGCGTTGCACCCGGTACGCACACGATTAAAGGTGTGCACCTTGGCTATGAGCCGGATGGCCCCCGTGAGCAGCAGGTGTATCCGGGACAGGCAACTACCATCAGCTTGCACATCCTTATTGCAAGAACGCATAACAAGGCTGCAGTCGACCTGCTAGACCAAGGCATTGTGGCTTATAGAAACGGGTATGAGGCCAACTACCGCAAGGCAGCAGATGATTTCCGAAAGGCAATCGCCCTTGATCCTACCTATAGTGCTCCTTATGTTTATCTTGGGCGGGTTCAGCAGGCGCTGTTTCAGGATAACGACGCGTTAGCCTCATTCCGCAAAGCCATCGACATCGATCCGGATTACCTTGAAGCCCGGACGAGCTATGCGGCAGCACTGCTGGATCAGGCTGATCTGGATGAAGCTACGCGACAGTTGGATTTCGTCACTCGCAGGAATGGTGAAAGCGGCGTCGCCTGGTACTTACTCTCGCAGGCCTATGCGCGCAAATCAGCTTTCGGCCCGTGTAGAGACTCCGCTGCAAAGGCGGTACGATTCACACCGAACAATGGCGAAGCACACTTCTGGCTGGCCGAGTGTGAGCGTCACTTGAATCAGCCCCTTGAGGCCGAGACGGAGTACGCGCGCTATCTTGAGCTAACGAATTTCGATTCCGGGACAGCGGGTAAATTGAACTACTACCTGGTGGGCTACCTGATTGGAGCCGGCAAGAAAAGCCGCGCGGCGCAGGCGGACATTTGGAAAGAACAGCGGGGTTCCGCCAATCTAGGCTTGTGCGAGTGCGAAGAGATGCTGAAACGCTACGCTGCCGCCCTTCCACTTTGTCAAAAAGCCCTGGTCTACATGCCGAACGACATGCTGGCTCATTACCGCACCGCCATGATCTATGTGGAGCGATCAAATGAGCAGTCATCTCCCGCGTTTTTAAGTGCTGCCAGAACGCACTTTCAGCAAGTGGTCGCCGCGAATCCCGACACGGAACAAGCCAATCGCGCACGTACCTACATCAGCCGGATCGATACGGCATTGTCACAGGCGCACTAGTTGTTACTGGTGGTTCAGCAGGATGCTTGCAACGATCTCATGAGCTTGTGATGTACTCTCCTGCTTCGCAACAACATAGACTGCCTTCTCGCCAGAGTCCGCAGGCTTGTTCTTGTCATCCACCTTTTGCTCTGTGACAAGGGTCAAATCTCGGCTGGCTAGCCGTTGCACAATCTCATCAGGGATGTGGTTGCTCGCTTCAAGCAACTGCCCACCCTCCGGAACTCGCGCGGGTTTTGATGCTGGTTCGGAAGAATGTTTCAACCTGTCCACGGCCCCGCCCAAATCATCCAGCGGCTCCCGGCTTAGCACGACAAAAAGCTTTTCAGTTCCTGGGTGGTTATCAACGCGAAAAGTCTGCCGAGTCCCGGGAATCTGGTATGGCTTACCCGGTTCCAGGCGATTGGAGACCGACTGTGCACCTGGGAAGAGAGGCGACCAGCTCCCTGAGGAACCCTGCTGAATAACATAGAGGTAGCCGGGCTCGTTACTCATGATGCTGAGCTGAAGCAGATCTCCTTCATGGAAGGTTTCACCTGCTGACGTCTCTGCAAAGGTGCCGTCTTCCCGCTGCTTCAGAACGGAGTAGCGGAGTCCCATCTGCTGCGTCTTGAGGCTGGTTTGGACCAGGTGCGGCCGTTCGCCGTAACCATTCAGCGAAACCATCTGTGCGGTAGCCTGGGGATCACGGGGCCGGCTGCCCGTAGCACGAGAGGGTGGTCGTTGAGTGGGCGTGGAAAGCCGGGAACTGCGTGCGACTGGCTTCGCCGCAGGGTTGGCAGAAACGGAAACCAGGTCGCTGGCCGACCAGAACGCGTCGCGTGGGGTCAACTGTTGCCCGTACAGGACAGGCATGATGTATACCGCAAGACCCAGATAAAACATGGAACGTCGCATAGATCTCTACCTTGCTCCTAAACTTTGTGCATCGGGCACACTCTTCGCGCAACGAAAGCCTATCAAGGCTGACTGCTGATCCGCAGGAAAGCCCCGGCGTAAATACACGCTAAACCCTCGGCTGCCGCCAGGCGAAAAGCTGCCACCCTTGATGCGCGGCCATACGTTGCTGAAGCTGGCTGTGTGAAGCGTCCGCTCCATGTCAGTCAATTCTGCTGCGTTAGGAGTGTAAGTAGAACTGGTCCACTCCCATACATTTCCTGCCATGTTGAATGCACCGACAGGGCTTCTGCGCTCCGGAAAAGAAGTCACCGGCTGCAGATGATCCGGCACACCCTCGACCCATGGCTGCGTACCCCAGGGGAATGGACGTCCGTCGGTTCCCCGCGCCGCTTTCTCCCACTCCTGCTCCGTCGGCAGTCGCTTTCCAGCCCAGGCTGCATATGCTGCCGCATCCAGTTGCGAAATGTTACTGACTGGGTCATCCGAAGCTGCACTCTGCATTTGCGGAGTTAACGGTCGCCCGGTTGCTGCTGCAAAGCTGCGGTACTGCGCGTTCGAGACCTCTGTCGCATCGATGTAGAAAGCAGCCAGAGCAATCCGCTGCTGCGGATTGGGCGAATCCGCGGCAGCGGAGCCGTACAAGAAGTCGCCTGAAGGGACCAACAGCATGGTTCCTCGTTCGTCACTGATCGTTGGCGCTGGTTGCACATAAGCAACGGCAGTTTTGCTCGTGTGCTTCTCTTGAGAACGGTACGTCGCCAGGAGGCCGACCAAGGCAACAAGTAGGACACCGGCAGATCCCAGGCCCACCAAAACCCACTTGGATCGGGGCGTTTGCTCCGCCTCTGTGATGACAGAAGCGGCAGCAACAGCCGGTTGGTGTGTACCTGTTACCGGCAGTGACTCCTCTATCGTGCGCGCTCCTGGTGCAGGTACATTCGCCCGCGTCTCGGAAACGCAGCCACCTGGCGTGGGCGCTTCGTTGATCTTTTCTGCGAGCGAGGCATCCACCTGCGGTCGCAGTGACGAAGGCCCGGAACTTGCCCCATTTGCGTGCAATTCCGCTAAAAGTTCCTGTGCGCTGCTGTAGCGCTCGGTACGATCTTTGCGCAGCAGCTTCTGAATGATGTGATCGCACATGGGTGGCAATGTCGCGTCGTGCGACAGGACCGAGGGAGCCGGTGTGGAAAGGTGAGCCATCTGGATCGCAGTGGCAGACTCATTCTCAAATGGGCGATGCGCAGTGAGCAATTCAAAAAAAACGACACCCAAGGAGTAAAGATCGCTGCGGACATCGCAGCCCTCGCCGCGGATCTGCTCAGGGCTCATGTAGAAGGGTGTACCTAACGCCTCGCCTGGCCGAGTCAGACCATCGGCGATGTCCGTGATCTTGGAGATTCCGAAATCTAGAATTTTGATGCGGCCAGCAGTGTCCAGGTGAATGTTCGCCGGCTTCAGATCGCGATGCACAACGCGCCGGGTTTCAGCCCAGGCCAATGCTTCCGCAGCCTGCGCTATCACGCTGGCCGCTGCTGATGGGCTGAGCCTTCCTTCCCTGCGGATATAACTGGAAAGGTCCTCACCACAGACGAATTGCATCACGAGGTAATGCAGGCCATGGCCTTCGCCGATGTCGAAGATCGGAACGATGTTGGGGTGGCCTGAGAGAGATGCAGCCGTGGTCGCTTCCTGCTTAAAGCGGGCGACAATGTTTGGATCCTGCGCTAGGTGATCGGCTAGTATTTTGACTGCGAACAGCCCGCCGTGAAGCCGATGCCGGGCCAGCAGTACCTGCGCCATGCCGCCGCCGCCCACACGGCACAGCACGTGGTACTTATCGCCAAGAACGGCTTCGATATCGGCTTGCTGTTGTTCCGCTCGTGTCATCGCAACGTATGCCTTTGCTGTGCCTCGCTCATGTACCTACACGTTTAATCCTGATCGTGGAAATGCACCGTGCAGATCCTCAAACCCGGGTCAGCGTGATCATATCAAGCTATTGGACTGAACTACTTCAAGCCGACATCTGCTCAGGTAATTGCACAACCAAGCTAAGTGCTGCGGGGATCATCCCCGGGCCAGGTAGGCGCCGTGGGGGCAGTAGGTGCAGTGGGTGCCTGCGGACCTTGCGGCGTCGCAGGCGAACCCTGAAGCGCTGCCCCACCACTGTTGATGTTGACCATGATGCCTGAAATGTCGATGCCCGTGGGCCCAATTGCGATAAAGCCTCCCGGCCCAGACAGGCAGACGCCCATGCCTCCTTCAATCACGACCTTGATCCCACCTTTAATGTGTACTTCCTGTCCGGAATCAATGACAAAGACTGCTCCCGCTTTGCTGTAGTGGTTCTCGCCCACCTGTAACGAGTATGTGGTGCCGACTTTCTGATTGAGCGCCGAGGTGACATCGATGTGCGCGGCTCCGCCCGCCGCGTAAAAATGATCTCCGCCGATCTTCTCGCTGGCGTCTCCACCGATGTCCTCTGTCTGCTTTCCAGCGACTTTCAAGTGCGTATCACCGGCAATCTCAGCAAGACGATCTTTTGTTACCTTGCTGTGACTGGCCCCGGTAATCGCATCAAAGTGATCGCCTTTGATGGTGACATGGTGATCTTTGTCGATTTGGTTGTGCCAGTCGTTCTCAACGTGAATGTCGAGGTCCTTCTCTGCATTCAGGAAGATCTGCTCCGAGCCCTTTAAGTCATCGAAGCGCAGTTCGTTGGCAGTTGCGGCAGCGCCGTTCTTGGAAGATTGTGTGAGGATGCCGGAGCGCGTGTACTGCGCCGCCGGATCGTAGCGAGGCATGTTTGTTCCGTTATAAAGTGAACCAACAACAATAGGTGCGTCCGGGTCTCCGTCAAGGAAATCAATCAGCACTTCGTCATTAAGGCGCGGCCAAAAGTAGGTTCCCCATCCTTTACCGGCCCACTGTTGAGCCACCCGCAGCAAGGTGTTGTCTGCAGTATTTGGCTTGCGTGTTCTGTCCCACCAGAACTGCACGCACACGCGACCGTACTTATCCAGATATGAATCATCACCAGAGGGTGCGACCACCCTGCCTGTCACCACACCTTGTACGCGCGGCTTGGCGAAGCGAACTGAAGGGCGGTACACAACGCTGGATGGGAGCGCCTCAAATTGGTTTTGGTACTGCGGCCCCGTCACCAGGTTTTCTGCGCGATAACTGGGCCGCTGCCGACCTGTATGAAGAACCCGTGTCAAAAGGTACTTGGTATTAACGTCTGCCTGCGGGTACTCCGAAAGATTGAACGTGTAACCAGCCTGCATGGTGCTTGCGTAGGATTCGCCTGACGCGGACACACCTTCGGCGTCCTGTGCATCACGATTCACATTCTGGAGAAAGGTCTGCAGCGTGACCACATTCCCATCACCCTTGTCTGTCTTCAGATAGGCGGAAGGTCCATCCGCGTAGTCATAGAATTCGTGAGAATTGGATCCAAGTGGAGATTTGGTATCCGATTCACTGGAGCTGGCTGACACAGCGTACTGTGAAAAGCGGTAATCCCAAAACTTATGAAGGCCGGTAGCCAGCGCGGACTTAGAAGAAAAGCGGTGAACTACTGGCTGATAGAAGCCGGCGGTTCCATCGCCTGCCGCGTGCCGGAAATCTGCTGCCACGGCACACGCCGGTGACTGTGCTGAAACGTCTGCCAGCACTATCGCGTGGTCAGAAGCCGTATGCGTGAAGTAGAAGAAGACACCCGATTGTGCTAACAAGCGCGAGATGAAGCGATAGTCACTTTCGCGATACTGTGTGCAGTATTCAAGTGTGGTGTACGTGGCCTGTGTGTCGTCCGTCGGCGTAATGCTGTAGGTACCAAGTACCTGCTTCACGATGTCGATCACACTCAGGTTCTGAAAGACGCGCGTCTGTGTATTTAATGTGAGCAGCCAAAGGCTGGGCACGACGCGGAAGCCATACTGGTTGAAGTCTGAATCTCCGCCAAGTGACTCAATACTGGCGATGATGCCGTTGAAATTGCGCTGGGATCCTTCATCGTCCACCTCCAGCGACAGCGTCAGACGTTTTCCGATCAGGTCCGCAGGTACTACTGCTGTGCCAAGCGGGGCAAGTACATCCACGGTCATATCAAACAAGTCTGAGATCGCTTCGGTACAGCGGAAAGACTCCGCCAGGAGCACATCTGCTCCCAGCGGCGTAGTCAGCGATAGCAGCCGGTCCGTGTGCGCGTAAGTTGTCATGCGTGTGACCGCCCTTCTTGTAAGAGCAGATTAGCTCTCGGTTCGGGCAAGTTTCTCCCAGGGTACAAGGTGCGCTATGCTGTGACCGCATCCCAGGCGTAGGTGAAATCACCTTCGGGCGACACGCCCACCTGGATTGACTGGCTCTGCTCCCCTTCTGCCATTCGGCTCAACAGTGCTCGTGAAACTTCGGGCAACATGGTGTTGGAGAGGATGTTGTCGACGTTCCGAGCACCGCTTTCGACTTCTGTGCAACGAGCGGCGACAGACTGCAAGAGTGCCTCATCGTAGTTCATGGTCACTTTGTGGTTCTCGAGCAAACGCCGTTGTATTTTGCGGAGCTTCAATCGAATGATCTGCTTCAAGGCTTCATCACGCACAGGTAGATAAGGAACGATTAGCATACGGCCAAGGAACGCGGGTTTAAAAACCTTGTCCAATTCCGGCTTGATGGCTGCTACCAAAGCCTCTGGAAACGGCATTGTCTCCGGATCGGCAGTTAACTTCATCATCGTGTCCGTCGCTGCGTTGCTTGTCAGGATTAGCACCGTGTTCTTGAAGTCGATTGAGCGGCCTTCGCCGTCCTCCATGTTGCCCTTGTCGAACACCTGGAAGAAAAGCTCGAGAACATCTGGGTGTGCCTTTTCTACTTCGTCAAGCAAGACAACAGAATACGGACGACGACGCACCGCCTCGGTCAACACCCCACCCTCGCCATAACCAACGTAGCCCGGAGGTGAACCCTTCAACGTCGAGACGGTGTGCGCCTCCTGAAACTCTGACATGTTGATGCTGATCAGGTTGCGCTCACCACCGTAAAGCAGATCTGAAAGTGCCAGCGCAGTTTCTGTTTTTCCCACACCGCTGGGTCCCACGAGCATGAAGACCCCGACCGGCTTACCTGGGTCGTCGAGACTTGCTCGTGAAGTAATAATCCGTTGGGCGATAGATGCCATTGCATGATCCTGGCCAATGACCCGCCGCTTCAGGAACTCATCAAGCTGCAAAACGGTTGCGATCTCGTCCTTGACCATCTTGCCCAGAGGAATCCCGGTCCACGCAGAGATGACCTCGCCTACGACTTGGCTGTCCACGGCGACACGCATCAGCGGGGTGTCGCCCTGCAATTGAGATAGTTCCTCTTCCAGTGCAGCCAGTGCATTCAGTGACGCCGGTCCTTCTCCATTCACAGGGGGCTTTGATCCCGCCTCCTCAAGCGACTGCCGCATCCCACGGATGCGGTTCACAAGGTCAAGCTCCTTGCCCCAGCGCTCCTTTAAGGACTCAAGTTCTTCCTGTGCGGAAATCAAGGAAGTTTCAATTTCGGTGAGCCGCTCAGCATGGTTGGCGCCAGTCAGCTGTTCCCTCGCCAATACCCGTTGTTGTGTTTCAAGATCTGCGATGCGACGCCCCGCATCTTCAACGGCTGGTGGGATGGTGTTCTGGCCGAGTGCAAGCCTTGCGCAAGCCGTGTCCAGTACGCTGACCGCTTTGTCTGGCAGTTGGCGGCCGGCCATGTAGCGATGGGACAGGCGTACGGCCGATGTTACCGCTTCGTCCAGTACACGAAGTCCATGGTGCTTCTCCATAGCTCCCACCAGGCCACGAAGCATCGTGGCGCACTGCGTCTCAGATGGCTCCTCTACCTTGACGACCTGGAAGCGGCGTGCCAGAGCGGCATCCTTCTCAAAGAACTTCTTGTATTCAGACCAAGTGGTGGCAGCGATCGTGCGCATTTCACCACGTGCAAGGGCGGGCTTCAGCAGATTTGCGGCATCGTTCTGCCCTGCCTGTCCACCCGCACCGATCATTGTGTGCGCCTCGTCAATGAACAAGATCACTGGATGGGGCGAGGACTTCACTTCCTGAATCAAGCCTTTCAGGCGGTTTTCAAATTCGCCTTTGACGCTGGCACCAGCCTGCAGCAGGGCCAAATCGAGACTGTGTAATTGCACCTGCCGCAAGGGTGGCGGCACATCGCCTTCTGCAATGCGTAATGCAAACCCTTCTACGACGGCTGTCTTTCCAACGCCTGCTTCGCCGGTAAGGATGGGATTGTTCTGGCGACGACGCATGAGTATGTCGACAACCTGACGGATCTCGTGGTCACGCCCAAGCACTGTATCAATCTTCCCAGCCTTTGCGTTCGCCGTCATGTTGACGGTGTACTGATCGAGATGTGGCGTCTTTGTGGGTGCTTTAAGTTCCTGGTTCTGCACGGACTGAGCAATGTCAGGCGCAGCAGATTGCTGGGCCTGCTGCTCGGCGGATGCGCTCGTCACCAGCATGAAATCCTGCCGCAGACCTTCGGCTGGAATCTTTTGCAATTCTTTGCCGATGTCGCGTGTAGCGCGCGATAGTTCGTCATTCGTGAGCAATGACAGCAGTGTGAATCCAGTCCGAATCTGTGCTGCACCGTAGTCAATCGATCCAATCGACCAGGCGTCCGTGAACATCTTCAGCAGCATGGGGCTGAATGCTGGACTACGCGCATTGCCGGTCTTGAGCAGATCGAGACTTCGTGTGAGCTCTGCAGTCAACTTCGATTGATCGACGCCATACTGCTTCAGGATCAGGGGAACATCGGTATCCGGGCTGTCCAGCAACTTTAGCAAGTAGTGTTCGATTTCAATGTCGTAATGCGTGCGAGACATGCACAAACCTGCAGCAGCTTCCATGGTGCTGCGCGTAGGTCCATTCAGTTTTCCGATCAGCGACTTCAAGTTCAGTGGCATCGTCTCTTATCCCTTGTAAGAAGTTAGTAAATCCTATAGCTGGCTTCTCCAGGATCGCGATCAAGTGACTTGGTCTTCAGCCACGTCGCGAACCCGAGTGCCGACATCTTGTCCTGTTCAGAAGTCATCAGAACGGCAGGTACATCTTCTCGCTTGAGTACAAGCTGCACAACAAAAGCAAACTCCTGCCGACTATAGAAGCGTAGCCATGCGGCTAGTTGCACATAGCCACTCGCACCCGGTAAAAAGTCGATGTACTGGTCGAGCGGCATGGGGCCGATCCGAACCGTCAAGGTACCCTGTTGATCCCAGACCTCGTCGCCCACAACTGTGGCAAAGCCCAGCCGTTCAGAATCATCGCGACCAAAGTTGAGGCATGTGCGGTCGCACGCGGCCAGCAGGTTCCAGGTGCCGGTGAACTGAGAAACATGAATCGGAACCTTGAAGAAGTCACTAAGAATCTGTTTCAAGCCCTGCGCGGTCCGCCGGTTCTGTGTCAGAAGGCCAGCATAGTAAATGGTTGTTTCATCGTCGATGGGCATGCGGTCGCGAAGACCCTGGGTGCCAAGCCCCAACAAGTCGTAGAGCGAACGCGTTACAAGATCATCCTGGCCGCGAGACTGTTCGTATGCAATGTAGAAGCGGTACTTTTTCCAACCCCGGTAGAAAAGAGAAATGATGCGGTGGTTGAAGATGTCGAAGAACTCGCCCATGGCATGATCTTTTGCCCGGACACGTTCCAGCAACAGTTCAGAGTAAGGATGAGGCAGCGGCCCGTTCATCGTCGACAAACCCATGAAGTTCACCGTGAGCCGATCAGGACCATCTTTTACTTCGGTATAACTCTGGATCTCGCTTGCCGGAAAGCTTAGCGATGTGTTCACTCCGAAACGCACGACTTCGTCCGATGGCGCGACGAAAATACCTACAG
>JBPBPZ010000134.1:0-26706 GCA_050954525.1 Janthinobacterium lividum
CTGCCTTGCGTGACAACTTGATGCGATTGCCTTCGATCGTCAGCACCTTCACCAGGATCTGATCGCCTTCGCGCAACTCGTCCTTGACTTCCTTGACGCGGTGCTCCGCGATCTCAGAAACGTGCAGCAGGCCGTCAGTGCCCGGGAAAATCTCAACAAAGGCACCAAACTCGGCGAGCCGAACGACCTTGCCCAAGTAAGTTTTGCCTACCTCTGGCACAGCCGTGATGTCGCTGATCATCTGGATTGCGCGTGCGAGGCCTTCCGGATCGCTGGACGAGATGTCCACCTTGCCCGAATCGTCCACATCGATCTTGACCTGCGTGGCCTCGATGATGCCGCGGATGATCTTGCCGCCCGGTCCGATCAGGTCACGAATCTTGTCCGTGGGGATCTGCAGCGTCCTGATCTGCGGAGCAAAGCGTGACTTCTCTTCACGTGCACCAGCGATCACCGCATCCATTTTGTCGAGCAGGAAGATGCGTGCCCGCTTGGCCTGGGCCAAAGCTTCGCGCATGATCTGGGGTGTGATCCCCATGATCTTGATGTCCATCTGCAGCGCGGTAATGCCTTCACGCGTACCGGCTACCTTGAAGTCCATGTCGCCGTAATGATCTTCCGCACCGGCGATGTCGGTCAGGACGGCGTAATCATCGCCCTCCTTCACGAGCCCCATCGCAATACCTGCGACAGATGCCTTCAGCTTGATGCCTGCGTGCATCAACGACAGCGACGCGCCACAAACGGTCGCCATGGAAGATGAGCCGTTCGACTCCGTGATGTCGGAGACCACGCGCAAGGTATAAGGAGAATCCTTCTCGTCCGGCAGAACGGCTTCGATGGCGCGGTAAGCGAGTGCACCATGACCGATCTCACGCCGACCGGTTCCGGTCATGCGTCCAACCTCACCAACGGAATACGGCGGGAAGTTGTAATGCAGCATGAAGCGGCGCTTCTGCTCGCCTTCGTACGACTCCAGGCGCTGTGAGTCGTCGCCCGTGCCCAGGGTCGCGGTGACAATGGCCTGGGTTTCGCCGCGAGTAAACAGCGCGGAGCCGTGAGGACGCGGCAGGATACCGACTTCAATGTCAATCTGGCGAACCTGGTCAAAGGCGCGGCGGTCCGGGCGGATGCGATCCTTCAGAACCTGCTCGCGGAAGATGTTCTCCCGCAGCTGCTCAAAGTACTTGCCCAGCTTCTTGCCAGCGGCAGCATCGCCTTCCGGCAGGGCCTTCTTCAGCTCGTCCTTGAGTTCTTTAATCTTTGCGTAGCTGGCGATCTTGTCGTACTTCTGGGTATCAACGGCGTCTGTCAGACGCTCGCCTACTTGCGACTTCAGCTGGCTTGCAAACTCAACGTCCTGCTCGATTGGCTTGACGGCGCGCTTCGCCTTACCGGCGAGGCCGACCAGTTCCATGATCTTCGCGCAGATCAGCTTGACCTGTTCGTGACCGAACTCGATCGCATCGACAACCTTTTCTTCGGAAACTTCCTTCGCGCCCGACTCGACCATGACGATGCCGTCCTTGGTACCGGCAACCATGATGTTCAGCTGGCTCTTCGCACGCTCCGCGTAGGTCGGGTTTACGACGAACTGGTCGTCAACCAGGCCAACACGCACGGCGCCAATGGGGCCTTCAAACGGAATGTCGGACAGGGCGATGGCGCAGCTTGCGGCATTGATCGCGACTGCATCCGGATCGTTTTCACGGTCGGCGGAGTATACAAACGCCACAACCTGGGTCTCATTCCGATACGTCTCAGGAAACAGCGGACGTATCGGACGGTCGATCTGGCGAGAGGTAAGAATTTCCTTTTCAGAAGGACGGCCTTCGCGCTTGATAAAACCGCCCGGAATGCGTCCACCTGCGTAGCTGGTTTCGCGGTACTCCACGGTAAGCGGAAAAAAGTCGATGCCTTCTTTCGGCTCGGGTGCGCCAACCGCGGTTGCCAACACCACGGTGTCACCACAGCTTACAAATGCTGCTCCAGAGGCCTGCTTTGCAATGCGGCCCGTCTCGAATGTGATGCGCTTGCCACCGGCGAGCTCAACGGTAATCTCCTGCTTCATAGCGGTTGTTCTCTCTTTAGTTTGTATGTGGGAAGTTGCATGCGGCATCCTGCCTTGCGATGCACGCGGATCGTCTTCCGTGTCGCGGTCAACACACGCGCGGAGGAAGGCCGATCAGAAAAGAATGGGGGGATGGAACAGTCGACAGGAATGCCAACAAGATGAGGAGCGCTAATCGGAGGCACAATCAATCTGCATAGCCTCTCGGGATGAGGGGCGCCGGGCCGGGATGGTTGAACCCCGGCCATGCGGAAAGATACGTCTGTGACGTTGATGTGCGGCCCTCGCTCTGCGATGTAGGGGAAAGCACCAGGAGATCCAGGAAGCCTACTTACGGATTCCCAGCTTACCGATCACGTCACGATAACGATCAGCGTCAGTTTTCTTCAGGTAATCCAGAAGGCTGCGGCGCTTCGAGACAAGCATCAGCAAACCACGACGCGAGCCATGATCTTTCTTATGCGTCTTGAAGTGCTCGGTTAGCTGTCCAATGCGCTCACTGAGGATTGCAATCTGCACCTCAGGGCTGCCGGTATCGGTATCGTGTACACGATACTTCGTGATGATGTCGTTCTTCTTTAGCGTTGCCAGCACGGTATTGCGGTACTCCTGATCAGAAAGCCAATTTGGTCTAGTCAAAGGATAACACTTGCTACCACTTGCTACACCCGTTGCCGTTTGCTTTCCTGCCGGATCTGTTCTGTCCACCGGAGAAAGCGCAGGAACTGCTTCTTTTGCAGCCATAGAAAACTAAGCATGTGTCGCAGACCGATATCTTCTGCATGCATGCCAGAGTACGTTTCGACGCGCCAGCGCAGGTAAGGGCTACGCCAGGGTCGCAAGCGAGCGCCGCGCGTAGCGTTCCACAAGAACTGTAATGCTCCAATCACATCGGCAAGTGTACGTCGGCTGCGTCTGGTTCGCAGACAAAGTTTGTAAGTGCTGTGCACCTCACCTCACTTGGTTGAGGTGCCATCCCAAGTCCAGTTTCTAAGTGCCGGCGCGTCGATGCCATTTACATGCGCATAGTTCACGCACTCGATGATCTGGTCCTGCAGCCACTGCTTTGTGTGTGCTGCCGCTGACTGCAGCTTTGGCACTCGGTCGATCACGTCAATGGCAAGGTTGAAACGATCCACCTGGTTCAATATGGCAAGTTCCAGCGGCGTGTTGATGTTGCCCTTTTCCTTGTAGCCGCGCACGTGGAAGTTGTCATGATTCTTGCGCTTGTAGGTGAACTTGTGGATGAGAGCGGCATAGGCGTGGAAGTTGAAAATGACCGGCTTGTCTGTAGTAAACAGGCTGTCAAACTCGCGCTCAGACAGGCCGTGGGGATGTTCACGCTCGGGCATCAGGCGGAACAGGTCGACCACGTTCACAAAGCGGATCTTCACGTCCGGGCAGCGTTCCCGGAGGATGGCCACGGCAGCCAGCGCCTCTGAAGTGGGAATGTCACCCGCACACGCGATCACGGCATCCGGTTCCCCGCCTTCATCGTTGCTGGCAAAGTCCCACGTGCCAATGCCACGGGTGCAGTGATCGATCGCCTGCGGCATGGTCAGGTACTGCAGGTGCTCTGCCTTGTCGGCCACGATGACGTTAATGTAATCCACGCTGCGCAGGCAATGGTCCGCCACGCTAAGCAGGCAGTTCGCATCGGGTGGAAGGTAGATGCGCGTCACTTCCGGGCTCTTGTTGGTGACGATGTCGAGGAAGCCGGGGTCCTGGTGCGTAAAGCCGTTATGATCCTGCCGCCAGACCAGCGAAGTAATCAGCAGGTTGATGGAGGAGATAGGCATGCGCCAGCGGAGTTCAAGCTTCGATTTCTCCAACCACTTGGCATGCTGGTTGAACATGGAATCGATGATGTGGACGAACGCTTCGTAGCTCGAAAAGAAGCCGTGTCGGCCGGTCAGCACATAACCTTCGAACCAGCCTTCCAGCGTGTGTTCGCTCAGCATTTCCATTACGCGGCCAGAGGTTGAAAGGTCGCCGCCGTCCGCGTCCTCCGGCAACAGTCTTGCCATCCAGGCCTTGCCGTGGCTGCCTTCGTAAATCGCCTGCAGTTTGTTGGACGCCGTCTCATCCGGGCCAAACACGCGAAAGCTGTTCATGTTCTTGCGCATCGCATCGCGCAGAAAATGGGCCAGCGTATCGGTTGAAGACAGCATGGTTTTCCCCGGCTGCTCCACCTTCACGGCGTAATCCGCAAAGTCTGGCAGGTCCATGGGCTTGCGCAGCTTGCCACCGTTGGCATGCGGATTTGCAGTCAGGCGGCGGTCGCCCGATGGTGCCATCGCTTTCAATTCCGCCAGCAGTGTGCCGTTTTCATCGAACAGTTCTTCAGGCCGGTAGCTCCGCATCCAGCCTTCCACCAGTTTCAGGTGGGCCGGGTTCGTTACAGGGTCGAGGATTGGCATCTGGTGCGCTCGCCACGAACCTTCCAGCTTGTGGCCGTCGATCTCCTTCGGGCAGGTCCAACCTTTGGGCGTGCGCAAAATGATCATGGGCCAGCGCGGTCGCTCAATGGCCATACCCGGCGCAGCACTGCGGGCATTCGCCTGGATGGCGCGGATCTCCTGGATGCACTGATCGGTCACGGCGGCCATCTTCGGGTGCATTACGGCAGGATCGTCACCCTCCACCACGTACGGATTCCAGCCGTATCCGCGGAACAGGCTCTCCAGTTCTTCCGGCGTAATGCGCGCCAGAATGGTGGGGTTGGCGATCTTGTAGCCGTTCAAATGCAGGATCGGGAGAACCGCGCCATCCTGTACCGGGTTCAGAAACTTGTTGGAATGCCATGACGTTGCCAGTGGCCCGGTCTCTGCCTCACCATCGCCCACGACGACAGCCGCGATCAGGTCTGGATTGTCGAAGACCGCGCCAAACGCGTGCGAGACGCTGTAGCCGAGTTCGCCACCCTCATGGATCGATCCTGGCGTCTCTGGCGTGCAATGGCTGCCAATGCCGCCGGGAAACGAAAACTGCTTGAAGAACTTCTGCAGACCTTCAAGGTTCTCGCTCTTGTCGGGGTAGACCTCCGAGTACACGCCCTCAAGGTAGCTGTTGGAAAGCGTCGCAGGTGCGCCGTGTCCAGGGCCGGCTATGTAGATCATGTTGAGGTCATACTTCCGGATCAGCCGATTCAGATGAACCCACACAAACGTCTGGCCGGGATCGGAACCCCAGTGCCCCAGCAGGCGGTTCTTGATGTGTTCCGGCTTGAGCGGTTCACGCAGCAGAGGATTCGCTACCAGGTACAGCATGCCCACGCAGAGGTAATTACACGCGCGCCAGTACGCATCGATCTTGCGTTGTTCGTCGATGGAAAAAACATCCGTAGGGGAAATGGAAGCAGTAGAACTCATGTGCGGAACCTCTAGCCATGCCGAACCTCGGCACCAGGGTTTGGTTCTTATGCGTTTACCGAAACAATGCGCTTCACGTGGAGGGCTATGACAAGGTCTTCCTGTGCGGTGACGACGAAGACCGCCGTTTTTGAGTTTGAGTCACTAATCCGTCTAGCCTCAGCATCCTGCGTCTGGCTTAAGAAATGGTCAAGCGATGCGTCCGTGCCTTGCAATATTTCGGCGCGCGTTGCTGCATCATGTTCCCCAATGCCGCCCGTAAAGACGATCGCGTCCAAGCCGCCCAGGAGCCACGCAAAGCTGCCAATTGCTTTACACACACTGCGCGTAAAAACCTTTAGAGCCAGCAGGGCTGCAGCATTTCCGTTGCTAGCGGCCACGCGTACAGCCTTCATGTCGTTGGGCAGACCGGTGAGCGCCACCATTCCAGCGTGATGGTTCAGCATCTGCTCCACAGTGTTGGCCGTGGCATCCTGCTGCCGTACCAGGTACAGCAGCAGCCCGGGGTCCACATCACCGGGCCGGGTGCCCATCACCACACCTCCCGTGGGGGTCAGTCCCATGGTGGTATCGAGCGAAAGACCATCCTGTACAGCAGTCACACTGCATCCGCTGCCCAGATGGGCAATCACCATCCGCGGCGGCAACGACCCGAGCCGCCGCATCTGCCTTAGAGCGGACTCACAACTCAAGCCGTGAAAGCCATACCGCTTCAATCCAAGCGCACGCAGATTTCCCGGGATTGCATAGACAGTCGCCTCTTCGGGCATCGTTCCGTGAAAGACCGTGTCGAAGCAGGCGACGTGTGGCACGTCAGGCATCCGCCGCATTGTCTCGCGGACCATCGTCATCGCCCCTGGATCGTGTAGAGGAGCAAAGGTTGCCGCAGCATCCAGCTCCTTCAATACCTCATGCGTGATCTGGACATGATCATGAATCCGTGGCCCAGGATGGACGATCCTGTAGCCCACCGCGTCCACTTTACCGACGGCTGCATCGGCGACTGCATCCAGCACTGCAGCGACGGCACCCTCCGGCGCCTCTGTACCTTCTACCAACTTCTGGTGAGACGCCTGAGCCGGCGTGCTCATAACGAGCGTCGCCTGTTTCTGACCAATCTTGGTAAGTTCCCCATCCAGCAGCAGATGCGGCTCGCCGCCTTCCACTTCGACCACGAAGACCGAGAACTTCGTCGATGACGAACCGCCGTTCAGTACAAGTACGTTCATAGCTTCGCCTGTGAGCAGCCTACTCCATAGGCCCTCGCGTCATCGTGTCGATCGCGTGAAACGCGTTCAGATCAAATGGGGTGAGCGAAGCTCGATGCAGGCAGATCCGGCACGTGGCTGTCCGCAGAGCCGCAACAGGTATGGACCACTTTTGAAGTAGCGATTCAGGTCGAACTTACTTGTTCCGAGCTTGATGACGGACTGCCAAGGCAGACAAGAAAAGTCGCGCTTGGAAAGAACTTTCCAAACGCGCCGAAGCTTCGTGGCATGCGGATCCCTGGCTTTGCCCTGTAACTACTTCCCTGTCATTAATAAGTACCTAAGCAACACGGTTGTGGGCCAAGCGAGATACGCCTCATCACGGTGCCGCTTCCACGGAGGAAGACGCTCGCGTCTGAGTAGCACCACTTGCATTTGGCTGGAACATTACCGCAGGCGCACCGACCAACCTGCGGGCGAGCAGCTAAGAAGGGCAGCCAGAAGGGTGATCGGACAAATTTACGAACGGCCCGTCAAGCTCTCGATGAGCTTTTCAGCCAGAGCCGAGGCCGGGACATAGTACGTGCCGTTCAGAATTGCTGCACGCAGCGCGTTGACCTTGTCCATCCTGACGTCCGGATCGACTGGGAGGGATGCCAGCGGAGTTTCAGGCTGCTTTACCTGCATAACTCTCATATTACGCTGCATCCCAGCCATTCCCCTGGTGGCGGTTCGATGTGCGACCGACACCAGTCTCGACGTTGGTGTGGAGGTGTTAAGAGTATTTTTAGCGTCCGTCAGCTCAATGTTGGTCATCGTGTCCTCTTTTGAGATTATCGGCGGCCAATATTAGGACATTAGTAGTTTTATCAATTCCTCTTAGACTTTTCTAAACACCTGGCCGAACAGCTCGACCGGGTAAGACTTCTCCTCTCCTTTTGCGGAGTTTCACCATGCTGAGTGCAAGCAGTTTCCAACTAGCGCGCCAAAGCTGTTTTGGCATTCCGTTTCTTCGCGGCTGACTTTTCCGCCCCAAGATCTGCCATCATCGCCCGTAGCCGAACCACCGCGGCGGAGTGAATCTGCGAGACGCGTGACTCCACAACGCCCAGCGTCAGGCCGATCTCTTTCATGGTGAGCTCCTCGTAGTAGTAGAGGGTCAAAACCATGCGTTCCTTGTCGGGGAGCGTTTCGATCGCGTCGATCAAGCGCTGGCGAAGTTCGCCTTTGAGACACTGGAATAGGGGTTCGTCGCTCTCTGTTCCTGGCAGGTAGGAGAGTTCATCGTCCCCGCCATCCTCGTTCCGTTCCAGATTCAGGCTGCCAATTTCCAGACCCTTCAGTTCGCCCAGCAACTGTTGGTAGTCGCTTAGGGGAAGGTCCATGCCCTTCGCAATTTCCTGCTCCGAAGGCGCCCGGCCAAACTGGGCTGTTAAGCCGCGGATGGTCTCTTCCACGGCCCGGCCCTTGCGCCGAAGCTCCCGCGGGCTCCAGTCCAGGGTGCGAAGCGAGTCCAGGATCGCGCCACGAATTCTGAACTGCGCATAGCTCTTGAATTGCACCTGCTTGCCATGGTCGAACTTCGCAAATGCGTCGATCAAACCCACCATGCCTGCGGAAACCAGGTCTTCCATATCCACATGCTGCGGCAGCCGCTCATGAATCCTGCGGGCAACAAAGCGCACTGTAGGCAGGTGTTCCAGCAGGAGACGATCCCTCTCTTCGGGCGTCAGCGACGAGTTGCCTTTGACGCCGCCCGGCAAGCCGGTCTCAGACAAGGTTGCGCCCCCAAGCGGTAGCAGGCTGTGTGGGATGACGTCGCTCCCTGACAGAGGCTGTGAAAGCAGGGTGTTCCGTGTTGCATTGCGCTGCGATGTGGAGACTGCCATGGTGCTTTTCTCCTGAACGTGTTGTCCCTGGCTGCTACCGTCTGCCTGCCTGGCCAATGGTGAGGATTACTTTCTGAACCAAAGGCCGACGCAACGCAAACTTCAGCTCGCCGGTCGATAGGCTAAGAAGCACGGGCATGGCCATTGCCTCCACGGCACCGGTTAGGCCACTCACAGACTTCGCGGAGAGCCCGTTTGGAATCTGTTCGATTTAGAGGCTAAGTTGTTCATAAAGAGCTGGTTGTGTGGCCACGGTGGGGCAGATCGAGCGGCGTGCAGCCCTGCTGCTGTGCCACCTTCAGACATAGAGCAGGCCGTAAAGCGCAGCCGTGACACACAGCCGAAACGTAGCTGCTGCCACCCTGTGATGAAGCACTAATCTGGTGCGTACACATGCGGGCGTGGTGGTTAACGGATCTTTAGAGCACCAAGAAGGCAACGGCTCCTTGAAGAAGCACCAAATGTTGAAGGCCGCTCCTGAGAGCGGCCCAGTACTTACTTCCGGTGCAGTTCTAATACGGCCGGGGAGTCGACCGTATGCGCAGGTGCTCCGGGGCGATCACGGGCGCATCGCCAGCCATGATCACGGCGCGCTGCACCACATGGTAGAGTTCCCGAACATTCCCCTCCCATCGCTGCTCGTGCAGCACGACCAGGGCATCGCGTGTGATCGACTTGCGCGGTGCGTTCTCCGCAAACTTTCGGAGAAAGTGCTCCACCAGCATGGGGATATCCTCCCGTCGGTCACGAAGCGCGGGCACTTCCACCGGAAAGACTGCGAGACGGTGATACAGGTCCAGGCGGAAGCGCCTGTCCTCGATGTTGGCCTCAAGTGGCTGGTGCGTGGCCGCGACAATCCGAACATCTACGTGCGACACGTCGTTGTCGCCGACCCTCTGGATCTCCCCACTCTCAAGAAAGCGCAGCATCTTGGCCTGCAGCGCAAGCGGCATCTCGCCAATCTCGTCCAGGAACAACGTGCCTCCATGTGCGGCCTCAATCCGCCCCACACGTGAGCTTACGGCTCCCGTAAATGCACCTCGGGTATGGCCAAACAGTTCGGCTTCCAGCAGGTGTTCCGGAATGGCGGCACAATTCAGAACAACAAAGGCCCTGGCCGCGCGTGTGCTGAGGCGGTGGACAGCCTTGGCTACAAGTTCCTTGCCTGTGCCGGTTTCACCCTGGATGAGAACGGTAACTGCGTGTGGCGCAACCAGACGAACCAGGCGGCTCAAGTCGACCATCGCGTGAGCGTCCCCGATCATGTCGGGCAGGTGGGCCTTGATATCCATGGCCTCAGCCGGGTAACACTCCACGGCGGCCGAGGGCGAATGTACCAAACTCCCCAAGGCAGAGCTTTCCACGGGGGCTGCAGAGCCTTGCCGAATTGCTGGCCGGCCGACAACGACAGGCGTACTCGGAACTTCTTGCACAGGCGGCCGCGGATAGGTGTGAGAACGGTCAGCAACCTGTGAGCCCGTGGCCTGCGGCGCGCCTGCACCAATGGGGATGGATTCGCCCTGTTCCTGCGCCTCGCGAATGGCATGCAGCAGTTCGTGCCGCCTAGTACTTCTGGCTCCCGCTGAAGCCGGGCTGCCGTCCATGTGCAGAACGTCTGTGTGCGGGCAAAGCGCTGCTGCGTACTCCAAAAATTCAGGCAAGTCCAGATCTGGCAGCCAGTGGTCAACGATCATGGCCTCTGGCGCTTCTGCTGCCAGATGCGCCATGGCCTCCGCACCGCCGCCTGCAGTAAGCACCGTCCAACGCATGCTTGCAAGGCAGGAGAAAAGACGCTTGCCGAGATCAACATCCGGCGTTACCACAATGGCGCTGCGCTGCCGCACCACGGCAGATTCCTGGACGCTCACAGCTGTTTTCCGATAGGTGTGTTCCGTCCCTCCGAAGAAGTTCGGCGCTGGTTTGTAGAGGCGCGCACAAGCTCCAGTGCGGCAATGGCGCGTCTGCATTCGGAACGGGCGCATTCCAGCGTCTGTGACAGCAGTTCCGGCTCGGACTCCGGACAGGCAAGATCCAGCACGATGGACAATGCTGTCAAAGGCTGCGCCAGCGCGTGCAGCGCATCCTCCACAGATTGGTCGAACTGCCCTTGATCTGGAACGTCTTCAACATGCGCTGGGGCAGGCTCCGCTTGACTCATGCGGCACCCACGTGTGGGAACAGCGATGGGCGGACAGCAGGCACAGCCGGTTTCGACGGCATGGCCTTCAATCCAATGGCGTAACCTTCGCCCCGCACGGTTTCAATGACGCCGTCGGCCTGATCCTGCCCCAGCTTCCGGCGGAGATAGTTGATGTACACGTCTACGACGTTAGTGCCGGTGTCAGACGGCATGCGCCAAACTTCGCGCAACAGTTCCTGCCGCGACACGGCTCGGCCCCGCTGCATGAGCAGGTATTCCAGCAGGGTAAATTCCTTCGCTGTGAAGTCCAGTGGGCGGCCGGCAAAGGTCACCTCACGCGTCAGCCGGTTCATCTGGAGTTCGCCATGCCGGAGCACACCCAAGTCAGGGTTGGACCGTCGACGTCGCAGCGCCCGGCAGCGCGCCACCAGTTCATGAAGCGAGAACGGCTTCACCAGGTAATCGTCAGCACCCATGTTCAGGCATGCAATCTTGTCGGAAACCTGGCTTCGGCCTGTCAGCACAAGGATGGACATGTTGAGGTCGGAAGCAGCCAGAGTTCGCAGAACATCCATGCCGTCCACCTTTGGCAGACCCAGATCAAGCACCAGGAGGTCTGGCCGCTCATTCACGACGAGCTCCGCAACAGAGGCGCCGTCTGTTACGCACTGCACCTCATTACCTTCCTTTTCCAGGGCTTTGTGCAGCAATCCGCATAGAGCTTGGTCGTCTTCAGCGATTAAGATCTTCATGGGTCTCCTAAAATCAAAACAGGGCTGCGTCGGCAAATCACGTTGCGGTCGGTGTCTGCTTCAGCTAAAGATGGCTGATTCCTCTGTGGAATGACCACGTGTTGCAGACGGAGTCAACCAGCCGCGGGGTCAGTGGTACCAAAGTGGGACTTCCCAAAAAGGAAGTGGTAGTTGGACTTATCCGTTCGAGCCCACACGGTTCGCTTTTTATTCGCTACAATGCTGCTATGGCCATTACGCGTCGGCAGAAAGATGTGCTTGACTTCCTTTCAGGCTTTACTCAGCGCAGGGGCTACTCCCCTTCGTATGAAGAGATAGCCGCTGGGCTCGGCCTTAGCTCGTTGGCCACGGTCCATAAGCACATCACGAACCTGCATAACAAGGGATTGCTGCAGCGGGCACACAATCGCAGTCGGTCGATTGATGTTCTGTCGCCACGCAATGCGCGCAAGGGCAGCGAAAAACTTCCCTTGCTGGGTCGCATTGCTGCCGGTAAGCCGGTCGAAGCCATTGAGACCGCCGAAACCATCTCCCTTTCAGAGATCATCGGCAACCGCGAGGTGTTTGCCCTGGAGGTCCGCGGCGACAGTATGCGTGACGAACACATCGTGAACGGCGATTATGTTCTGGTCGAACGCACCAGCACGGCACGCGAGGGTGAAATCATCGTCGCCCTGGTGGATGGCTCAGACGCCACCCTGAAGCGGTACTACAAGGAAGGCAATCTGATTCGCCTGCAGCCTTCGAACAGCGAAATGGCACCCATCTTTGCACCTGCGGATCGTGTGGCTATCCAGGGCAAGGTACTTGGCATGTTGCGCAAATATGCCTGACCCTGGCACTGTGCGCGGCTTCGGATGTGACCTGCTGGTGTTTGATCTGGACGGCACGCTGGTAGATTCCCAGCAGGACCTTGCCAGCTCGGTAAACGCCACGTTGACCCACATGGGACGTCTCCCTCTCAACGAGAAGGAGATCGCAGGCTTCATTGGCGACGGTGCGTCCATGTTGCTGTCGCGCGCTTTGGAAGCTACCGGAGCAAACAATGACACCGCGCTTAAGCAGGCGTTGTCCTTCTTTCTGAGCTACTACCGCGGACACAAACTGGATACCACCAAGGTCTACCCTGGCGTGCTTGAGGCACTGAGGCAGATCCAGATTGCCGATCCTGCGCTTCCAATGGCCATTCTGACCAACAAGCCGGTAGGCCCTTCGGTTTCCATCTGCGATGGTCTGGGACTCTCACCTTTCTTCTTTGCGAACTTTGGCGGGGACTCGTTCCCTACCAAAAAGCCTGACCCACTCGGTCTGCGTACCCTGATGCAGAAAGCTTCCCTGCTGCGCGGCTTTGAGGTCGCTCCCGAACGCACGGTCCTGGTCGGAGATTCACACGTCGACGTGGAGACTGCGCGCGCTGCAGGCTCTCTGAGCCTTGGGTGCGACTACGGTCTCGACCCGGTCCGGCTTCATGCCGCCCGCCCTGACGCGGCGGTCAGCAGCCCTGGCGAATGGTCGTCCGCCTTGCAGACGCTGTTCCAGGCAAACGGCGACCGGACCTAGGCCGACTCGCGGGACACAATGGCACGGGTGGCTGCGCCGCTAACGGCGGCACCGGCGTCTGGGTGAAGGCGCGCAAACGAAGGCAGTGCAGCCGCCGCAAACGCAGCCATGACACAGAACGCTACACGGAAATCAGCCGCACTGCTGTGCCCATGCAGCGCGGCAACGCTGTGCAGCGTAAGTGCTGCCACTGCAACGCCCAGGCTTGTGGTCATCTGCTGCATGGTGGTTGCAAGCGTGGTGCCGTTGCCCTTCAGATGTTCCGGCAGATCCGAGAAGCTCATGGTGGTCAGCGACGTCAGCTCCATCGAACGCCCCAGACCACCCAGGAACAGGACCAGCAGCACCACGACGCGCGATGTGTCGGCACGCAACCAGCCGCAGGCAGCCAGCAGCACCACCGTCGCGGCTCCGTTTACAAGCAGCACCTGACGGAATCCGAAGCGGCGCAGCAGCGGTGTGGTCACCGGCTTCATGGCAAGGTTGCCCGCGAAGACGGCCATGGTCAGCGAACCAGACGCTAGCGGGTTCAGGCCGAACCCCACCTGAAACAGGAGCGGTAAAAGGAAAGGCACGGAGAACACCGACATCCGAAACAGGGAGCCGGACAGCATGGCGGTGCGGAAGGTCTCGATCCGGAAAACTTCCAATCGGAACAGTGGGTTTGCTGCCGTCCGCAAGTGGTGCAAAGCCCCGACCACAAAGACCGCGATTGCAAGCGCGAACAGAAGGACCGTATTGCGCGAAACGCCTGGAGATTGCAGCAGCTCAAGCAGGTACACAAGACAGAAAGAAGTCGCCGCTACCAGCAGGAATCCGATCGCATCGAAGGGTTCCTTCGCCTTTGTGTCGTCGTTACGGACGATCTTGAGGGCCAGCGCGAACAGCACGATCCCGATGGGGATATTCAGCAGAAACATCCATGGCCAGCTTGCCACGGAAAGGATTAGACCGCCGATGGGTGGGCCTACCAGCGGGCCTACCAAGGCCGGCCAGATAGTGTACGCGATGGCCTTCATCAACTGGGCTTTGGTGGAGGCGCGGACCACCATGAGACGTCCGACGGGGACCATCATGGAGCCACCGATGCCCTCCAACACACGCGCGGCAGTAAATAGCGGCAAGGTCCGCGCCAGCCCGCAAAGCGCGGACGCAACCGTAAAGATCAGAATGGCGGAAGCAAACACGCGACGTTCGCCAAAGCGGGCCGCCATCCACCCGCTGAGAGGGATGAAGATGGCAAGGGTTAGCAGGTACGAGGTAATGCCGACGTTTACCGCAACGGCCGAGGTATGAAAATCGCGGGCCATGGATGGCAGGCCAGTCGCGATGATCGTGCCATCCAGGTTTTCCATGAACTGCGCGCCCGCAGACAGCAGTGCAATGGCGAGGGCATGGCCCCGCAGAGTGGATGGATCGTGCTGCTTGGTTTCGGCGTACTTCAAGCCTTAAGCGTAACGCGGCGGTCCGAGACATCGCATGGCTGGGCGATCACTGTGCAGGACTCCCTGGCTCACGGTCCGCTATCTGTTGAGCCAGCAAGGTGACAAGGACGAGGTCATAGGGTCTCTGTCTCCAGCGCATCCAACACGCGCACCTCTGCACGCTGGCCATGCACGTCGACAATGCCCGAGTCACGCTGCAACTGTCCGAGCCGAACCGAGCCGGGTCGCGCGATCACCGTGACCTGGTGGCGGCCGACGCTAGATAGTTGGAAGGCGAAAATGCTGCCAATCCTACCGGCTCCAAGAACCCCGACGCGCAGGACATGGGAGAAGACATGCCGGATTCTAGCAAGCAGGTCCGCGCCCTCTACCGCAAGGAGCGACTGCACGCCGCGCCGAAACTCAGCCAGTTTCATCGGAACGAATGATTCGGGCGGCAATGGCAAGGGAAGCAAAATCCATACAGGACACCGGGAGGCTCTGTGCTGCACGGCGCTATCCTGTAAGGATGGATTTCCAACTGAACACCGAGTACACGCCGCAGGGCGATCAGCCACGCGCCATTGCAGAGCTTTCCGCTGGCCTGAGCGATGGTGAAAAGCACCAGGTGCTGCTGGGTGTAACCGGGTCAGGCAAGACCTTCACCATGGCCAAGGTGATCGAGGCGACCAACCGCCCGGCTCTGGTACTGGCGCACAACAAGACGCTGGCGGCCCAGCTGTACCACGAGTTCAAAACCTTCTTTCCGAACAATGCAGTCGAGTATTTCGTCAGCTACTACGACTACTACCAACCGGAAGCCTACATTCCGTCGGGCGACCTCTACATTGAGAAAGAATCGACCATCAACGAAGAGCTGGATAGGCTGCGGCTGTCCGCTACGCGGTCGCTGTTCGAGCGACGTGACTGCATCATCGTGTCGTCCGTGTCGTGCATCTACGGCCTCGGTTCGCCCGAAGCCTACTACGGCATGCTGATGCTGCTGGAGAAGGGCCAGAAGCTGCGCCGCGAAGACATCACCCGGCGGCTGGTCGAGATTCTGTATGAACGCAACGACACCGACTTTCGCCGTGGCACTTTCCGCGTGCGCGGCGACGTGGTCGAGGTCTATCCCACCTACGATGAGAACGCCTACCGCATCGAGCTGTTCGGGGACGAGATCGATTCCCTTTCACAGATCGACCCGCTGTTTGGCACGGTCAAGCAGAAGTACGCGCGCCTACCCATCTATCCCAAGTCGCACTACGTGGTGCAGCCGGAAAAGAAGCGCTCCGCGATTGACAGCATCGTGCACGAACTGACGGAGTGGGAAGCGCAGCTGGAGAAGGAAGGCCGCATGGTGGAGGCGCAGCGCATCCATCAGCGCACTCGCTTTGACCTAGAAATGATCAAGTCCGTGGGTTACTGCCACGGCATTGAAAACTACTCGCGGCATTTCAGCGGACGGCTGCCAGGTGAGCCGCCACCTACACTGTTTGACTACTTTCCGCGCGATTTCATGATCTTCATCGACGAATCGCACGTCACAGTGCCGCAACTGCATGGCATGTGGCATGGTGACCGTTCGCGCAAGGGCAACCTGGTCGATTACGGCTTTCGGCTGCCGTCTGCCATGGACAACCGGCCGCTGAAGTTCGACGAGTTTGAGACTCGCACTGGGCAGATCATTTACGTCTCGGCAACGCCCGGACCGTATGAACTGACGATGACTGCCGGCGTCGTGACCGAGCAGATCATCCGGCCCACTGGCCTGATCGATCCGCCAGTCGAGATCCGACCCATCAAGGGCCAGATTGACGATCTGCTGGCAGAAATCCGTGACCGCGTTGAAAAGAACGAGCGAGTCCTCGTAACAACGCTGACCAAGCGCATGGCCGAAGACCTATCCGGCTACTACACGGAGGTGGGCGTGAAGTGCCGCTACATGCACTCAGAGATTGAAACGCTCGAACGCGTGAAGCTGCTGCGTGATCTGCGCAAAGGAGAGTATGACGTTCTGATCGGGATCAACCTGCTGCGCGAAGGTCTCGATCTGCCGGAGGTCTCGCTGGTCGCCATTCTGGACGCGGACAAGGAAGGCTTTTTGCGCTCGCAGGGCTCGCTGATCCAAACCATTGGGCGAGCTGCGCGCCACCTGAACGGCCGCGCCATCTTGTATGCGGACGTGATGACGGACAGCATGCGTCGTGCCCTGGACGAGACCTCACGTCGCCGCGAAAAGCAGCAGGCCTACAACGAGGAGCATGGCATTACACCGCGTTCTGTCGTGAGCACGATCGGCGAGTCGCTGGTGGGCATTGCGGAAGCCGACTACGTTGATGTCACCATCGACAACGGCGGCGTGCTGGAGTTCACCTCGCAGAAGGAACTGGACAAGCACATCGCGGGCATGGAATCCGATATGCGCGAGGCTGCCAAGAACTTCGAATTCGAAAAGGCAGCCAAGCTGCGCGACACGATCAAGGAACTGCGCACGAAGGAGTTCTTTTTCGCCTGATCGTAACGGCGCGTGGGACAATGCGGTTGAGCATTTCCGGCCATGAGTTCGTTACCTGGGTCAACGCGTAGGGCACGCTGCAGCAGGCCGATGTGCGTCCTCGCCGCGCTGCTGGTTTGGGCGCTGACCCAGTCGTTCCGGCTGCAGGCGCAGGCGACGCTGGTGCTGCAGCCCGGCAATACCGGATCAACGCTCGCAGGCAGCGGCTCGGACAATCACACCGTTGCAGGACCTGCGCTGACGTCGGCTCTGGGATCGCCGGGGGCCATCGCCTATGACGCGGCTGGAAATCTTTACATCGCAGACAAGCGCAACCAGCAGATCAGCCGGATCGACACAGCCGGGCAAATGACCGTTCTATCCGGCACCGGCAGGCAGGGCTTTACGGGCGACGGCGGCGCGGCTGCAAACGCGGAATGGAACACGCCTGACGGCATTGCGGTAGATGTGTCTGGAAATGTGTACGTGGCAGACACCGGCAACGCACGAGTCCGGCGCATCGCTGCCGTCACAGGCACAGTTACAACCGTTGCAGGGTCGAGCCAGGCAGGCTTCAGTGGTGATGGCGGTCCAGCGACGGCGGCGCGGCTGCGTTCGCCGACCGGTCTGGCGGTCGATAGTACGGGTGCTTTATACATCGCAGATGTTGGTAATCATCGCGTCCGCAAACTGAACCCTGACGGCACGATCGTCACGGTAGCTGGAAACGGACTCGAAGGGCAGGACGGAGATGGTGGACCGGCTACGGCTGCCTCTCTTGGCGCGCCCTCCGCCCTGGCGTTATTGCCTGACGGTCGCCTCCTGATTGCAGATCGTGAGGCGAAACGCCTACGCACTTTGCAGGCGGATGGCACCATCGCCGCGTACACCGCGGGACCAGTGGCCATGCGACAACCTGCCGGACTGGCGGTCGACACCAGCGGCAGTCTGTACCTTGCCGACGCCGCGGCTTCTGCCGTCGTCCAGATAGGTTCTGATGGATCATCCCGCTATGCGGGGTCTGGAGAGCAGGGTGTTTTTGCTGCTGGCGCTCCACTTACCACTGCGCTGAATGCCCCGGCAGGGCTGGCGACGCGTGCAAACGGCGACCTTGCCATTGCTGACACCCACAACCACCAGGTTCAGCGGATTTCCCTGCCCTCGCTCAACTTCGGCGCCGTACCTGCAGGCAGCAGGAGCCAGGCGCAAACCGTCACGTTGCAGAACGGCGGCACCACCGGGCTTACCGTGATGGCGCTCGATCTGCCGGGTGGCTTCGTACAGTCGAGTCAAGGCTCCACCTGCAAGGTCTTCCCTTTTAGTCTGCCTGCGGCGCAGACGTGCAGCATCGCTCTAAACTTTGCCCCCACCATCCAGGGCCCCGGCGATGCCACGGCGCGGGTGCGCGTGCAGGGCGGTGCACCGCAGGCGCTTCTGCTTGTTGGCACCGGCATTGCCGGAGGCACACTATCCAGCAGCATCACTTCCCTGCGCACCGACGGCAACATAGCTTACGCAGGATCTCCCATTGCCCTTACAGCAACGGTGTCAGGCTCGCTGCTGGCGTCGCCCATAGGCAACGTCACCTTCCTGGACGGCTCCGTTTCCGTTGGGAGCAGCGCACTTTCTGCGGGGCAGGCTACGCTGTCCACGTCTGCACTGTCGAGCGGGCCGCACACTCTGCGAGCGACGTACAGCGGTGATGCCACGTACAGCACCAGCACCTCAGCTGCTACCGCGTTGACGATTGTGCCTGCGCCGGACTTCACCATGACGGCAACCGCTGCCAGCTACAGCGGCAAGGCGGGCGGCAGCATGAGCGTTCCCTTAACCCTTCTGCCTGTCAATGGAACTCTGAATCGGCCAGTGCAATTCGCGGTGTCCGGCCTGCCGGTGGGTGCCACAGCCACCTTTGCGCCCGCCGTGCTGACACTGGGCGGCGACACAGCAGTCGTGACGCTAACGGTGCAGATGCCCACCACGCTCTCCCGGAACGACCTACCCCATAAGCACTACGGAACCCTGGCCTGTGTTCTGCTTGCCGGTGCCCTGCTCTATCGCCGCCGCGCAGTTGCCGGGGTCCTCACCATCGCCCTCGTCTGCATCGCTATCACCGGTTGCGGCAGCGGCTACCGCGGCGGCTCAGCAGCCGACACCAGTGCGGCGTCGCACACCTATAGTGGTGTCGTGACGGCGACCACCACCGGTGTTCTCGGCGCGCCACTGGCCCACTCCACGTCCATAGGATTTGTGATCTCACCGTGATGAAACCCTGCCGGTTCCTACCAGCCGCATTTCTGCTGTTTGCCCATTTTGCAGCGGCACAAAGCTCCCCTGTTGCCACGCTGCCGATCAACGTGCGCTTCGCTGCGACCGAGGCAAATGCCCCGCCGGGAACGTGTGGCTGCTTTTTTCTTGTGGGTGGGGCAGCAGACGCGGCTTTCCACGTCCTGCCGCGTACCTCACTCGCCGTGGAGGTTGGCGGCAACACCGTGGATCGCGTGGCAGGCACCAGTCGCGGTCTAAGCACGATCACTCTTCTGGCAGGACCGCGCTACACGGTTCCACTGCGCATGTTCGCTGTGTCCGGGCAAGCCCTGTTTGGTGCCGCTCGCGGCTTCGACGCCGACTTCACCGTTGGATCACGTCACCAGGACACCGCGACCACGTTCGGCATGGCTTTGGGCGGCTTCGCCGAAGTTCAGGTCGCTCGCTCGCTACGCCTGCGTGTGGCCCAGGTTGATTACGTCCAGACAAACCTGCCAAACGGTCTGGACAACCGGCAGCGCAATATCCGCCTGGGCGCAGGCGTCACGTTCCTGGTGCCCCTGCTCTCCAGCCGCCGCTAAAAAAAAGGAGGGTGCCCGTAGGCACCCTCCTTCATCACATTCAAGCCTAGAACTGGCCCCAGAGCAGCTGGTTGTACACGTCGTGGTGGAACTGGACTTCCGGCGCCTTGACGATGGAACCCAGAAGACGCGGGCATCGATCCGCCGAAGCCTGCTTCAGGTCCGCATAGCGAGCCTTCACATCTTCACCCAACAACTCCGTGGCCCATTCAGCGCCGCGGAAATTTTCGAGTGCCGTGTAAATGTTGTCGGGCAGGTACCGCTCTGCCTGTCGCAGATTCTGGATCTTGCCGACGTGTCCATCCAGGCCGGTTTTGAAGACCGAGTACAGCACGGCATACGGATTGGCATCGGGACCTACGGAACGAACTTCGACGCGCGCCGATTTTTCATTGCCGATCGGAATGCGAACCATGGAACCGCGATCGGTGGCAGACGCCTTGATCTGGTTAGGTGCCTCAAAGTGCGGGTCCAGACGGCGATAGGCGTTGACGCTGGCATTCAGCAGCAGGCAGATGTCATTGCCGTGCGTCAGAATCTTGTCGATGAAATCCCATGCCATGGGCGACATGCCCTCTTCACCCTTGGCGTCGAAGAACAGGTTCTTCTTATCCTTGGTAATGGACACGTTGGTGTGCATGCCGCTGCCGTTGACGCCTGTGACCGGCTTGGGCAGGAAAGACGCTGTCATGCCAAGCTGCGTGGCCACCTGGCGACAAATCAGCTTGTAGAGCTGGATCTGGTCGGCAGCTGACACCACGTCGCCGTAGGTGTAGTTGATCTCGAATTGCGAAGGCGCAACTTCGGGGTGGTCCTTCTCGTTCTCAAAGCCCATGGCGCGCTGTACTTCTGCGGCCGTATCAATGAATTCGCGCAGGGGATCGCCGGGCAGTGAGTTGTAGTAGCCGCCACCGTTGACGTACTCGAAGCTGCCAGTCTTATGGAAGCTGCGTTCAGCATCCACGCCTTCAAACAGGAAACCTTCAACCTCGTTGGCAGCGTTCAGCGTGTAGCCATTCGTGTCGTACAGCTTGTTTGCGTACTGCTTCAGGATGCCGCGAAGATCCGCAGCATACGGCTGACCGGATTTGTCGATCACTTCGCCGAAGATCATGACCTTGCCCGCACCAAATACGTCAGCCGGCGTCCAGTAAAAGGCGTTCCAGTCCAGACCCAGGCGAAGATCGCTCTCCTTCTGGGCGGTGAAGCCACGGATGGACGAACCGTCGAAGGTCAGGTTGTCATAGCTGTTGACAAGGAACTTCTTGTCGTAATCCAGCATGTGCAGACGGCCTTCCAGGTCGCTGAAGACTACTGTTACAGCCTTGATGCCACGTGTGTCGGTCAGGTACTTCAACCGCTCTTCCTGAATTGTGTCGATCGCAACCCGCTGCTTACGCTGGTTCTTTGCGGCGAGGTTTAGATCTTCAAGTTCCTCATAGGAAAGTTCGAGAAAATCGCGGTAGCTGCCTGACATACGACTCCTTATCGGTAGGCGCGACACGCTGCGGCAAGCCGTTTGCGGGTGCGGGGACCATGGTGAGCAGATAGGTTGTGGGTTGATGGTGTCAGGAGCATGAAAATCGTACTCCCAGCTAAAAAGTACCAGAATCTTCCACAGGACGGAGCAGGTTTTCACTCACCGTCTTTTCACACGGATCCGCCACAAATGGAGTCTCAGCGTGTGATACTTTCTTTTGGGTGCTGATCTGTGGCAGCCGATGAGGAAGCGTTCGTTACGCTCGCGTTTCCTAATAAATGCAGCACACACCGCGTTCCAGGTCCGGCTAGCAACCACCCCGCGCGTTTCACCCCTGGAGGGTCTCAAAGTTGGGCATGAATATGGTTCCCAAGCGCCTATTTTTCACCAAAGGCGTTGGTCGACACAAAGAACGGCTTACATCGTTCGAAATGGCACTGCGTGATGCCGGCATTGCGGCACAGAACCTGGTTCGCGTGTCGTCGATTTTTCCGCCGAAGTGCAAGATGATCACCCGCAAAGAAGGTTTGACCTACCTGAATCCCGGTGAGGTCGTCTTCGCTGTGGTAGCTGAGAACAGCACACGCGAAGCACACCGCCTGGTCGTCTCGTCCATCGGCGTTGCCATTCCGACCGATCGCGATACCTACGGTTACTTGTCTGAGCACCATAGCTTTGGCGAAACGGAAGAGCAGGCCGGCGACTACGCAGAAGAGCTGGCAGCAGAAATGCTGGCCACAACGCTCGACGTCGACTTTGACCCTGATAAGAGCTGGGACGAGAAGAAGGAGATCTACCGCATCTCCAACAAGATTGTTCGGACCGCCAACGTGACGCAAAGTGCAGTGGGCGACAAGAAGGGTCTGTGGACGACCACCATCGCAGCGGCCATCCTGATCTTCGACGACGAACCGAAATAGAGCGCAACGCAGTGCAGGTTTGGGGCGCTGGCGAGATCGTCAGCGCCCCAACTTCGTCCGCCGTACACGACTCCTGAACACTTGCTGCCAGATAAATCGATCCACACCCAGCCTCATCTAACTGGGAGACCATGACGCACATTTCGAAAGACAATTCGCAGCAGTTTGCCAGTGACAACTACTCCGGCGTGTGCCCAGAGGCTTGGCAGGCGATGGCGCAAGCCAACCATGGCCACGCCACTGCCTATGGCGACGACCCCTGGACCCAGCGTGCCGCTGACCTGTTTCGAGAATTGTTTGAAACCGAGTGTGAAGTCTTTTTCGCCTTCAATGGGACGGCAGCCAATTCACTTGCACTTGCTTCGCTCTGCCAGAGCTACCACTCCGTTATCTGCACGGCGAGCGCGCACGTGGAGACCGACGAATGTGGCGCGCCTGAGTTCTTTTCGAATGGCTCCAAACTGCTGACGGCGCCCACGCAGGACGGCAAGCTGACCTCTGCCGCGATCCAGACGCTGGCCACCTCGCGCAAGGACATCCACTTTCCCAAGCCTCGTGCAGTCACCATTACGCAGTCCACGGAAACCGGCCGCATCTACACCGTCGATGAGGTTGCTGCGGTAAGCAGCACCTGTCGCGAGCTTGGCTTGCACCTGCACATGGATGGCGCACGCTTCAGCAACGCAGTGGTGTCGGCTGGCTGCTCGCCGGCAGAAATGACCTGGAAGGCGGGCGTGGACGTGCTGTGCTTTGGCGGCACCAAGAACGGCATGGCTATCGGAGAGGCCATTGTCTTCTTCGACCATGCGCTTGCACTCGACTTCGACTACCGGTGCAAGCAGGCTGGCCAGCTCGCATCAAAAATGCGTTTTCTGTCGTCCCCGTGGGTCGGCATGCTCGAGAGCGGAGCCTGGCAGCGAAACGCCGAACACGCCAACACCTGTGCAAAGCGGCTATGTACGGCCATCCAAGGGCTGCCGCACGCCGAAGTGATGTTCCCAGTGGAAGCCAATGCAGTGTTTCTGCTCGCAGAAGAAGAGCGCCTGCAGCAGCTGCGCGACCGCGGCTGGCGCTTCTACACCTTCATCGGCGGCGGCGCGCGCTTCATGTTCGCCTGGGATACAGACCTGCAACGCGTCGATGCGCTGGTAAGTGACATCCGCGAAATCATGGCCTGACAAGGCCGCTCGAAAGGAAGCTCATGAAAAAGACAAACGTAGCGCTGATCCAGATGAGTTGCGAACCCGATACGGGTAAGAACCTGGATAGAGCAGCAGAGCGAGTCATCGAAGCGGCAAACCATGGTGCCGACCTTGTCTGCCTGCCGGAACTTTTCCGCGCGCAATACTTTTGTCAGCGTGAAGACCACGCCCTGTTTGCAACGGCCGAGTCCATCCCCGGCCCCAGCACAGAGCGCCTGGGCGCGGTCGCACGCGAGCACAACGTCGTCATTATCGCGTCGCTGTTTGAGCGGCGGGCACCCGGGCTTTACCACAACACGGCGGTCACGCTGGAGCGTGACGGCCGCATTGCGGACACCTACCGCAAGATGCACATCCCGGACGATCCGCTCTATTACGAGAAGTTCTACTTCACGCCTGGCGATCTCGGCTTTCGAGCGTTGCAATCCACTGCTGGCAGTATCGGCACGCTGGTTTGCTGGGACCAGTGGTACCCGGAGGGCGCACGCGTCACGGCGCTGAAGGGTGCGGAAACGCTCTTCTTCCCCACAGCGATTGGCTGGCACCCCAGCGAGAAGGCGGAGTTCGGTGAGGCGCAGTACGACGCCTGGCAGACCACGCAGCGCGCCCACGCCATCAGCAACGGCGTTTGGGTGTGTGCTGTGAATCGCGTCGGCTTTGAGCACGGTGACGTCGTCCACGAGGGCGTGAACATGCCTGGACCAGAAGGAGCAGGCCTGGAGTTCTGGGGCGGCTCCTTCATTGCCGACCCATTCGGACGTATCGTCGCAAAGGCCTCGCACGACAAGGAAGAAATCCTCTACGCCGAGATCGATCCCGCACAGGTCGAAATCACCCGCCAGCACTGGCCCTTCCTGCGTGATCGCCGCATCGACGCATACGAGGGCATCACCAGTCGTTACCTTCGATAGGCCCTGCATGAAGACGTTGGTTCCTGTCCTTTGCTTCTGCGTGACGTCCTTTGCTTCGGGTTTGCAGGACGTCACACAACCGCCGCCCGAGGCCCATGTGCTTCACAGTGCTTTGGGTGTCGGCGTACAGGTCTATATCTGCCAGGCAAGTGCTGCGGATTTCCGCTGGACACTGCTCGAACCCAAAGCCGATCTGGTTGACGCTGCGACAAAGCAGGTCGTCGGCACGCACATAAAAGGCCCCACGTGGACGTGGAACGACAGAAGCTCGGTGGTGGGCACGGTGTTGCAGCAGAGACCTTCGCCCGGCACCGTGCCCTGGTTGTTGCTGGCGGGTCACAGCGTTGGGTCGCAGGGGTCCCTCTCCGACGTTGCTTACATACGCCGGAGCGACACACAGGGCGGCGTCCCGGCAGCTACCGCTTTGTGCAATGCGGATAGCGCACATACGCGTTTAGAAGTTCCATACAAAGCCACCTACACCTTCTACACAATGCAGGCGGCGGTCCACCCAGGGAAAGCACAATGACAGAATTACCACATAGCCTTGGCTACCGCATGCCTGCCGAATGGGACACGCACTCCTCCACATGGATCGCCTGGCCGCACAACGCAGAAGACTGGCCCGGAAAGTTCCAGCCCATTCCGTGGGTGTACTCGGAAATCGTGCGACACCTTTCACTGGTGGAAGAGGTCAACATCCTCGTCAACGACGCAAAGGCTGAGAAGGTAGCGCGCCGCATTCTTTTGCGTGCTGGTGCGAACCTGGCACGGCTGCATTTCCACCACTGGCGGACCGACCGCATCTGGCTGCGCGATTCCGGTCCCATCTTCGTTAAGAACGCGAACCAAGTCTCTGTGACCAACTGGAAGTTCAATGCCTGGGCCAAGTATCCCAACTGGCACAACGACGACCAAATTCCAGAGCATGTCGCAGAGTTGAAGGGCATGCAGCGTTTCGATCCGATGCTCGACGACCGCCGAATCGTTCTGGAGGGCGGCTCCATCGATGTGAACGGCGCAGGCGCCATGCTGACGACGGAAGAGTGCCTCCTGAGCGAAGTGCAGCAGCGCAACCCGGGCGTCAGTCGTGAACAACTGGAGCAGGTCTTCCAGGATTACCTTGGAGTCACTGACACCATCTGGCTGAACCGCGGTTGCGCGGGCGACGACACCCACGGTCACGTCGATGACATTGCCCGCTTTGTGGCGGTGGACACCATCGTTGCAGCGGTCGAGAGCAATGTCGCAGATGAGAACCATCTGCCACTCGCGGAAAACCTCGATCGCCTGCGGAGCACAGAGCAGCCGGACGGCGCTCCTTACCGGATCATCGAACTACCCATGCCCTCACCCGTCGTCTTCGACAACGAGCGGCTGCCCGCCAGTTACGCGAACTTTTACATCGCCAATGGCCTGGTGCTGGTGCCCACCTTCAACGATGCCAACGACCGCGTCGCCCTGAACACGCTGGCAGACTGCTTCCCTGATCGTAAGGTCGTCGGCATCCACTGTGGTGACTTCATCTGGGGGCTAGGCGCGCTGCACTGCATGACACAGCAGGAACCCGCTTGACGCTTGGAGCGATGTAAGCTGAGGCGAGTTCAAGTGGCTCAGTTTTCCTCGTGAGGCTTAGCGTGTTCCCAAGGATCGTTACCGCTGTGACATGCAGTCTCGCGGCAGGCATTGCAGCCATGAACATGCTGCAACCAGTGCAGGCCGCGCAGGGAGCCGGGTCGTTAGAGTTGCGTGCCAGCATACCCGTGCCCGCAAACTATCGCGAGTGGATTTTTCTGACCTCTGGCTTGGACATGACGTACGCCGCCCCCGGCGCTGTCGGCCTTACGGCAGAACACCACTCCGTCTTTGATAACGTCTTTGTGAACCCGGAGGCGTATCGGACGTTCCTGAAAGCAGGCACCTGGCCTGACGGGACGACCTTTGTTCTGGAGAATCGCGAAGGTCAAAGCGACGTGTCCATCAACAAGGCTGGTAAGACGCAGGGGCAGGAAGTTTCAGGGCTGGAGATCCACCAAAAAGTGCATGGTGAGTGGGCCTTCTACGTCCGCGCAGAGGGTGGGCGCGAGCGCCTAATCCCAAAACCTGCCAGCTGTTACACCTGCCATGAGCAGCATGCGGCGGTGGATACTACTTGTGCAGTTCTATCCCACGCTGCTGCCGCTGGCCAGACAGAAGCACGTGCTGAGCGACGCGTACCTGCATGACCCGGATACCAGGGCCGATGACAAGTGATGCCCTGACCGGCACCCCGATGGACTTGCGGTACATGCAGGAAGCCCTGCAGGAAGCGGCTGCCGCAGCGGCACAGGGTGAAGTGCCCGTGGGTGCAGTTGTCGTCCTGGATGGCGAGATCATCGGTCGCGGTAACAATCGCGTCATCCGCGACAGTGATCCAACCGCACATGCAGAGG
>JBPBPZ010000136.1:0-26559 GCA_050954525.1 Janthinobacterium lividum
ACGGCCTCCTTCAAACGACCCTATCAAAACTGCCCAGACAGTCTGCTCAGCAGGTCCAGCCTCATGCCCAGGGCAGCCCTGATAGGGTACTAACGTTTTTAGGTACTGAAGGAAAGTTGACCATCATGAACGGTATTTGCGCACGCGGTAGAGGGCCGAAACACGCTAATTGGCTCCCGGTTTTGCGGCGCTGTCGATCACAAGTGCTTCGGCAGCTGTTTGCGTTGCTTCGATCTTTAATCCGAGTTGCTCCTGCATGGCAGTCTGTAGGCCGGGGAGTGTCTGCGCTTCAGTAGATGAAGTATCTTCGCGTGTCCACCTAAGCTCCATGTCGTACTTACCTTGCAGGCCTGTGCGGTCGAGAACTGGACGCTCCAGAAAAAACTTGAGTGAGCGATCCAAATCGGTCATGGAGTAGTTCGTCATCTTCAGGTCGACCTGTGAAGCATCCGTTCTTGCAGACTGATCGGGGAGGGCGTCGGGGCTGCTCTTGGTGGCTGTGAGCTTGGGGCCGCTCTTCATAGCGACGATGGTGTAGACCTTCATCTCGCGCTTTTCACTATGTACTTTAAGACTGAACCGTTCTTCCAGCAGCAGTCGCAACATTTCAATGAGCTGCGGCAGACTGGGCTGGTAGCCGCCCTCGACCGTCCCTTCAATGTTCCAGCGTTCACCGCGAAACCATTCGGGAGCATTGAATATCTGCGTGCTGTGAATGTCATAGGCCAGAGCAACTAGATCGGTGATTCTTTGGTTTTCGAACGAGATACGCCGACCACGGATGCGAAGACCTTGATCTGGGTCGTCAGGAGTGCTTCGACGGATGACCGCGACCTCAAAGGAAGCGTGGGTCGGGTGGCTGTCGGCGTTTGGCGTCTGTGCCAGCGCGACAGCTCTAAAGTGTGCAGAAAGCAGGCAAATCGCAATCTGCAGAAGGGTTCCTGGTTTCATCGATGCTGGTACGCGATTCTGTCGGGGTCAGTTCCCTTACCCACAATTGCTTTTGAAGCGGAACCCACTCGGTTGGCTTGGTGCTCGTAGCCATCGCAATGGCCCGTTCCAGGCCTTGCTGAATCACTACCTACCACGTCGAACGTAAGCGCTTGCCTCAGTCTTCATAAGTCGCATTATTGTCAGTAATCCCGTCGCTCGTGCAAAACGGCGTTACCGGCAATCGCAGCCGAACAAGTCTGAAGACCACCTCTACGGCGTGCTCCTTTTTGTTCGTTCTCTGAGTGCACGCCTGTATGCTCGGTAATCAATCCTATGGAGTTGCCATGCTCGACCTGCGCAGGCTCTACAGCACGTCCTATCTCGTCCTTAGCATTGGTGTCACCTGGGCCGCGCTCTCGCAGGACCGAGTCAACTATCCCTCTTGGGCTCTTGTCTGTCCCGCGCAGTTCAATGCATTCCATCACGCCGTAATCGTTGGGACCTACACCTACATCATCCCGTTCGCCCTACTGAGTCTGCCCGCAGGCATCGGCATGATCTGGCTACGTCATCCCGCCATCTCGCGTTCACTGGTGTTCTTTGTGTTTGCAATTGGCCTCTTCGGCGGAGCGATCACGACGCGCCTTGCGATCCCGATCCAGAAGCAGATGGATTACGGGGACCATCAGCACATTCCTGCACTCGTAGAGCGACTCATTGCAATCGATCTGTACTGGCGAGTCATCCCAGGACTGCTCGCGCTTGCCGCGCTTGCCGTCATGACCTATCAATTCAGTGATTCTTCAGAGCGCACCGTTCGCTCACGACCGGAATAGATCTCGAAGCGTCCTGCGAAGAGTTCACACAAACGGTGTTTTCGCCAATGACGTTCCTTCTGACCGCTGAACCACCTTCACACCGATGCTCCTTCGAGCAGCCCCACGAAGAACAAACCAGTAAGGCCGCCACGAGTGGAATGACTGTCCATCTGGAAGCGCCTCTTAATCCGGCAAAGACTGTCGCAACTTCCTGCCTGCGTTCATGGAGCGTTTTAACGAGCGCTTCGCCGTTGCACCGGCGAAGTCCGAAGACAAGCATCGCAGCCTGAGTGTCCGTGGATCACGGCTGCAGGACATCCTCTGTCACCGCGAGCAGCGACACGTAAGCGAGCAGCTCGCCATGTCGTACGACCGCAAGCAGATCATCCTTGAGCGAAGTCCCGTGTCGGAGAAGCTTAGCGGGCAGTACGTCGAGCTCTACGACTATCCGGACAGGCCGCTCGAGGTGCGCTGGAAGGGTGTCTCACTCCCCTATCGTGTCTTCGAAAAGGACGGCTATAAGAAGCGTCCCCGCCAGGTCTATGGTCCAGACTTCATCGAAAAACTACCCGCGCCAAAAACGGTGGAAATGACCGTCTGGGGGAAGGGTGGAATGATGAAGCCGTTCCACCCTTCCCCCAGCCCTTGGAAATCACTCCGTGATTTCACACATTCCCACCGCACCACGACTATGGACTTATACTGACATTTCTATTGGGCGCAACACCCTGACATTTCTAATGAGCAGCAACAAATCGAGGGGGAGTGTTATCAGACACGTGGACGTATGTCGGCGTGAACTGCCGACATACGTCCATAAGCCCGCAGGTGTATTTGCACCTATAAGGCCTCGATGAACGCCTCGGCGAGTTGCGCAAGATCTGGTGCGGTGAACTCGGGTGTTAGCCCCTGCTTGAACCAGGCTGTGCCCTCACGGTTGAGGAACGCACCGCGCATGCCGGCATGCACCGCTCCCTGGATGTCCCAAGGGTGAGAGGCGATCATCACCATCTCGCTCGGCAGCACTTTCAACTCTGAGGCCGCATAGGAGTAGGTTTCGGGCGCGGGCTTAAAGCGTTGCACAGCATCGACGCTCAGCACGCGGTCGAACAGCTCGCTTAACTCGGCATACTTCAACTGTGTCTTTGCCGACCTTTCTGCTGAATTCGTGAGAGCAGCCAGACGAAACCCAGAGGTATTCAGCTGCTGCAGTGCCGTCCTCACCTCGGGATAAGCAGGTAAGGACAGCATGCCCTCGACGATCTCCTGCTCCGCATGGGTGTCAAGCGGCAGCTTCTTCGCGGAGGAGACCATACGGAGCGCCTGCTTCGCCAGTTCCGAGAAGTCCTGGTACTCCCCTAGGATCGTCGCGGTTTGTGAGTAGAGGAGGACTGTGTCGAACCATTCCTTCAGAACGTCCGATGTGCCGAATGTTCGCTGAAACGCCGGCTCCAGAACCTTTACGTTCAGGAGAGTTTCGTTGAGGTCGAAGACCAATACAGGTTTCATTTGCCAGCTCTTTCAGAGAGTGTGTATTTACGTTCTGGAACGCTGCCCTGATCTGCTACTTGGGATCGAAGGACACGCTTTTGATGCGATTGAGGTGGTTCACCTTGGTTCCGCAAGCGCCACCGGCGTAGAGGTTCGCCCAGAGCGGTGATGAGCAAGATGGCAGCCATGATGACTGGGGCATCCTGTAACCGCTGCATCGAGCCGGTCGCAATCATCAAACTTGTGGACAGCGCAGCGGGTTGTTGTGCACGGGCTAACAGGGTTCCGAAAACAGTCAGTAGACCGGCAAGCACAGCCGCCCACACCCGAACTAGAGAGATGCTGCTGGTGGACACGGCTGGAGAGGCCCATGCATGCGTGAGGGCGAGCGCCGCAAAGCCGGAAAGCACACCAATGAAGTGCCCAAGGATCACGTTGTAAGGCCGGGCGCTCGGGCGCTCCGGTGATTCGATCATCTCGAATGCCGTTGGACCAAGACTGGCGAAGAACAGCGGCTTGTGCGTGAGCCAGGCAGTGACACCGGCAACCAGGATCAGAGCAGCCTCACACAGTGGGGCTACGACCAGCTCTCTTTTCTTCATTGCGTGCCTTCCCCGGTTGCTTTGGCACTCAGGTTGGCTTCAGCACCTTGCTGCTCAGGTCGTGATTCTTCCCTGATTTCTTTCTCCAGGAAGTAGTTGAGTGCGGTTCGAAGAGCAGCAATCGCGGCGAGCTTTTCGATGTCACTCCAGGTGGGCGTGACGGCGGTGTTGAGGACATCTGCAGCGAGTTCGAACTCAAGCGCAACGGCAAGCCAACGACCGAGGGTGAGCCGGACGGCGACCTTGGCTTCAGGTGGAGCGTCCGAGGCAAACAGCAGCCGCATCGACTGCCATGTGGCCCGGGCTGCAGCGATCGCGATAATGAGAGCGGCCGCGAACTCTACGCCACGGGCGAGGTATTCGATAATCGATTTCGAGAAGGAGAGGAGATTTGGTTCCATGTGGTGATTCGCAGGCCGATCGGAAAGCTAGGATTTGTGGGCTGCGTTCGAGGTATGCGGCTTCGTTCCGAGTTCGTGCCAGGTCTTCTCTTGGATCTCGATGCTGTAATGGTTCGCCGCTGCCTGGATGTTGGCAAAGGCCTGGTCGCGTTCCTCGTCTGTCACGTCCTTCACCTGATCGAAGCGTGCAAGAGCTTCGCGAACGTGCGATGCATCGATCAGCGGTTCTTTCCGCTTTTTCGGAAACGCATACACAGAATCTGGTAGTTCCTTGCGCTCTGCGGCCGAGAGCTTGCCATGTTCCTCATGTGGTCTCCAAGTGCTTTTCATCATGCCTCCATTTCGGTTTGAGTCGGTGCGACGTTGTATCGCAGGAAGCGCTTGTATGGCCTTCATTTGCCGTTCTTGACGAAGATGAGACCTGCCATGCCGAGAGAATACGTAAGCAGGACCAGCCATGAGTCAATGCCCACACGCGCATACCTCTTGGCTGGCCGCAGAATCAGGCCGAACATGTAGATCGCCGTCACAGCGATGCCGAGTGCCGCCAGGTAAACATCCGTGTTCTGTGCGTGTGGAAGCACGGACTCCCCGGAGAGCAGGCTGGCCAAGAGGAAGAGAACCGGAAGGAATGCGTTCCCTCCGAAGATGTCGGAGATGGCGAGCCTGTCATCTCCCATCCGGATGGACGTAATTCCGGTTGCGAGCTCTGGAGTGGAAGTCGAGGCGGCCAGCACGGTAGCGCCGAATAGGACACCGCTCATGCCGAAGTGCCCTGCCAGAGCGTCGCCACTCCCTTCCAGCGCGACACCGGCGGCAAGTGTAGCGAGACATGCCGCTGCGAACTTGGCCAGCACCGTCGCGCTACTCCCAGCTTTCTCATCCTTGGCATTCTGTGAGTGTCTCGCGGGCTTGCTCGGCGCATCCGCATCCTGCACTTTCCAGCTCATCATGCCGGGTGCAGCCTTGAGCATCCAGATACCGGCAAGCCATACGGCCACGATCAACAGGCTTTGCGGAGTCATGCGCCAGAACACCAGGTTTGTCGGCAGACGGGTTCCGAGTATCGAGATCGCCAGAACGACCACAACCAGCGCAGCTTCAAGAACCAGCGTGAGCGATGCGGCCCTATAGGTTAATGGGCTCTTCCCTTTACCCGCCGCGTCGAGCGCAACCAGCACCACGGTCTGTATCGCTATTCCACCAAGCAGGTTGCCGATGGCGATGCCGATGTTGTGATGAAGTGCGGCACTCGCCGTGATGGCGATTTCTGGAAGATTGGTTCCGATCGCCAGCAGAATGATGCCGCCGAGAGCCTCCCCAAGGTGAAAGCGAGTGGAGATGATGTCGGTAGTATCGGAGAGCCAAACGCCAGCGGCCCAGACTACGCCCACCGCGGCCATAAAGATGAGCGCGAGCACCGGTATGGACAGAGCGTCAAGCATTAACCACCTCGTTTGATACGGAAGGGCCAAACGAGATGGCAGCTGTCCAACGGCAGAACTACCGCTGTGACCGGGTCTCATTGGCGCTGGTTGCCACGTTTGCTAGGAACAGCAGATTCGCAAGGGCGCACGTCGCCCAAATGCGACTGCTCTATGAACCCGGTCGGGTCTAACGCCAATGATCGGGTTTCTTCTTATCGTTGAGGTGCCGGACACGAGCCACATGCGGAACGTTTCCCTTCGACTTGGCCCACTGGATAGCCTCGTCCTGCCTCTCGAACTCGGCTGAGACATCATCAGCGAGATCTTCTACGACGTAGGCCCCCAATCGGAGACCCTTCGGGACGCCCTTTCGGGCGCGCTTCTACGAATACGTTTGCCATGACGCTATACTCCAAAGCCCTAGCTCATCTGGTTTGATGCCGTATGGCGTGATAACTCTATCTTATTGTTTCAAAGAGGTTTATTCTGACAAACTGCATTCTGTATCGTTGACGCAAAAAGGCCCGCATTGCTGCGGGCTTCTCGTTGCTGGACCCTGCTTAGTAGCGCTAGCTAGCAGCAGCCACAGCAGCCGCCCTGGATACAGACGGTGCAGGGACAAGTACAAGCCGAGTTGCATTTTGACTTATTCATTTAGCAAGCCTAGGCTTCTCCGGCAGGCTCGTCAAACAGGGCCCCCGGAACTCTCCTACAGGGTGTCTCTCCAAGTCGGACCGGGAAGGTTCCGAATTCGGTGCTGAAAGACTGCCGGCGGCTCCAGAACGAGACGTAGACGAACCGACGAGTACGGGTAACTCGATCGCGGCCCGACTACACCAACGAATTCTCCTCGGGAGTTGAGGCCCAACACCGCGACTCGACTGCCTCTGGCATCCGTTCGGCTGGCAAAATCGGGCACAGTCTTCATGAGGAGATAGGACTGTGCAGGTGAGGTACTTCAATTAACCATTGATTGGTACGGCAAGAAGAGCTCGAAGACGGTACCGCTGCCGCCTGCCCGCGTGGTGCTGCGCACCCGGAAGCGACCATGATGGCGTTCCACGATTTCACTGCTGACCCACAGTCCTAAGCCCGTTCCGGAGATTCCCTTAGTGGAGTAGAACGCCTGAAACATCTTGGCTTTCGTCTCGTCGGACATCCCAGAGCCAGAATCGGCAACAGTGATCACGACGCCTTTGGCACCGCTCTTCCACTCCGTAGCCTCCCGGGTACGGATGAGCAGTCGCCCACGCATTCCGGACATGGCGTCAATAGCATTACGAATGAGGTTGCTGATGACCTGCCGGATCTCGGACTCCAGACACACGATGGATTCGCACATGCTGTCTCTGCGCTCTATGGTGACGCCGCGCTGCATCAACTTGCTGTCGTACAAGTCGAGCAATGATGTGATTATGTCGGTCGGCCGTACTGCCTGGGGCTTTGTCGATTGCCGGTAGAAACGTAGCGACTGCGTGGTGATATGCGAGACCCTCTGAAGTTCCTTGTCAGCTTGCTCAAGGTAGCTTTCAGCTTCAGCATCCCGGCAATGCCCGCGCGCCAGATAAAGCAGATTGGTCATCGCCTCAAGAGGATTGTTAATCTCGTGTGCTATGGAAGCGGCCAATCTGCCGGCTGCGGCGAGCTTTTCACTTTCCCTAAGTGCTTCCTCGAGGGCGATCCGAGAAGAAACGTCGTGCTGGATGCTGACAAAGTGAGTCACCTCTCCCACCGGGTTCCGGATGGGGGAAAGCGAGAGTTCGTTCCAGAAAGCGGAGCCGTCTTTACGGAAATTGCGCACGATCGCTGTGGTCTCGCGCCCTGAATGCAGCGCTTCGCGAAGCAGTACCAATCCAGGCTGCTCCCGCTCGTCGCCCTGCAAAAAGCGGCAGTTCTTCCCCAGAGCCTCCTCCAGGGTGTAACCGGTCATCACCTCGAAGGCCGGATTCACGTAGGTCACTGGAAAGTCTGGCTCGATGGCGCTCGCCACCACTACGCCGCTTGTAACGGATCGGAAGATTTTTCGGTTCAGGTGAAGCTCTTCCAACGCTGATTCGAAACGGAAGATGTAAGCCCGGTGGGCGTAAAGAATGACGCTGAGCTGCGCCAGCACCATCGCTGGCTGCTGAGGTAACACCAACATGCCATCGAACGGCCGCTCACTATTCTTGTCCGGAAGAATGGGTGCAATCGTCGAGGAGGTGGAGACTGCGGCTACAACAGCAGGTCGAATACCCTCATTCGGGTCTTCCGGAGTTCCGATAGCCTGGCGGAACCGGAGTGCACAGGCTTCGTCTGCGATCAGGAGCTCGACTCCCGCTATCTGCTCGGCCTTTGCTAGCTCCGCTTCCTCGAGAAAGATAGGACGTAGCCCTAGTTGAGCTGCAACACCTTCGACCAGGCGCCGGTTCGTACGATCTGAGAGACATATCCCAATCTGCGTTCTCAGAGGCTCGGTATCAGCTGAGACATTCTGCGGCAACGTGATGCTCCATTCACTTCCACCCATTGAGATGCCCGTTCTAAAGCTGCGCAAGCGCAGCTTAGATCTGGTGCGGCCGAGTCATTCCCCGCGGCATCTAGTCTGCCGGCGCTCGGGAACGCTTCAGGATTTGATCATCTAGCCGATTGAATGGCCCGAGCAACAGAAGATGCTCTACAACCCAAGTATTGGGATGAATGCCAAGAGCCTCGCAGAGAACATGTCAGAGTCGAGTTCGATCGGAGTCGATCTTCAGATGACCGATGCAAGGGGCGCGCTGACTTTTCTGGACCTGACCGAAACCACGCACGTTGCCGAGACAGATCACGACGCACTGCCGAACTGCTAAAGGGCCACGCGAGCATCCCTCACTTCCTGGCCCGCCTAAGTCCGACGGCGGAGCAGAACATGGTCCTGAAGAAGTGATGGGACCCTTGAATCACGCCTGACGGCCGTAGGGCGTGATTGTCGCCTAGGTTACACGCACAGCGGAGACATGGCGATGGCCATATCTCCGCCCAGAGCTAACCCGCGTTCTTGCTAGGGAACTTGTCGATGATCTTGTCGATCGACTTTTGCAGCTTCTTGCTATTCTTCTCTTCTTTGCTGGAGAGCGTGTCACTTGCGACGCCCCGGAATAGAAGCTGATGCTTTGACCCGTCGTACACGTCGACAACAAGCGTGCCGATCGGGATGTTGATCACTTGAGTATTGGTGACACCTTCGTTTCCAAAGCCGCCGCCAAACCCACCGAACCCACGACCTCGCCAGCCGAAGCCTCCTCCTCCCAGACCTTCATAGAAGGAGTTGTACTCCTGCTGGTTCTTACGCGAACCGATGGCTGTAATGGCCAGATCACCACCCTGCGGCACCAGTTGGAGACCCCGAGCAGCGAGATCATGGATCAAGGCGTCATGAAGGCGTTGCTCCACAAGCGAGTTGGAGGCCTGGAGCTTATAGATGCTGAAGGTGTGGTACTGCTGGAAGTCCGCCTTGTGGTCATAGTCCGTTGAGACCTGCTGTGCTGCAGCCGTCGCGATCAGGGCGGCCGCCAGCGAAGTCGCAAGGAACGTCTTGCGGATGTCGGAACTGAACAGATATGGCATGGATTTCCTATGCAGCCGCCGGAAAGAGCTAGTTCCGACAGCGCCTACCAGTTTGTCCTGAGAAGCCGCGCGCACGAATCATTTCGGTCGCCGACCAAGGGTACATAGATAAGATGCTGAAGTCATACGGGCGATTGTCATACTTCCGTGACAGTCGCAATGTTGCGAGCCCGGTCATGACTAGTCTTATTTACAAGCAGCACGACTGAGAAGGTCGTTCCTTGGAACACTCCGCGCGTGTGAGACCGCACCTGCATGATTCCGCCGTGCTTGTCCACGATCTGTTTACTCACCCAGAGCCCAAGGCCGTTCCCGACAAGACCCTTCGTGGTAAAGAACGGCTCGAATATCTTTGGCAATGCTGAGGCACTGATGCCATGGCCATCGTCTGCAACAGAGATCCGTACCGCGCATCGCCCGTCTCTCGCGCTGGACGTTCTGGATGCTCGGAGCCTGATTGTGCCACCTTCCGGGATCGCATCGAGGCTGTTCCTCAGCAGGTTGGAGAAGACCTGCCTCAGTTCTCCCTGAAAGGCGGTTATCTGAAGTCCGACATCACACTGCACATGGACAGTTGCCCGAGCAGACACGATCTTTGCCTGGAGCAGATCCACGATGGACTCGAACAGCTTGACCACGGCAAACGTTGCTGGCGCAGCCGTTTCGCGATAAAAGCCGAGCGTCTGGCGGGTGATGTGCGCGATGCGCCTCAGCTCGCCATCCGCCACTTCAAGGTAGTGGCGGACCTCTGTGGGAACCCCTTCAGCAGTCCCTGCGATGAACAACAGGTTCGTCACAGACTCTAAAGGATTATTGATTTCGTGTGCGAGGACAGCGGCCATGCGACCGACCGAGGCAAGTTTCTCGCTATTGATCAGTGCCTCTTCGGCTCTCTTACGCGCCCCGATCTCTTCCTGCAGGTGCTCGTTCAACTGCTCCGCCGCCTGGGTCAGCTCATGCTGGCGCACCAGGCTCTTTATCAGCCGCTCATTGAGCGTCACGGCATCGTTCTGTATCGCAAGCTCGCTATACTCTGACACGGCTGCCATGACTCACCCCGCCTGACCGCTTGCTGGAGGCTACTCACAAACGGGCATCAAACCTTTACTGGTTGACCTGATAGGAGGCGAGCATATTCCTCCAGACGCTCGCCGATGGCGATTCCATTTGGTGTGATGCTGTATTCGCGAATGTCATTGCTATGGAGGCCCCCGCGCATTTTCGCGACAGTAATGATCTTGCGAAGTTGGCTCTTGATCTCCACGTAGCGCATGCGGATGATGTCATCGGTGAGGAACGAGACCAGGTAGCTGCTGAAAGACAGCTTGTCGAACGACTCTTCCATCTCGAGCGTGCTCAGGATCGTCACGCCGAGCCCGGTCAAACCGAAGATCATGCGGTACAAGGATTCGCGGAAGTCAGTCCTGAATCCCGGTGCGAGAGCCAGCTCGAAGCCAGCGAGTGAATCGATGACCAGCCGCTTTGCCCCTGTTCGTTCTACGGCGTCGATGAGCTCCTGCATCATCTCGTCGACGGACAGATCGAGCGGACGAAGATAGATGACCTCCAGCTTGCCTTCGTTAAGAGAAGCTTGCAGGTCGAGGCCGAAGCTCTGAGCACGTGCCACGTATTCATCCGGTCGTTCCTCGAAAACCGCAACAAGACCCGATTCTCCGGCACGTAGACCAGCCATGATGAATTCAGTTGCAAGCAGTGACTTCCCTGTTCCGGAAGACCCAGCGACCAGCACGCTGTCACCTTCAGGGATACCGCCTCCCATCATGACGTCGAGCTCTGGCGTCCCAGTCGACAGGCGCCTGCGGTCTGGCCGCTGCTGTTTTCTGCTGGAAAGTCCCAGAGTTCGTGAGAATGCCTGTCCACCGCCGTCCGTGATCCGGAACGTATGTAGCCCAGGAACCGAGAACTGACCACGCAGCTTCATGATCTGCAACTTGCGAACGACTGAGTTGCGCTCAGCGCGTTGGGAGAGCCAGATCAGACCGTCAGAGATGGTGAAAATGGGATTGTCGTTTAGTTCCTCTTGTCCATACTCCCCGATTAGAAAGGTCGTGGCTTCCATGCTTGTGAGCTGCATAGCTAGCTGCTGTACGAAGTCCTCTGCTTCAAGAGGGGGGCCGGGTCGCCGGGTCCGCAGCATCGTGCGGAAGGAGTCAACCACCACAATGCACGCATCTTCCGCCTGAACCTGCCTCGCGATTTCATCCAGGACCGCCTTCAGGCCTCCATCCACCAACTCCTTGCTGAGGTTCACAAATCGGATGGTATTGTTCACTTTCGTTGCGTCGAAGAAGGTGTATTGCTGCTGATAACGCAGCATCTTAAGGGCCGGTTCCCCCAGGACAGTGAAGTAAATGGCCTTCCGTTCAGGCGTAGCATTCGCGAATACAAACTGATGCGCGACAGTGGTCTTCCCGCAACCCGGTTCGCCAGCGATGATGTTGAAGGAGAACTCAGGAATGCCTCCGCCCAGAATCTCGTCCAGTCCCGGAACCCCGGACGGCAGCTTTCTGATTTGGACAGTATTGGTGCTCATAGACCAGCCCTCCCTAGGGTTTTCTTTAGACTTTCCAGTTCCGGCCACACATCATGCAAGATTCTCAAAGTGAGGTCTTCCCCGACAAACGTTATGAGCAACTGAATAAGATGCGAAATGAGCACAGGGCTTTCCGCCGCCGCCTCTCCCTCAAGGCCCCTAAAGGAAGCATCTTCCATGACTTCTACATCGGCGAGTGCCTGTGCCTCACGTTTTGCAAGCGTTAGAGCCCTCACCAGCAGCGCTCGCACGCCTCCAATCCCTACCAGGTGGCTCAGAGGTCGTCGGAGCTTCTCGCAGACGCGGCAGGTGGCGAGGTGATCTTCAGGCGCAATTGTTTGCGCCTCTTTTTCAAGGATCACCAGCTGGTGGGCCAGCTCACGTATCCATGGATCAACATCGATTCGGATGATTGTCTCCAGTCACCTAAGCGGCACCGCATTCGCCCGGAAAACAGCCGTCGCGAATACTGGGATTACTCTCGAACCAGCAGTCGGAAAGTAAGGCCATTCTAAACACACCGGCTACTTGCCGCAGTCAGCCGCAGTGGATGGACCTGTGCGACACTGTCGCGACGCAGTTTTTGGATACGTGGCGAGTTCTTCGTGACTTGAACGTCCGCCCATGGCCAGCAGAATACACGTTGTACGTTTCACAGGAGGGCACGTGCCGGAAACCCTCATTTCTTCTGCAGGCTCCCCTAACCGGGGTCGCGACATGGTGTACTCCTGCCCCCATCCGATGGCAGCGTTCCAGCATGCGAACCCTGTCCTCATGTATGCGAACCCTTCTTTCTGTCAGCTTGCTGACGAACCTGAAAGTTCCCTCCAGGGGAAGTCCGCTGCTGAGTGCCTTCCGAAGTGCCCCGGCTGCGTTGCTCTGCTACTGCGCGTCAGTCAGACGGGCATACCGGAGCAGCAAGGCGAGCAGGGCCATACGGAATCCTGGTCTTTCTCTGCATGGCCCATCAGAGCCCCCGAAGAATCTGCACCTATCACGATGCTTCAGCTCATTGAGACATCTAAACATCATCGTCGCGCGAACCAAGTTAACGAAGCTCTGCTGGTGACCGCACTTGAGCAGCATGAGAGGGCGGAGACTGCCCGGTTTTCGGCTGAGGTGATGGGCGAGACTATTGTCAAGAGAGAGCAGGAGCTTGACCGTACCAAGGACGAGCTCCGTTTACTTGCTGCCCAGTTGCTTCAGGCGCAAGAAGACGAGCGTCGTCGCATTGCCAGAGAGCTGCACGACAGCTTTTCACAACAACTCGCCTCGCTCGGCATACAGATGTTCCATTTGGAACAGGAAGTATCATCTGGCGCGGGACACACGTTAGTAGCGAAGATGCAGGGCCAGTTAGAAGGGCTTGCGAATGAAGTCCGCACGTTATCTCACCAGCTGCACCCGCGCGCGCTGGAGGATTTCGGGCTTGTTGTAAGTTTGAGAGCCCTGCTGCAAGAGGTTGAGAACACACATTCAATTCCCATACGATTTCTCACACAGGAGTCGGTAGTTCGCGTTCCACTTCAAACTGCAACTACTCTCTACCGCATTGCGCAGGAGTCGCTTTGGAACATCATCAAGCATGCCGGCGAGGATGTTCTTGTAACTGTCCAGTTGCGCCAGGCGTTGAATGAACTCACATTGTGCGTCGGCGATACCGGAACTGGCTTCAACCCGGAACAGACGCGGGTCAAGGGAGGACTTGGTCTAATCAGCATGCAGGAACGTGCCCGACTAGTTTCTGGCGTCTTGACGATCGAGAGCGCGCCCGGGCAGGGGACAAAAGTACGTGTCAGAATTCCCTTGGGTCACGTTCTTGAAAGTAGAGAACAGGCCTCCTAGATGCTGCTGACGATACCCTGCGAGAGGGCATAACGAGTCAGTTCAGCTGTGCTGCGCAGCCCGAGCACATCCATGATCGTCCCTTTGTGGAAATCAACTGTTTTGACTGAGATGTTCAGGGCTACAGCGATCTCCTTATTTGCTTTCCCCTCCGCAACCAACTGCAAGACCTCACGCTGTCGTGGTGTCAGCTTCCCGCCAAACAAATATCCAGGGTTTACCTTCGGATCTCGACCCAACTGCAAATCAGGGCGACCTGCGGTCGCCAGTGGCGTTATGTAGTATTGCCCCTTTAAAGCCAGCCGGATCGCTTCAAGCAGTTCCTTAGACGCAGACTGCTTGGCTACGTAGCCATTTGCACCAGCCTCAAAAGCTGCATGGAGGTACGTTCCTTCCAGCTGCTGAGTAAGAAAGATGAGAGTTGTAGCTGGCATAGCCTTCTTGATCTGTTGAGCCGCTTCGATGCCGTTCAACTCAGGCATCCCGATGTCGAGAACGATGATGTCCGGCCTAATCCTTTTCGCTTCCGCTACAAGAGATCTGCCATTGGTCACCTCTCCAACCACATCGAACTCGGGAGAAAGCAGCTTTGCCACTCCCTCGGTGATCATCGCGTGGTCGTCGGCGATAAGGACTTGTTTACGCATAGTGAGCAGTTCGCCCTGAGCAGCACAAAATTGCGATCTTCGCAGGTTTGCCACGCCGCTGTCGTACTAGAGAGTTCCCCAGTTACACACGTGATACTTCCCAAGTAGTTTAAGAGACATCAATCGAACCCGCCGAGGTCTACCGAAGCACCCTTGCGGTGTCGGCGAGCTCTCGAGATGGTTATTTTCATACCACGAAAGCGGTTCGACGCTGCACCTCTCTCCCAGAGATGTGTGCTGGAAAGGCCTGGCTGCTGATGGCAGGCCTGTCCAGTTAACCTCAACGGACTACGAACAACTCGTCAGCGAGGGCGGGATGCACCCTGCTCATGAAATCGTGCACTTTCAGGGTCGCACTGTGGAGTCCGTCCCTAACAATCTCGTGAAGGAGCCGGTCCCAAGGATTCTGTGTATAGGGGAGGACCCGATGCTTCTGAACTCCCGCCAGCTTGTACTCCGTCACGCAGGTTATGACGTGCGTTCCTGTTCGACAAACCAGGCGGTGCAGTCTTGCCTTACAAAGGCCTTCGACGTTGCTCTTGTCTGCAGGTCTATACCGGATCCTGAGAGCGTCAAGCTGACGCGAGCCTTGCGAATGCATTGCCCGGGTCTGAAAATCGTCCGGTTGAAGCCGACAAACTCGTCTGAATTCGAGATGTACGACTCGATCGTTGACACGGCACGCGGTCCAGAGAACCTTCTGCGCGATCTGAGCGAATTTGTGACGAACCGTAGCTTCTCGACGCAGACCATCAGATGATGGTGCAGGTCGAGTCGAGCTATCAGGACCGCCACCATAGCTACTTCACAGCGTCGCTTGCCTGCACGGGAACGATAGACGAACAAGAGGTGAGACGGCATGCAGCTTCTAAATTCTTCGGACAAGGTGCCCTGTTACACCAACAAACTTCTTCAGAACATGTCTCAGGCGACGGTTGCGCGGCTCTGCTTGCGCCCAGTATCTCTTCCTGCTGGTTGTCACCTTGAGTCGCCGGGCAGTGCGGTGAGGCAGCTGGTTTTTCCCGAAGCGGGGGTCGCCTGCATGACAACAACGTTTGAGGATGGAAGCCAGGCCGAAGTCGGCCTTTACGGCTACGACTCTGTCATCGGCTTGTCGACCATCATGGGCTCACGATACAGCTTGAATCGGATATACATGCAAGTCGCTGGTCACGGCTTTGCTGCCCGTCTGGACGAAGGGCGTGCGGAGTTTCTTCGCGGAACTGAGTTCCAACAACTTGCGCTTGCCTTCTTGCAGTCGCACTCCTTGCATGTTGCGCAAACGGCCGGTTGCAACGCACGCCATACTGTCGAGCAACGGCTCGCAAGGTGGCTGCTGAATTGTGCCGACAGGAGCAGGAGCATGACCATCACCATCTCCCAGGAAGATCTAGCCACGATGATCGGTGTGCGACGTATGAGCGCAGTGATGGGCATCACACACCTGAAGAACCTACGGCTCATCGATCACCGTCGAGGACAGCTACTCATTCTCGACAGGCAAGGACTGGAAGATAGCTCCTGCGAATGTTACCGAGTCGTCAGGGATCATCTGGACAGCTCCAACAGCGTTGGTAGGCAGCATACAGCTCCGAGTTAGACACCGAGAAGTTCCATAGTGCGGAAGATAGCCATATGCATGGCGACGACGACTCAGTCCTGAGAAATCCCGTTGTCGAAAGCCACGCAGCGGAGGCTAAGAGGCTTTGGCTTTCTTGGCCGCTATCTCTGACGGCCTGAGACTACGCGGGCTCTCCTGAGGAGTCCGTAAATTGGCGAGCTGCTCCAGTTCTGGAAGAGGAATGGCCTCCAGAAGCGCCGAGGGTGTTGTCTTCAGGATGAGCGCCACCTTGACGAGGGTTGGCAGTGAGAGGCCACCACCTCGTTCGTACTTTCCCCACTGGGCACTACCGTAGCCGTACTGAAGCAGCAGGTTCGTGTAGGACAGCCCACACTCTTTCCGCCGAGCCCTGATCCTTGCTCCAAGTGCCGTCAGGTAGTCGCTGTAACCGTCATCCATGATGGTTTGGATGCGATCATCAGCCCCTGTGATTCCGTTGCGCTAAGCAATGGTAAACGATTCATAACAAACCATTTACTCCCGGTAAAAGAGGTTATGTATCTTGGGTGTGTAAGCCCTCATCCTGCTGTTTCAACGTGTAGCAGCTCGCGCACAGTTCCAGAGCAGGATGGTTTCTCGGCCGCAGGGACAATGTAGAGCGCGTTGAGTTCCCTTCTCAAACATGCCCCTGTTCCGCAAGCATGCCGAGCCGGATGTCCACTGCGACCCAGCCCTCTTTCCAGGGCTCAGTCCGCACCGGATCGAAGGGTATGCCGTTCGCCCTCGCATCTTCCCCAGAGTCGTACAGATTTCCCCAGGTATCTTCGAAGTGATCTTCCCTGCCCTCGGCCAAGACCTTCTTGTGTCGAACGGATTCCAAAGCTTCGGTATCCGCGTCTTCCCATCCACAGCGCCAGCAATGGTGCGCCGTCTCAGAGTCAGGGATCTCAGAAAATCGGGCACGGTAGCCAGCCGCATACTCTTCCTTGTCCCACCGCTTCAGTGCAGCCAAGCCAGGATGACTCATGCCTGCCTCCACTACTACGTTTCGCATAACGATAAACCGTTGTGCGGTCCACTCCAAACGCCTTCGAGCTGTCGATTCTCGTTTTGGTCGAACGTACTACGCGAACGTAACCGACGAACTGGCCCTTGGGAGGGAGTCTAGGCGTCTGTGTGGCATTAGGTACTTTAGCCCTGACCATGACCTGTAGCAGAATGGCTAAGGCAGCCCTTATGCAACGCAGTTCCATGCCGACGTGCCACGTAGCGTATGGGTAATGGGATGGTCCGTCGTCTTCAACTCGGATGTGGCAGTCTGAAGGCGAGCACAGGAGGATTCTCCCATGAAGGTCCCTGTTTGCGGCATTGACATCGGCAAAACAGTGTTTCACCTGGTCGGGCTGAGCAAGGAAGGCCACATCGTCACCAAGAAGCGCTTCAGCCGCAAGCAGCTGGTGACTTTTGCTGCGAACCTGCCGACCTGCCTCATCGGCATTGAGGCTTGTCCGGGTGCTCACTTCCTCGCCCGCGTACTGCTGAAGCAAGGGCACGATGTGAAGCTTATGCCAGCCGAGTATGTACGTCCGTTTGTGAAGTCCAACAAGAACGACTATGTCGATGCGGAAGCGATCGCCAAAGCAGTGCAACGGCCGACGATGCGCTTCGTACCGGTGAAGAACGAGGCTCAGCTGGATCTGCAGGCCCTGCATCGTGTCCGCGACCGTTGGATGGGACGGAAGACTGCCGTGATCAACCAGCTCCGCGGCTTCCTGCTCGAGCACGGGATCACTGTGCCGGCAGGACCGGCACACCTGAAGCGCCAGATCCCCTCTATTCTGGAGGATGCCGAGAACTTGCTCTCGCCACGGATGAGGATGCTGCTCTCAGAGCTGAGGGACGAGTGGATCAAGCTGGAGGAGCAGATCGACTCGAGTAATCAGGAACTGGCTCAGTTCGCCAAAAACGAGGACGGCTGCCGGCGACTACTAACGATTCCAGGCGTCGGCCCACTGACCGCGACGGCTCTTACAGCTGCGATTGGCAACGGAACCGCCTTCCGTAAAGGTCGTGACCTTGCCGCATGGCTTGGCCTTGTTCCACGGCAGCACTCGACTGGAGGCAAGGCGAGACTGCTGGGCATCAGCAAGCGAGGCGACCCTTACCTGCGACGATTGTTCGTTCACGGTGGCCGCGCCGTACTTGGTCAGGTCAAGCGGGAACGGCATCAGTTCGGCGGATGGCTGGATCGGCTCGAAGCCCGCTCTCCGCGCAACGTGGCCATTGTGGCTATGGCGAACAAGATTGCAAGGATGGCGTGGGCTGTGTTGACCAGCGGTCAAACGTATAACGCTGCATTCAGCACGTAAGGAAAAGCTGGAAAACCGAAGAGCTGTTTCCCACTTTCCCTCACGACGGCGACAGAGGTTTATGAAGTTCCTACCAGGTTTGCAAGTAGATTGCTGATGGCTGAACAGGTCAAACCGACCCACTCTAATCCTGCTGGGGTATATGGTCTGCAACTGAGACCGCTAGGGTAATGAGGAGAGAGAGGGTGCGGATTCCATCATGGCTCGGAGCAGAAAGACCGCTCCACTCAGAAGCCGTATACATAGGAGCAGACCGCTTCCACCATCACAATTCACTTGCAATCAGGCGACGGACCATACATATACCCCAAACAACTGACAGCGATTCCCCGCAAATGACACGCTCGCGAGCAAGAGCACGCACGACTCGTGATTTTGATGGCGCTAAGCTGGAAGCTTCTCACACGCCAAAGTCGCCCCTGGCGTGATGGCGCCGGATGTATCCGGTGCGGTCTGGTAGCTAATCAGACGCTCGGCGATCTCACGGATCTTTCTACTAGTGCCGGGCTGATCCATAACTGTCCACCAGTTCTATGCAACGATCTCACGTCGTTCTGGCGAGCCATTCAGACTAGTCTCGATCTCCAGCAGTGATCCCTCATGCTGATTCTCCGGGGCACTCTTTCTACTGTTCTCGATCCTGAAAAGCTTTAAAAGCCGATTGCGTGTCGTGATGTTCCTTGCCAAAAGGCGTCTTAGCGGTAAGCGTTCTGTGCTGACCGTGTGTACATGCAGTTGATCCGGGCAGACGATGTTGTATGCCTGAAGAGCAGCTGGATGGGTTGGTTGGACCGCGTAGGCGTCGGAGTGTGATGGAGCGGCTGGCGATCGTGGAGGAGTCTTACGTTCACGGGATGTCGGTAGCGCGGGTAGCGCGCAAGTACGGTGTGAACGCGAACCAGGTGTTTCAGTGGCGCAGCCTGCACCGGCATGGACGGCTGATGCCTTCCCTGACGGTTGAAGCGCAACTGCTGCCGGTGAGTCTGATCGAGGAGCGGGAGCCTGAGAAGGCGGAGCCGGCGGCGATTGCACCGGTAGGCACGATCCTGATTGAGCTGCCAGGCCCGGTTTCGATCCGGCTGGAGGGCAACGTGGACGCGGCAACGGTTCGTGTTGTGCTGAAGAGCCTGCGCGCATGATCGGTCTGCCGGCGGGAACACGGATCTGGATCGCGGCCGGTGTGACGGACATGCGGCGAGGTTTTCATGGGCTGAGTGCGCAGGTGCAGACGGTACTCGAGCAGCAACCGTTGTCGGGCCATGTGTTCGTCTTTCGTGGGCGGCGTGGTGACGTTGTGAAGGTGCTCTGGTTCGATGGCGACGGGTTATGCCTGCTTGCCAAGCGGCTCGAACGTGGTCGCTTCGTGTGGCCCCAGGCGACGTGTGGAACGGTCTCGCTGAGCCGTGCGCAGCTGTCGATGCTGCTCGAAGGCATCGACTGGAGAGCACCTCTTCGAACGGCAGAACCGGTGATGAGTGTATGAACGATAGCCCAGTGTTTATGCGGGTTTGCTGCTCGTTTTGAGCGTGATTTCATGCCATACTTCGCCTATGCCTGAGCCCCTCAGCCTGCCCGATCTGGATGCCCTCGATCCGGCTGCGCTGAAGACGATGATCCTCCATCAGCATGCGCACGCGAAGGTTCAGCACGAGCAGTACACGGCGAAGTTAAGCTCCAGTGCAAGCGAGATCGAGCGCCTCGTGTTGCTGGTAGAGAAGCTGCAGCGCATGCTCTTCGGCGCGAAGAGCGAGAAGGTGCTGCGAGAGATCGAACAGCTGGAACTGCAGCTGGAAGAACTCGGTGCAGCAAGTGCCATCGAAGAGCAGAAGGCCACTGCCGAAGCAGATCGGCCGGTGCCTGCGAGACCGTTCCGCCGACCGCTTCCCGAGCATCTCCCGCGCGAGACCCATACCCACCTGCCCGATCACACCTGCTGCCCCGACTGCGGTGGAAGGCTGCGCGAACTTGGCGAAGATGTCGCCGAGATGCTGGAGCGCGTGCGGGCCTGCTTCAAGGTCATTCGCCATGTGCGTCCGAAGCTGAGCTGCGATCGCTGCGACCGCATCGTGCAGGCGCCGTCGCCGTCCAGGCCCATCGATCGCGGTCTCGCCGGTCCCGGCCTGCTTGCCCATGTGCTGGTCTCCAAGTACGCCGACCATCTTCCGCTCTACCGGCAGACGGAGATCTACGCACGTGAAGGCGTCGCTCTGGATCGCTCCACCTTGGCCGGCTGGGTCGGTGCAACAAGCGACCTGCTGAAGCCGCTGGTCGAAGCCGTACGCAGCCATGTCATGGCCGCAACCAAGCTGCACGCCGACGACACGCCCGTCCCGGTGCTTGCTCCAGGTAACGGCCGCACGAAGACTGGCAGGCTCTGGACCTACGTCCGTGATGACCGGGCTTCCGGCGATTCAACCGCGCCGGCCGTGTGGTTCGCCTACTCCCCCGACCGCAGGGGCGAGAACCCGAGACGGCATCTGAAGCTCTACAAGGGAGCACTTCAGGCCGACGCCTATGCCGGCTTCCAGCAGCTGTACGAATCAGGCAACATCGTCGAAGTCGCCTGCTGGGCGCACACCCGGCGCAAGTTCCACGAGATCCACGTCGCTCACGCCTCGCCGGTCACCACCGAAGCCATCGAGCGCATCGCCGCCCTGTACGCCATCGAAGCCGAGATCCGCGGCAGTACAGCGGAGGTCCGGAAGACCATCCGGCAGGCACGCGCAAGGCCCCTGCTCGACAGCCTCTTCCTCTGGCTTGAACAGACCCTGGCGAAGCTCTCCCGCAAGTCCGACACGGCGGCGGCGATCCGCTATGCCCTCTCGCGCCGAACCGCGCTTACCCACTATGCCGGAGACGGACAACTCGAGATCGACAACAACGTCGCCGAACGCGCGCTGCGCGTCGTCGCGCTCGGACGCAAGAACTACCTTTTCTGCGGTTCAGACGCCGGTGGTGAACGCGCCGCTCGGATCTACTCCCTGCTCGGCTCAGCAAAACTCAACGATCTCGACCCGGAACTCTACCTGCACCACGTCCTCGAGCGCATCGCAGATCATCCTGTTAACCGCATCCATGAACTGCTGCCATGGAACGTCTCCATCCAAAACACCCTCACCACAACGAAATAAGTGTCCACATAACCTCATGTGGACACTTATCTTCCATACACACTCATACCAACGGTGCAGACCAGACGCTTACTCTTAGCGAGTGTTTTGGCGAGTTCCTCAAGTGCCACCTGTAGTTGTGCCCCGGCGAGTCGCACCTCAGCAGGAAGGCTTTCTGCCATACCGTTGTTAGCAATGCGAGAGAGTTCCGGCAGTGTGAAGGCAATCGAAGCTGACTGATCACTGGCATAGAAGTTGAAGAGAATTGGGAAAAGGATGAAGTCGAGGCGAAGTTGGATGACTCCCACGGCGAGTTCGGTAAGAACCCGAACGCCGAGGTGCTCGACGAGCGAGAGCTGCACTCGTTCCTCGGCTTTCCTAAGTAGTGAAATGCGCTTTGCGAAGAAGCGTGTGCGGGCCAGCGCCGGGTAAAGCAAGACCAGCCATGAAACGCTGGCTGTGATCATGGACAGCCCGATGAGCCCTTCGATGGTGATGAGGAGCCGCAGCCAGTCCGGGCGAAGTTCGGCATCGAAGGTTTGGAACGTATCGAGTGCACCGAACGATAAATAGATGCTCCGGAAGAGACTGATCCATGGACTGCTGGCCGGCGGTCCCTGAAACATAATGAGACCCTGCATTGAGAGACCGCAGAAGACGAGAGCGAAGCCGGCCGCAAGCAGTATTACCCAGCAGAGGATCGTGCTCACCAGCACCATTGGCCCCAGTGCAGGCCGCAGAAACGTGTGTCGTAAGAGCAGAGATGTCATTCTGCCGAGCAGATCGCTCAGATTCCCCGAAAGTGTTGGGTGAAAAATGTCCCGAAAGACCTCGTGCAGAGCAAAGAGCGCGAGAGTTGCGCCGCCTACTTCGAGCGCGAACGGGAGGATCATGGGAGGGCCTCTCAGAGGACAGAAGTTGGGTGTCAGCTGCTCTTTCAGTATTTAGATGTCATGCTTAGGCGCTCACAATCAGGGGACGCAAAGGACGAAGGGAAGCCGGTACCATGTACCGGCTTCCCCTCATCGCTTACTGCGACCATGTCCAATTGCGGATCTCCTCCTTGTCGATGCCTTCAGCGTGGGCATAGTTAAGGCTCTCGATGATCTGGTCCTTGAGCCATTCCTTGACATGAGCGCCGGTTATCTGGAGACGTGCCACGCGATCAATCACATCGATGCACAGGTTGAAGCGATCGACCTGGTTGATGATGGCAAGTTCAAAGGGTGTGTTGATGTTGCCCTTCTCCTTGTAGCCGCGTACATGGAAATTGCCATGATTGCTTCGACGGTAAGCTAGCTTATGAATTAGCGAGGCATAGCTGTGGAAGTTGAAGATGACAGGCTTATCTTTGGTGAAGATCGAATCGAAGTCGCGTTCCGAAAGCCCGTGAGGATGTTCGGTTTCAGGCATGAGCCGGAACAGATCGACCACGTTCACAAAACGAATTTTCAGGTCAGGAAACTTCTCTTTCAGAATGGACACAGCGGCAAGCGATTCCATCGTGGCAATGTCTCCGGCGCAGGCCATGACCACGTCGGGCTCCCCTCCCTGGTCGGTGCTGGCCCACTCCCAGATGCCGATACCTTTAGTGCAGTGGATGATTGCATCATCCATACCGAGAAAGACCAGATGCGGCTGCTTGTCGGCCACAATGACGTTGATATAGTCGCGTGACCGTAAACAGTGATTTGCGACACTTAACAGGCAATTCGCATCTGGTGGAAGGTAGATGCGAACCACATCGGGGCTCTTATTGGTGACGACGTCCAGGAACCCAGGGTCCTGATGCGTGAAGCCGTTATGGTCCTGGCGCCACACCAGCGAGGTGATTAGGAGGTTGATCGACGGAACGGGAGCACGCCAACGAAGCTCCATCTTTGATTTCTCCAACCACTTGGCATGCTGGTTGAACATCGAGTCGATCACATGTACGAAGGCTTCGTAGGTTGAAAAGAAACCATGTCTGCCGGTGAGAACGTAGCCTTCGAACCAGCCCTCAAGGGTATGCTCACTCAACATCTCCATGACACGGCCATCGACGGCGAGTTCCCCACCGTCGGCATCCTCCGGCTTGTATTCTGCGAGCCAAGTCTTGGGCGAGGCGGCATAGATTCCGTCCAGCTTATTTGACGCCGTCTCGTCGGGGCCGAAGACGCGAAAGCTGCTCATATTCCGCTTCATGACATCGCATAGGAACGTTGCTAATATGCCTGTCGGGGACTCAAGCGTAGCGGCTGGAGCCTTGATCTGGACGGCGTAGTCTTCGAAGTCCGGCAGGTCGAGTGGCTTGCTGAGCAGGCCTCCGTTCGCATGCGGATTTGCGCTGATCCGACGGGATCCCTCCGGGGCGAGTTGCTTCAACTCCGGTATTAACTTGCCGCTCTCATCGAAGAGCTCCTCGGGCTTATAGCTCCGCATCCAGTCTTCGACGATCTTGAGGCTCGTCTTGTTGGTCACTGGATCAAGCACGGGAACCTGGTGGGCACGCCAGAAGTTTTCTACCTTGTGACCACCTACTTCCTTTGGCCCGGTCCAGCCCTTGGGGGAGCGAAGCACGATCATGGGCCAAAGCGGGCGCTCAGCGTTGCCGGTGCTCCGGGCCTTCTGCTGAATGGCACGAATCTCTTCGACACAATGCTCCAGCGTGGCAGCCATCTTCTGATGCATCGTCTCGGGATCGTCTCCTTCGACAAAATACGGGGTATAGCCGTACCCCAGGAAGAGACCTTCCAACTCCCTGCGGGAAATGCGGGCGAAAATCGTCGGATTGGCGATCTTATATCCATTGAGGTGAAGGATGGGCAGGACCGCACCGTCTTGGATCGGGTTCAAGAACTTATTCGAGTGCCACGAGGTCGCAAGCGGGCCAGTCTCAGCCTCACCATCCCCAACCATCACGGTGACGATCAGATCGGGATTGTCAAAGGCCGCTCCGTAGGCATGCGAGATGCTGTAACCGAGCTCGCCGCCTTCGTGGATGGAGCCAGGCGTCTCGGGTGTGCAATGGCTGCCAATTCCTCCAGGAAAGGAGAATTGCCGAAAGAACTTCAGCATACCTGCTTCATCCTGGCTGCGATCCGGGTAGATCTCCGAGTAATGCCCTTCAAGGTAGCTATTCGCCAGCGTTGCCGGGGCTCCATGGCCGGGTCCCGAGACATAGACGACATTGAGATCGTACTTCTTGATCAAACGGTTGAGGTGAACCCACGTGAACGACTGCCCCGGATCGGAGCCCCAATGGCCCAGCAATCGGTTCTTGATGTGCTCGGGCTTCAGCGGCTCCCGCAAGAGCGGGTTCGCGCGTAGATAGATCATGCCCGCACAGAGATAATTACAGGCTTTCCAATAGGCATTCATCGTGCGCAGCTCTTCAGGGCTCAGCGGTGTGGCATTCTCTAAGGCTTCTGTCATCGAGTAATCTCCTGGAACGGGTTATGAAGCTTTGGGATCTAAAAGCGGGGCGTGACCTGCGCATCCCAAATACCGCGGCAACACTCCCGGATGATCGACCGAAGAAAACAGGAGGGCCGGGTCTCTACGGGTGCGTTGACGCGGGGACCCATCTATATAAAGTAGGAATGGAAACACCCAGGTTGCTGGCCACGTCGCGTGCCGGAACTCCGCTGGCGAGCAGCTTCTTTGCTGACTTGATCTTGCTTTCGGTCATCTGCCGCTTGCGACCGCCCTTGCGGCCGAGCTGGCGTGCAACGTCGAGGCCCGCACGGGTACGCTCTACGCTGAGTTCCCTTTCCATCTCAGCCAGGCTGGCCATGACGTGGAAAAAAAACCGGCCTGAAGCCGTGCCGGTGTCAATAGAGTCGGTAAGGCTCTTAAACTGCACTCCCTGCTGCTGAAGCTCGCCAACCAGATCGACCAGATGCTTGACGCTTCGGCCCAGTCGGTCAAGCTTCCAGACTACAAGGGTATCGCCTCCGCGAAGGCTCTCCCTTGCCTGAGCGAAACCCGGGCGCTCCGCTCGGCTTCCGCTCACCCGTTCTTCAAAAATCTTCTTGCAGCCAGCTTTCTGAAGAGCTTCGGTCTGCAGTTCCAAGTTCTGATCCTGCGTTGAGACGCGCGCGTAACCCACCAACATGCTTTGATTCGACGGTTTGCCCGGAGCAGCTTTCTTGACAGGCGTTTTCTTCTCGGAACTCGTCAGAGCAGGCATAAAGCGAGCATAGCATTCGAGAGTGTGTTTCGAGAACGCAAAAGGACAACGATCCTTCCCTTTGCATTCTCGATTAGGTATCGCTCTCGCAATCCTTGTTTATGAGAAGGCCGTGTACAAATGATGAGCTTTCGGTAATCGCGGAGATGAATCCCACATGCAATCAGTCGGCGCACAGACGAGTAAACCGGATCGCCAGTGGCAACTGTTGGGGTTAGGCGAAAGCCTCGTCGAAGAGCGCCCGCATGCTGGCCCAGGATCGTGCATCGGCTAGTTCACTGTAGCGGGCGAAGTCTGGACGATTGAGTCGCCCTGCATTCATATTCGTGAAGCTGTGGACGACGCCACCGTAAGCATGGATCTGCCAATCGACACTTCCGGCGCGCATCTCCTGCTCAAACTGGTTGCGCTGTTCCACGTCGATGCCAGGGTCATCCGCGCCAATGGCAACGAGGATGCGACCTTTGATGTTCTTCGCATCCTCTGGACGGGTGGTTTTGAGCCCGCTATGAAATCCCATTGCGGCAACGATTGAAGCTCCCGATCGGGCAAGTTCCAAAGCCATTGTGCCACCGAAGCAGAAGCCGATCGCCGCCACCCGGCTAGGATCAACTTCGGGGCGAGCCAACAAAGCTTGTAGGGCTCCTTGGGCGCGCGCGCGAGTGTGAGAAGGATCTTCCATCATGGGCGTGATAAGGCCCATGACCTTCGGGAGATCCTCGTGCAATGCGGCCTCACCATGTAAATCGCAGGCAAGCGCAGCGTAGCCAAGTTCAGCAAGTCTTTGAGCTCGGTCGCGGGCGTGGTCGCTAAGACAAAGGCCTCGGGAAAGACTAGGACGGCTGGCCGGGTGCCGATACCAACACCGAGGTAGAGTTCACTGCGCATACTAAGCCCATCAGCAGTGTAGAGAATCTGTTCAGGTGACATGGGGCTCCTGGTCGAGCTGCTAATTGGATGCGGATACGTGTAAACCGCACGGGAGAAGAAGATTTCCGATGTGGGGATCGTCTGGACGAGCATGAATCGGTAGACGGCGCGA
>JBPBPZ010000371.1:0-26163 GCA_050954525.1 Janthinobacterium lividum
ATTCAGGACCGCATCCACTTCCTGGGCAAGCAGGACAGCGTGCAGGACCTGCTGCCGTTAGGAGACCTGATGCTGATGCCGTCTGAAATGGAGAGCTTCGGCCTGGCTGCACTGGAGGGCATGGCCTGCCGCGTGCCCTGCATCGCCACCCGCGTGGGTGGCGTGCCGGAGCTGGTGGAAGACGGCGTCAACGGCTTGCTGTACGAAGTGGGCGACGTGGAAGGTATGGCTCTCGGCGCAATCCAAATCCTGACCGACGCACCACGCCTCGACAGCATGGCCACCGCCGCCCGCAAAACCGCACAGGAGAAATTCTGCACCACACGCATCATCCCGCACTACGAGCGTTATTACGAGCAGGTACTGGGCAGGTAGCGACAGTATGAGAGAACGCAGTCACGTGTTGCTGGTTAGGGAACCAGTCTCCTGCGCAAACTCTCTACCGCAAGCGCTAACTTCTGGACGACTGCGTCGACGGGTTCGCCACGCAGGTCGTATGGGTCTTCGATCTCCATTCCACCTGCTTGGGCAAACAAGCCTAAAAAGGTAGCCTTTGATTCTGCATCCGGAAAATTCTTGATCAACCGATCGTAGTTCTTCCAGTCCATAACGAATACGAGATCGGCTTGCCTGATGTCGTCGGAGGTTACTGTGCGGGAGCGATGATTGGCCATTTCGATACCAGCCAAAGCTGCAGCAGTGAGCATGTGCCGTGGCGAAGAGCGGTCGGCCTTTTCATGAAAGCCCGCGGACTGAACTACTCGGTCAGGTAATGCCTTATGAGCGAGTAGCGCGGCCAATGGGCTGCGACAAATGTTTCCATAACAGAGAAAAAGAATCTGTTTGTACTGCTTTGGTGTGTGACTAATTTTTGCAAGTAGGCGGCGGTGCGTTACGTATCGGAAGTACCGAGCACGAAGCGTGGCTGTAAGCTTGCGCTGGAAAACACCCGCTTTTTGCTTAAAGTACGCACCTAAGCGCCGAAATGTGATACCAAGATCCTGAAGGTCAAAGAAGTCCCAGCTTTCCTGAAGAACCAGAGGTCTCAACAGTTCTGCAGCAGATTGCAATCGAGGCCGTACGAGCAATTGCGGATTATTGCGCGGCGCGCGTAAATTGGCCAACTGCCAGTCTAGGTCACGGGTGATGTCTCGCGTGTAATACGGCACCTTGTATTTGCGTTGCGCTTGCACCTGCTCACCCTTTGCGCCCAGAAGCAGACCTTTGGGGAAATCGATCCCCGCATCGATTGCCAGCGCAAGCGAGCCCCAGAGCCGTGGATTGATCTCCATCAACACAGGTCCAGCTTCCCGATCCACCTTCCATTCGACCATGGCGACACCGTGCCATTTGAGTTCCTTTAGAAGGCGTATCGAGTAGTCCAGAAGTGCTGGCGGAGCTTCAACCGACTGACGGTAGCAGCTGCCGCCACCAGTCAGAGGCCACTCGTGGATGCGCTCGTGGGCGAAGTGCAATGCTGGTTCGCCATGAACGAACAATAGCTCGATTCCAACACCCTTCCCACGAACGAGTTTCTGCACCTGAAAGGGCAAGCCGGGCAGTGCATCAAGAATAGAGGACAGTTCCTCTGCACTTTGTGCGTACTGCACACGCAGATCGAGCATGGCCTCATTCACGAGCACTTTGCTTTGGACGGGTTTTACCGCGACCGGATAGCCGAATGGCAAGCTGCAGCGTGACGCATCTGTGACCAGTACAGAGGAAGGTACAGGCAGGCCGAGGGTCCCTGCCAACTGCATGATGTCTTCCTTGTTTGTGGCACGGCGCAGGGTTTCTCTGTTAGGTATGACTGCTTTTCGATACAGGTTCTCGCTGCACGCTGTGTTCGCGAATGCCATGAGCGAGCGCTCTGTGGAGGGAATAACCAGATCAAAATCGTGCTGCTTGTCTAATGCTTCTACCCACGCCACAATGTGCGATGGATGCGAGGGCTGGCTATGGCGGTAGCTGCAGTAACGTGAATGAAACGCGAGCGCGTCCACCGGACTGGCCAGATGAACACTGGCCCCGCCACGGCCAAGAGACTGGGCACACTCCAGTCCTGCCGCACTATCCGCGTCAAGAATTAAGACTTTCGACATGATGCTTCAGGTACTCTATCGGGCGTCATCTCATTGTGCATGAAATTGACTCAGGCGTAGAGGGAACGTCCAAGGCTTGCCACCAGTGCAATCTCATTACGGAACATGACCGGGTCAGGATCCGCACTGGTGCGTAGCAAATTGGTTCTGTTCAGCCTGCCGGGCTGGTTGACGCCGCCGTAGAAAGAAAAGCAGGCACCATAGCCCGTGGCTCTCGCCAAGCGCTCTGTTTCCTTTGTGAACGATGTAAGTTGGCCTACCGGATAGGCCAGGGAAGTCACCGGCTGATGCAGGTGCTGCTCGATCTGCTGTTTGGATCGAAACAACTCTGACTCCTGTTCTTCTATTGAGAGCTGGGAAAGGATCCTATGTGAGAAGGTGTGAGAACCGACTTCCATACCGGACTTCTGCATCTCCGAGGCTTCCTCCCAATCAAGAAAGCGCCTGCCAGGCTCAGGCAAAGGACAGCTAGTCGCTCGCTCAATGTCTGCCACAAATCCCGCAGGGTCTGTGTTGTCTTTGCGCTTGTAGTGCTGTAACACTTGGCGGATTGCATTCTCTCGTGAATCATTCAGCGAGATGGTTAACGGCTCTGGCTTTGAGAGCGTAATGCTCTGTGCTCGGGTGTTCCTCACATAGGATGCGATTGCGTCCCACCAGGGGATTGTTGCGGTGCCCACGTACTCCGGCACAAGAAAGAAAAGTGCGCCAGCAGAGTGGGCCTTGAACACGGGGAACGCCTGCTGATAGTTATCCAGGTATCCGTCGTCGAAAGTAAAGGCTACGTGGAGTCGTTTCAGTGGCTTTGTTTGTGACAGCAATTGCTGTAGCTCTTCGCCGTACACGATGGGATAACGACGCTTGATGCTTTGCACCTGGTTGCCGAGCTGTTCCTGCGTAGCACTGAAGACCCCGCGGTCAAAGCGGGAGTCAGATGCAAGTCCGATGCGATGATGGTTGATAACCAGAATGCCTGGGCGAGAGGGGAGTGCCTCCATAAACCTTGTCATTCCAAACATCTCCATCGTCCTGGCCAGCTTCTCGCGCTTCGACATGCAGGTATACTCCTTCGCTATTGGCCTATGACTCACGATCCAACCAATCGAGTATGTCACTATGAGGGCTCGCGCAGCAGGAGAGTACTATGAGCCGCCTTAGAATGGGTCGTTTCGCCGCAGCCGCCGTAAGACTAACGTTGCGATTCTTCTATTTGCTTTTGATTCTTTGCTGCGCAGCACCTTTCTGCTCTGCCCAGTCTGCTGGCGAACTGATTTACTCGGTGGGTGCAACTTCGTTTCCGTCCGCCCACGCTTCGACCGTGGTGGAACTGCGGGATGGCACGGTGATGTCAGCGTGGTTCGGCGGCACGGCGGAGGGTAAGCCGGACGTTGCGATCTGGAGCGCACGGCGTGACGGCAAAGGCTGGTCTGCGCCGGTAGAGATGGTGCGCGAATCCGGCACCCCGTGCTTCAACCCGGTGCTGTTTCACGCGGCGGACGGCAAGCTGTGGATGTATTACAAATTTGGGCCGACTGCCGCTACGTGGAGCGCGGGTCGTATCAGCAGCACCGACGAGGGCACGACATGGTCGAAGCCGGAACACATGCCCGCAGGCCTGCTTGGACCGATCCGTGCCAAGCCACTTGTTTTGAAGGACGGCACCATTGTCAGCGGATCGTCGTTCGAGAGCTATCGCGAGTGGGCGGTGTGGATCGAACGCAGCACAGACAATGGCGCGACCTGGGCGAAGATAGGCCCCATCGTTCCGCCGGTCGACCTGGACCAGCATGGCCTGGGTGACGGCAAGCCCATGCCGCCGGATCCGGGTGGGTCAATGGATTCGAAGTTCACCCAGGGCATCATCCAGCCCTCGGTGGTGCAGATGAGCGGCAGCCACCTGCGGCTGTATGCGCGGCCCACGCTGAAGACCGCGCGTGTGGTCGTGGCGGACTCCATGGACAACGGCAAAACGTGGACGCAAGGTCGTCCGATCGATGTGCCGAACCCCAACTCCGGCATTGACGCGCTTGCTCTGCCGGACGGTCGCATCGTGCTGATCTACAACAACACGGTGACGGGACGAACGCCGCTGAACCTGGCGGTGAGCACGGATGGCGAACACTTCCACATGTTTAAAACGTTGGAAGACGCACCCGGCGAGTACTCGTACCCGGCGCTGGTGCAGGCCGCAAACGGCGACCTGCTGATGACGTACACATGGAATCGCAAGACGATCAAGTACGTTCGTCTGCCGGTTGCGAATGTTCCGCGGTGACGTGCCTGCTACCATCTCTGGAGCAATGAGCACGGCTGCCGCCAATTCGACCGCTTCCCACGCCGGTTCGCTGCTTTCCATCCAGGACATTTCGCTCGACACGATCACGGAACTGCTTTCGCTTGCCAGGCAGCTTGAAGCGGAGCCGCACGCAGTGCGCGTACAGCGGCTGGCCGGGCGCATTGTCGCGCTTCTGTTTTACGAATCGTCCACGCGCACGCGCACCAGTTTTGAACTTGCGGCCAAGTTGCTGGGCGCGACCACCACGCTGGTCAGCGATAAGAGCTCGTCGATCGAAAAGGGCGAAAGCCTGCACGACACCGGGGTGACCCTGCGCGCGCTGGGCGCGGAGTGCATCATTCTGCGGTCGAACTTCAGCGGCGCGCCGGAACTGCTGGCGCGGTCCACGGGCCTGCCCGTGCTGAACGCGGGTGACGGCATGCACGAGCATCCGTCACAGGCGCTGCTCGATCTACGAACCATGCTGGTGCGGCTGGGGCGTTCCCAGGTGCTGACAGCGACCACGTTGAGCGGCGTCACTGTGGTCATCACCGGTGACGTGCGGCACTCGCGCGTGGCCCGTTCGAATGCGATGTTGCTGCCGCGGCTGGGCGCGCGTGTCATCCTGTGCGGTCCACCGGAACTTTGCCCGGTAGAGGCGTTGCACGTTGCACCCGGTGTGGAGATCGAACGTGACTTTGAACGCGCTCTGAGCCAGGCAGATGTGGCCATGATGCTGCGCATTCAGCGCGAGCGGCTCGTCGGGCTCGACATCAACACGGCGGACTACATCGCGCGCTATCAGTTAAACGCGGAGCGCCTGCTGCGATGCGCTCCCAAGGCCCTGGTGATGCATCCCGGCCCCATGGTGCGCGGGCTCGAGATTGATTCAGCGGTTGCGGATGGTCCACAGTCAGCAATCGAGCAGCAGGTTTCGCATGGTATTGCCATACGCATGGCTCTGCTACAACGTGCTCTGCATACAGTGACGAAACGCGAGGTGTCCGCATGAAGTCATTGCTGTTGAAGAACGGGCGGGTCATCGATACCGCCAGCGGTCTGGATGCGGTCTGCGATGTCTTGCTAGCCAACGGCGTGGTTCAGGAAGTGAACCATGGCAGCATCGCCGAAGCGTCTGCTGACGAAGTGATCGACTGCACCGGCCTGGTCCTTGCGCCCGGTCTGATCGACATGCACGTCCACCTTCGCGAGCCGGGCCAGACGCACAAGGAGACCATCGCCACGGGCACGCGTGCGGCGGTTACAGGCGGCGTGACCACCGTTGTGGCCATGCCGAACACGGTGCCCGTGACGGATTCCGTGGAGTGGCTGCGCTTTGTGCAATCGGCGGATCGCGACCCATCGGCGCGGGTGCTGGCTATGCCAGCCGCAACCCTGGGCAGCATGGGCAGGGAACTGACCGACTACGCTGCGCTGGCCGCCGCAGGCGCGGTGGGATTTACGGATGACGGCAAGCCGGTGCTGGAAGGCGACGTGATGCGGCGTGCGCTGATCGCAGCCGCGCGCGTGGGCCTGCCCATTTCGCAGCACGCGGAAGACACGCGCATGACGGTGGGTGCCAGCATGAACTTCGGGCCGGTCGCCTTTCGCCTGGGTCTGCGTGGCATGCCCATCGAGGCCGAGTCGAGCATTGTGGAGCGCGATATCCGGCTGCTGGAAGAGATCGAACGCGCAGAAAAGTTGCGACCGCACCTGCATGTGCAGCACGTCTCCACAGCCAAGGCGCTCGGGGCCATCCGGGCCGCGAAATCGCGAGGTCTGCACGTCACGTGCGAGGTCGCTCCGCACCACCTTGCGTTTACCGACGAGGCAATTGCAGGCGATGCCAAGCAGGGGTCGCATCGGTATGACACGCACTTCAAAATGAACCCGCCGCTGCGCTCGGCCAGCGACCGCGACGCCTGTATTGCGGCCGTACTCGACGGCACGGTGGATGTGATTGCAACCGACCACGCACCGCACGCCGCGCATGAAAAGAACGTTGAGTTTGAGCGCGCGCCCAACGGCATCACCGGTCTTGAAACTGTGCTGGGTGTGTCGCTGCGCATTCTGCACGGCGAGCACGGCATGCCGCTCGCCGACGTGCTGGCGCTGTTCACATCTGCACCGGCAAGGAAGTTTCGGCTGCGCGATCTAGGGCACGACGTGGGTCGCATCGCACCGGGAGCGCTGGCCGACCTGGTTGTTTTCGATGCGGGTGCAACGTGGAGCTACAATGCAGCGGCGACCGCCTCAAAGTCACGGAACACGCCGTTTCACGGGGCAACCATGCTGGGGCGCGTCCACCTCACCGTACTTGGCGGTGATGTAAAGTTTCGGGCGTCCTGAAGGCTTGCCTCTCGTTGATGTTGTAATTGCGAAGCTCAACGGACAGGAGCGGTGTGCGTTTTGATCACTTTTAGCGCCGCGCTATATGCTTCGCCGCCGAAGCCGGGGATCCACTGGATACGGCTGTCGGCCCGAAACCAGGTGCCTTGCCGCTTGCCGTAGTTACGGTGGCCCTGCTGCGCCTTTTTGATGGCCTCACCTTCGGTCAGGTCTCCACGCAGCACCGCCTGCGCCTCCGCATATCCCAAAGCATTCAGAGCTCGACACGCAGAGCCGTACCGGGCGACCAGGCCTTCAGTCTCAGCCACGAGGCCATCACGGAACATGGCCGCACAGCGCGCGTCGATGTTTGCGTACAGGGCGGCACGGTTGGGAGAAAGGCCGATCTGCACTACTCGAAAGCCGATGAGGGGTTCCCGCTTCGCTGCATCCCAGGCTGCGGTCATGGGTCTGCCTTCCAGCACGGACACTTCGATGGCGCGGATCAGCTTGGGTACGTCATTCGGGTGGATACGCCGTGCAGCAGCCCGGTCCAGGCGCCGCAGAATGCGGTGCAGCACGCTGTGTCCGCGCCGGTCTACCGCACGCTGCAGGCGGGCACGCAGTGCCTCGTCACGCTGCGGGACCGGGCTTAGGCCGTCCAGCAGCGCGCGCAGGTACAGGCCCGTGCCGCCGGTCACAATCGGCACCGCGCCACGCGATGCAATGTCTGCAACCGCCGCACGCGCGGCCCGTCCATAATCACCCGCCGTGTACTCAGCATCCGGTGGAACCACGTCGATCAGGTGGTGCGGCACACGCCTGCGTTCCTCCAGGGATGGTTTGGCCGTGCCAAGCTCCATCTCGCGGTACACGGCAACGGAGTCGCACGAGACAATCTCGCCGCCGAGCGTCTCCGCAAGCTGCAGGGAAAGAGCTGTCTTGCCTGAGGCGGTTGGACCGGCGATGACTACAAGCAGCGGCTCGTTTGCGTGCTCGCGCTCTACCAATGCCGCCACCAACCAGGCGGAAAGATATTCACCGTACCAGCTCGCAGAACGACCCCTACAAGAACCAGAAGCCCAAGCAGAAGCGCGGCACCCACCTGCAAGCCACGCTCTGCCGCTAGCCGCTGCTGAAACTCATCAGGAAGCCGGTCTTGAAATGCCATGGGGTGCCTACGTCGGGGCAGAGCGTTACTCCGCTGCCTGGCCGTCCTTGTTGATGCGGAACTCAATGCGCAGCTCCAGGTTGGGGCCGTGGAACTCCTTCGGCAGGGGCTGCGCGGCTCCGAGACCGGTAATGGAACCCCAGGCCGCGCGATCGATTGCGACATCATGGGTGGAGTAATCCAGGTGCATGGCGCTGATGGTTCCGTTGGGCTGGATGGTGAAGCGAACGCCGGTGATGCCCTGCTTGTTTAGCGGTGGACGGCACTCTTCCGGAATCAGCGGTAGCCAGTTACGCTTCACGTCCGAGAGCAGGCGTTGCAGATACTTGCCGAAATCAACGCCCTGCGTGTCGGAGATAATCTCCGTGCCCAGCTTGCTGCCACCCGTTTTGCCGCCAGAGAGCGAGCCGTAATCGCCACCCTCGCCGCTGCGGGCGCCGCGTGCCGCCTGCTGGATCTGCTGCGATGCGCTGCCCGGCGTGCCGAAAATGTTGCGGTTCTGGTTTGGCGACGGCGCGGGTGCGTCCGCCAGGGGCTGTGAGCGAGAAGGCTGGGGCGTGGGCGGCGTGTTGCGGGCCTGCTGCTGGGGTTGTTGCTGCGGCTGCTGTTGAGGCTGAGGCGTTGGTGGCTGCTGCTGAGGCCTGGGCTGCTGTTGCGCGGGTTGTGGAGCAGGCTTTGGAGCAGGCGGCGTGGGTGTGCCTGCGCGTGGTTGCGGTGCCTGCGGGCTTGGCTTGGGGCTTTGCGACTCTGTGGAGCGGGCGCTGATGTTGGGTGCGGGCTTGGTCCGCTGCAACCGCTTGCGAACGTCCGGCGGCACGTCGAGATACGTCATTTCCTTGGATTTGTCGGGCACGGCCGTGACCAGCACCGGTGCATGCCAGAGGTAGCGCGGACCATAAACCATGACCCAGCCCAACACCAGCCACACAATGACCGAGATGTAGATGGCTTCGCGAAAGCGGGCGCGCGAACGCTCGTCATCCACTTCGTCCAGAAGGGTGATCAGTTCATGCTGTTCCAGTTGCAGGTAGCGTGCGCCGCGTGCGGCAAAGCGAGGCCGCCGGCTTCGTTTGCCGGATTCCGGTGCGGTTTCCGCTGCAACTTCTGATTCGTCCGTTCCGGGGGGTGTCTCGATGGGGGGCACGCTGGATAAGGTCTCTTCCCGTTAGGACTGCTGCTGAGCCGATTTTGTTTCTCCGCGTGCAGAAGTTCTGCTGGAAGTAACGTTCAGCTTCCTCATTTTCGCACTTCAGCGTAGCCGGTAGTGCAGCCGGGCACGGAACGGTAGAATGACCCGGATGACGCACCTGCCGCACCTGCCACATCTGCTGCTCACCTTGGTACAGGCCACACCCGCAAAAGCTGCGTCCATGGGCGTGCTAAAGCGGCTGGGCCTGCGGTTGACCCACCTGGGCAGCGTCGGCCTCTTACTGGCCTCGCTGTTTGATTCGGCACTGATCCCGATCCCGTGGCAGCCGATTCTGATCCAGCTGGTCAGCTCCAATCCGGGAAAATTTCTGCTGTACCCGCTGCTGGCGGCGGTGGCATCGGCTATCGGGAGCCTGGTGCCCTTCTACGTGGGCCGGTTGGGCGGCGAACTGTTTCTGCTGGGCAAGATCAACCGCGAGCGCTACGAGCGCCTGCGCGACCGCTTTGAGCGGCAGGAGTTCCTCGCCATCCTGATCCCCGCCATTGGACCGCCGCCGACACCCTTCAAGCTGTTCGAGTTCTGCGCGGGCGTGTTTGAGATGAAGCCGCTTACCTTCCTGCTGGCGGCGTTTCTGGGCAAGCTGGTGCAGTTCACGGCATACGCCACGTTGACACATCTGTACGGCCCCGCCGTTATGGACCTGATCTTCCGCACGGTTCGCCAGCACGCGCACCTGCTCTTATTCGTCCTGGGGCTACTGCTGGTTGTGCTGGCCATCTGGGTGGTGCGCAAGATTTTTGATCGGAAGCGTGGAACGCGGCTGCCGATTGAAGAGGGAAGCTCAGCCGAAGAACGCCAGACTGTCATCGTGGAAGAGTAGACCGGAACGTCGGTATGGCGTGGGCCAATGAGTCGTGCGCGTCATGATCCGCCGTTGCCCTCTACCCGGGCGTGGGCTATGGTGATGCCATGCCACCAAAACCAGAGAGAGCGCAGTCAGCAGGACGTAGTGACGAACAAAATCATCAGGAGGCAGGTCGATGAACCCGCCGGGCAAGGAACCTAAATCTCTGCCGATTCTGCCCCTCGTGGGCATCGCCACCGTTGTTGCACTTTCCGCCGCAGCCTTCGCGTACACGGCCGGGTGGCTTTCGCCGCATCGCCTCACACCGCAGAAGATGGTGGCGGCCCTGGCGCCTCCCGCTGGCCCGGCTCTCGGTCATCGTCGCAATCACATCATCGGCATCTGCTACACGGGCACCTTTGCCGCGAACGGTGCCGGCAGCGCACTGTCTACCGCGCGGGTCTTCGCCGCCGGTCAGTACCCCGTTGTTGGTCGCTTCAACCTTCCCGGTGGCGACCCGCACATGCCTGACGCCCTGGCGCAGGCACGCGGCTTCAGCTTCCGAATGACCACGCCCGAAGGCGACGACTGGCGGTCAGCCATGCTGGACGCGCCCTTCTTCGCCGCATCCACGCCGCAGAACTTCTACCAGTTCATCAGCGCAGCCGGCAGCAAGAACCACAATGACGTCAAGGCCTATCTGGGCGCGCATCCCGAGACCCTTGCCTTCATCGGCTGGGCCAAAGGACATCCGCGCACCGAGAGCTGGTCGGAAGACAGGTTCAACAGCCTGAACTCATTCGTCTTCACCGATAGATCGGGCACTAAGCGCGCCGTTCGCTGGTCGTTCGTACCGTCAGTCCAGCCAGTCGTGCTCACGCCTGACCAACTCAAAGCACGTGCCCCGGAGTTCCTGCAGCAAGACATTGTGCAACGTGTAGCCGCCGCACCTCAACACTGGGATCTCGTACTCACGGTGGCCAATCCCGGCGACCCGACATCGGACCCTACCAAAGCCTGGCCTGCCGATCGCCGCACGATCAATGCAGGCACCCTTACGGTCAGCCAGGTTGAAGACGAGGCCAGCGGCCCCTGCCGTGATATCAACTACGATCCGTCGGTCCTGCCCGCCGGCATAACCACATCGGATGACGGCTTTCCCGCAGCACGCTCTGCCGCGTATCGCGTTTCATACGACCGGCGCATCGCCGAATCGAAAAGCTACCCACACACCACCGCAGGAGGCCAGCAGTGAACGACGCAAAGCGCTTTGCCGCACCGCAACGCCTCATGCACTGGCTCATGGCGGTATGCATCGTCTCCATGCTCTTTATCGGTGTGGGCATGGTGGCAACCGTCGCGCCCAAATACCTTACGCTGGTGCAGATTCACAAGCCGCTCGGCATCGTCATCCTCATGCTCGCGATCATCCGCCTTGCCATGCGCGTGGCATACGGCGCACCTGCACTGCCCAGGGACATGCCGCTCATGATGCGGCTCGCCGCGGATTCATCCCAGTACGTCTTCTATGCCCTGATGCTTGCCATGCCGCTCATCGGGTGGGGCATGCTTTCTGCCTCATCGCACCCCGTCGTGCTCTTCGGCAGTGTTCACCTTTTCCCGATCCTGCCGGTCAGTGAAACGCTGTACACGCTTCTGAGGCAGGCGCATGTCTACCTTGCGTTCGCCTTCTACGGGCTGATCCTGATGCACGTCGGCGCGCTCCTGTTCCACAAGTTCGTCCGCAAGGATGGCGTCTTTGAGGCCATGGTGCCTGTTCTCACGCCAAACCAGGTGGATGAGCTGAACGCAAAAAACTCCTGACAACGCGTGGTCAAGCCCTCCTATTTCCTCGACGGACGAACATAGCTTGTTCTAAGGTCTAGGAGCCGTAGGCGACCCCTCACGCACTTTTTTCGAAGAAGCGCTCCACGTCCGCAATGTCTTGCGTTAGGCGGTATGGTGGCAGGCTGTCGAGGAAGATCTTGCCGTAGCTCTGCCGCTGCACGCGGTTGTCCAGCAGGACCAGGACGCCGCGGTCGGTCACGGAGCGGATCAGGCGGCCGAAGCCCTGCTTCAGCGTGATGACGGCCTGCGGAATTTGCAGGTCGTGAAAAGGCTTGCCGCCTGCCTGTTCAATGGCTTCCATGCGCGCCTGCATCACCGGGTCGCTGGGCACGCCAAAGGGCAGCCGGTCGATGATGACGCAGCTTAGCTGCTCGCCCTGCACGTCCACACCCTGCCAGAAGCTGCTGGTGCCAAACAGCACGGCGTTTGGCGTTTCGCGAAACTCATCCAGCAAGGCTTTGCGTGGAGCCTGCCCCTGCAGCAGCAGCGGGAAAGGCAGTTCTACCAGCATGCGTTCGTACAGCGCACGCATTTGCGCGTAGCTGGTGAAGAGGCAAAAGGCGCGGCCCCGCGACAACTCCAGGATCTTGCGCATGCGCTCGGCCGCCTGCGGTAGAAAGTCCGCATCGCGTGGATCGGGCAGGTACGGCGGCAGGTACAGCAGCGCCTGCTTACCGTAATCGAAGTGCGACGGCACGGTAAGCTCGCGCGCTCCGACGAGGCCAAGACGCTTGGCAATGTGGTCAAAGCCGCCTTGCACTGTCAGCGTTGCGGACGTGAGAATGACACTGCCAAATCCGCTGAACAGCGTGGTGGAGAGAATCTCCGATACATCGATCGGCGTGGCCTGCAGATACGTGTGGAACGCCGCGGGTGTGCCGGTCTGTGTGCGCGAAAAGTTCTTCACGCCGCCCGCCGCACGGCGCTCGATCCAGAAGACCGTGTTCGGGTCCGAGGCTTCCATCAGAAACGTGGAGCTCTGCCGTAGATCGGCGAGGCGGCGCTTCAAGCCGTTCACCTCTTCCACATCCTTGATGCGCTCGAGTTCATCCTTCAGACGGTCCAGCGTGGTTAGGTAGCTTGCATACGCATCGCCGCGCTCCTCCAGGAAGCCGGGACGGTCATGGAAAGGCTGGCGGCCAAGCTGAAAGCCGTCCATGGGCAGCGATCCAAAAAAAGCCCGGCTGCGGTCGCGCAGGGTAGCGGTGGCGCTCTCGATGGACGAAGACGAGACCGACTTCGCACGCAGCATCAGCTCCGTGTCGCGCGCCAGTTCTTCGCAACGCTGCTGCGAAATGCTCACGCCGAAGTAGTCGCTGGCGACGGCTTCCATCTCGTGCGCTTCGTCGAAGATGACTGCCGCCGCTTCCGGCAGAATGCCTGCATCGGGAGCGCCTACCGCCTGCTGCTTGATGTTCAGGTCCGCGAAAAAGAGGTGGTGGTTGACGATGATCAGGTCGCTTTCCAGCGCCTTCTTTCGCATTTCCGTGATGTAGCAGGGTTCGAAGTTGGGGCAGGTCTGGCCCAGGCAGGCTTCGCTGCGCGCATCCATCTTGCTGAACAGCGGCGAAGTTTCGGGCACGCCCACAATCTCCGCGCGGTCGCCAGTCGCGGTGGTCTGCTCCCACTGCTGAATGATGTTGAAGTACTTGATTTCTTCCGGCTGGGTCAGCAGCGGCGTCTGCGACAAGGCGTACAGCTTCTGCTTGCAGACGTAGTTGGCGCGGCCCTTCATGGTGCAGACCTTCAGTGGCCCCAGCATCGACTCAAGGAAGGGAATGTCTTTGAAAAAGATCTGCTCCTGCAGATTCTTGGTGCCGGTCGAGACAATGACGCGCTGTCCACGATCGCGAGCCATGCGCAGCGCGGGTAGCAGGTAGGCAAGCGTTTTGCCAGTACCTGTCCCGGCCTCGACGATTAGGTGCCGCTTGTCTTCCAGCGCCTTTTCGACGGCCTTGGCCATGTCGTACTGGCCCTTGCGATGCTCATAGTTGAGCGAGGATTTGGCCAAGAGGCCGCCCGGCGCGAAGAACTCGTGCAGTGTGGGCAGCGCGGATGTGGCAGAAGTTGGCAAGGCGCGAAGATAGAGCGAACACTTGCTATCATAAGCGCCCTATCCCGGAGAGCCCGCAACGAACGTGATCAGCAGCAGCATGGACACAGCGACCAGCACCATGCTGGACGACACCTTGCGTTCGCTGCCGCGTGCGTGCGCTAGAAAGGCTGCAAGCGCGGCAATGGCCAGCAATAGCCCAAACGCAGGCACCAGGTACCAGAGATACAGGCCGGGCTCGCCTGTCTTGTAGCGCACAATGCTTGCGCCAAGTTGCAGAGCGGGCAGCAGACCGCAGGCAATGCCGCACACACGCGCCAGGATCAGTGCCTCCGCGTCTGGCAGTTCGCCGGGGCCGAGTACGCGCCGTCGCAGGGACGCGCGCCAGAACACACCAATGACCACGGGCGGCGCAAGCAGCAGCAGGGTTAGTAGAACGTCCGTTAGGTCCATGAAAACGCCTGTACCTCGCACAGCCGTGTTACTTACGAGCCGATGCTACTCCTATCGGCTTCACGACAGGAATCATGCCCCAGCGACGCGCTCCCTTGCGCCCTGCAGGTCAGTGCCGGAACAGGTTCAGGTCCATCATGTCGCTCATCGCCTTATAGCCGGCATCATTGGGATGAAGGTGGTCGCCACTGTCAAACTGCGGAGCGAATCGTTCCGGGCGCGCGGGATCGGCTAGGGCGCGGGCGAAGTCAACGGTACCGTCGGCATCTTTCTGGCTTAGGATCCAGTGGTTGAGAGCGATTCGCTTCGCCTCGCGCGCAGGCTCGGTTTCTGGCTGAACGTTGCCCACGAATTGTGTGATTGTCCCCACGATGACACGCAGACCGTGTTCATGCGCCCGCGCGATCAGTTGTCGATAACCCGCGATTAAATCCTCAGCCGTGACCGCTTCTGACAGTGGAACGACGTTTCCGGGATGGTTGATGTCGTTGCCGCCCTCAAAAAGAACAACGTAGCGGACACCGGCCTGCGCTAATACATCCCGGTCAAAGCGCGCGCTGGCGCTGACACCAAACGCCAGACCATTCGGTCCGCCGCCATCGTGCAGTACACGGTTACCACCGATCCCTTCATTCAATACGGCCAGGTTTTTGAGCGCTCTGTCGGTTTGCAAGCGGACGGCAAGGTAATCGGTCCAGCGATGGTTCGCATCTTTGGTGGAGTGCGCGCCGTCCGTGGTGGACGATCCAAGCGCGACGATCGCGCCCTGCTGTGTGCTGGACGAAACCTCCAGCGCGGTCAGCACGGGCCAGCGTTCCAGCGTGCGACCGTCCTGCAAAGTGGCTGCGCCGGTTTGGTCGCCCGCCGCGCTGTACGAGGTCTGCAGGGCGCTGTAGTGCACGGCTCCGGGTGCGGTCTGGCCGGGAAGGTACAGGCTCACAGCGACGTCGGCCAGCGCGGGTAAGGCCATGGGCAGAGGATCGCTCAGCACGGAAGCTCCGCCGGGAATCATGACGCTGCTTCTGCCGCTGAAGGTCAGCGCGTGGTCCGTGCCGCTGCGAATACCACTCTGCTGGTCATGCAGTGCAAGGTGCGCCGCGCCGACGGTCATCGGCTCGGTGCTGAACGTGTTGGACAGGCGGATGCGGACGGCATCTCCGCCGATGGACGTGTGCACCACCAGCCGTAGTGTCTCGTCCTGGTACACGAGCGGCGATTTGTCACCCACGGCTGGTGGAGCGCAGGGGCTGGCCGCCCACGTGCCTGTCCAGTGTTCCTGTGCCATCGAGCGGGCAGGTGGTTGTGCATTCAGCGTGCAGGCGAGCAGCAGAAAGGGCAAGAAACGGCGATTCATCGGAACTCCATCAACGCTTGTCGTTGGTCAGGTGGCTAGGAACGGCAATGCAAGGGTGCCGCACCTTGGGCGGGTTTGTACAGCAGCAAGGCCTTGGCACTGTACCCTTAGAGGTGGAAGCAGGTACTCGCAGATGGCACCGGAAAAGAAGCGGCTGGGCAAAAAACACAGGCTGGCGCAAACGCGGCCACATAAAGGCGCGACGCCCAAGGGTGCAAAGGGCTCCGAGAAGTCCGTTGGCGGAGCTTCGCCCAAAGGCCGCAAGACCATCTCCGCGAAGAAGTCCGCCGCTTTTACCAAGGCCAAGGTGCGTACGCAGTCGCCGGCACGGGTCAAGGGCCGCGCCGTCACCGGGGCGCAGACCGCCGGCACGTCTGCGGAAAAGCCCATCAACCGTCCCGTACGCGGCGAACGCGGCATGGGTACCTTCCGCTCGCAGGAACTGGACACACCACGACCGCGCGTGAACTCTTCCGCACTCTCTGACCCTGAGACGGAAAATGCCTTTGCCGCCATGCTGCCGCTGATCGAAGAGATCCAGCGCCCTTCCGACAGCATCGCCGCGCCGCTGTTTGCCATCTGTGGTCGACCCAACGTGGGCAAAAGCACCATTTTCAACCGGCTTACCGGCACGCGCCGCTCCATTGTGGGCGACGAACCGGGCATTACCCGCGACCGCATCTACGGCGAGGTGGACTGGGAAGGCCGCATCCTGCGCATCGTCGACACTGGCGGCGTCGTGCCGGATGACGAGGCGCTCATCCCGAGTGAGATCTTCCGGCAGGCTCGCATCGCGCTGGATGAGGCCGAGGCTATCGTGCAGGTGGTCGACGGTCGCAGCGAACTGACCGCGCCCGACATTGAGCTGTCGCGCCTGCTGCTGCGCAGCGGCAAACCCATCTTCCTGGCTGTCAACAAGATGGATACCGCGCAGATTGCGCACACCGCCGAAGGCTTCCGCACACTTGGCTTCCGCGAGGTATTTCCGGTCAGCGGCGAACACGGCCTGGGCATGGGCGACCTGCTGGACGCCGTCGCCGCTGCCATGCCCCAGCCGGATGAGGACGAACAGGAGAAGACCGAAACCCATGTCTCAAAAGCGAGACATGGGGCACCCGTCTATCCCTCGAGCAACACCAAGGGTGCCGCACCCGCGAAGGAGAAGTCGGCTTCCGGCGAGGGTGCCTCCCATCTCGAAGAGGTGCGGGATCAGGATTCTGGTGAAGCTACTGACACTCCGCGTGAGCGCAAGCTGCGTTCCCACGGCGAACACGTCAGCACAGAGACGCGCGTCGCCATCATTGGGCGACCCAACGTGGGCAAATCCACGCTGCTGAACGCGCTCACCGGGACGGGACGGGCCATTGTCTCGCCCATCGCGGGCACCACGCGTGACGCCGTGGATGAGGTGGTCGAGCGCAACAATCACAGCTTCCGCTTTGTCGATACGGCAGGCATCCGGCGCAAGGGTAAGACCACCATGATGGCCGAAAAGCTTTCGGTCATCATGGCGCGCAAGCACCTGGAAGCGGCAGACGTGGCGCTGCTGGTCATCGACGCAACCGAGGGCGTCGCCGCGCTGGACGCCAACATCGGTGGCTACGCGCATGAGAGCGGTCGCAGCGTCATCATCGTAGTCAACAAGTGGGACATGATTACCACCGGCCGCACTGACGGCTCAAACCCCGACGGCAAGCAACCCGCCGACCAAAAGGTCTACACCGAGCAGGTGCGCCACGCGCTGAAGTACCTGGATTACGCTCCGCTCATCTTCATCAGCGCCAAGGACGGCATCAACGTTGACGAAGTTTTCAAGAAGGTGCAACTGGTCGCACGCGAGCGCCGCAAGCGCGTGACCACGGGCCAGATGAACCGCTTTCTCGACACGGTTGAATTTGAAAAGGCAGGCGTGCCGTACAACAAGCGCCTGCGCATTTACTACATGACGCAGGCTGCGGTCGCGCCGCCTACGTTTGTGCTGTTTACCGACCGCGACGTGAAGCTGCACTTCTCCTACGAGCGCTTCCTCGAAAACCAGATTCGTGATAGCTTCCGCTTCATCGGCTCGCCCATCTGGTTTAAAGTTCGAGCACGCAATAAGAAGAAGGAAGAGAAGTAAGACTGTTCAAACTGCAAAAGGCCAGCTTGCGTGTAACTAAGCAGTTAATTAACAAATTGAAGCCCCGGTCAGCGCCGGGGCTTTTGTGTCGTGTGTACCAGTTATACGAAGCGCTTACGAAGCACTCCCGCAACACCCAGCAGACCCGTTCCTAGCAGGGCAATGCTTGAAGGCTCGGGCGTAACGCTTACCGGAGCGATGGAGGCTGTGAAGGTGCCGGTCGATACGCTCTGCAGGTTGTTGTAATAGAACACGTACGCGCCTGTGCTCTGAAAGGCAAAGCGGTTCGGGTTCACACCTGCTGTGCCCGCGTAGGTAATGTCATTCAGCGTACCGTTCACAAACTGTACGAGTGTGTTGGTTCCACTGTTTGCGTTCGCCAGATTAAAGGTCTGACCGTCAATCAGAAAACTCAAATTGCTAAGACCTGTAGAAGTTGTGAAGGTAGAAACGCCGGCGCTTGTGGGTGCTGAAGCCACCGTGAACATACCGGATCCGCCAAAGGCCGACCCAGCGCTTGCGGTAAGCGTCAGGTTGTAAGTGATGGGTGAAGCAAAAGCGGCAACGCTGGAAGAAAATAGAACAAGGGCAGCCATATACATCTTTGAACGCATGAAATCTCCTGTGTTTGGGTACGGCGCAAGAGTACAGTCTGCTAACAAACACCACAGAAGTCTTTGGTAACAATGAAGTAATGCCGCACTGCAGGTCTGGTCCCCAAATACTTCGCTCTACTCGTCGAGTAGGAAAATTCTCCCGTTACGCGCTAACTGCGTGATGAAGTAACGCTAGTTAATTCCAAGATCCCTGCGGATCGAAGCGGCATATCTAATCTCCTCCGGCTCCATTGTCATCCGGTCGACAAAAATAGCAACTAAGCAGTCCCATATACTTTGCGGCGACCAGGGCAGCACGGCAGGTGGAGCTGGGAGCGGCGTATGGGTTTGCATAAACCAGAATGACTTCTCGTACTTGGTAATCACTGGGGGCTCTGCTGGGGTGGCAGGAACAGGCAACGCTTCGACGTTGAGCTTCGCACAGATCACCTCATAGAAGTCACCAACGGTATGCACGCTACCTGCTTCTTCGTCCGTGATGCTGATGGGGTAAAGCTCTTCAGCGCGAAGTACGATCTCGACTGCATCCAGTCCCATGGTCGACATCAGCATACGGGTTGTGAGCTTTTGCGCCATGCACAAACCTGCAGTAGAGTAGCAGCATCCACAAGTCATGCGCTTCGCAAACAACTCGCTACTGCCCATCGGTCTTGCTGCATTATCGCTACTTTCCTCAAGCGCACCCGCCCAACCTGGCAAAGCACCCGCTGTCACTACCGCGCTCGAATTGCCGAATGCGCAGACCAATGGCGTAGCGTTGGCGCCGGATGGCCGACTGTTCCTGGTCATTGCCAAGCAGAAGGGGCAGGGTGTGCCGCAGATTGCCGAGTACGTGGGCGGTTCGCGGGCGGGCGGGGTGTACAAGGGCGGGCAGTTAAAGCCGTACCCCGACGCAACGTGGAACGCGTGGAAGCCCGGCGCGGACGCCTCGAAGATGTTTGTGCATGCCAACAGCATTCGCTTTGGCCCGGACGGCACGCTGTGGGTGGTCGACTTTGGCAGCGAGGGCCTGGGTGAGCCGGATGTGAAGCATGGCCCCAAGCTGGTCGGCATGAACATTGCCACCGGGCAGGTGGTTGAGACGCTCTACCTGGACGGCGTGACCAAGCCCACAAGCGCGGTGGACGATGTGCGCTTTAACGGCGACCACGCCTACCTGACGGATGCGGGTTGGCCCGGCATCATCGTCGTACACCTGCCGGACGGCCACGCCTACCGCACGCTGAACGACACGGATTCCGTGAAGGCCCTGCACCCCCTGCGTGGCGAGGGTCACGAACTGCAGGACAAGCACGGCAAGCCCATCTACTTCCACGCCGACCAGCTTGAGGTCTCGCCGGACGGGAAGCTGCTGTACTACCAGACCAACGCCGGTCCCATGTCGGTCATCGACACCGCAGCGTTAGACAACGAGCAGATGCCCGACACAGAGCGCGTGAAGCATGTGCGCCCTTTTGCCAACACCGGCACGTCCGGCGGCACCGCGATCGACAAGGCTGGGAACCTCTACGTCGCGCAGGCCGACAACAACTCCGTGCTGAAGATCACGCCTGCGGGTGTGATTACCACGCTGGTGCAGGGACCGCAGTACGTCTGGGTTGACGCCATGTGGATCAGCGGTGACGGTCGCCTGTGGATGCCCGCCGCGCAGATGGACCGCACGCCATCATTCAACAACGGCAAGATGTCCGTGACCTATCCCATGCAGGTGTTCACCGTGAAGATCGGTGATGGCCCACCGGCAAACGACCACCGGTAGAGTGGGTCAGACTTCCGCCATGACCTCATCGTTCACTGGTGCGGCTCTGCCGGCCAGCCAATCGCGCCACGCATTCAGGCCGCGTTCGCACTGGATGCGGTGACGTTCTTTCTTGTCGCGGATCTTCTTGCGCAACTCTTCTTCCAGCGGCATCAGCAGATCAAAGGTGACGTTGGCGGGCTGGAAGCGCTTGGCCTCGGTATGGGTAATGTAGTGAACTAACGATCCATGTGCCGATAAGCGAGGCGCGGGTGTGGGTTGCTCGCCACGAGCCAATGCAGCGGCGAATCGGCCCGCCAGCATGCCGCCTGCGATGGACTCCGTGTAGCCCTCGACGCCGCTTAGCTGCCCGGCAATCAGCACCTGCGGATGGTCGCGCAGCTGCAGCGTTTCTGTCAGCAGCGTTGGGCTGTTGATGTAAGTGTTGCGGTGGATCTGGCCGTAGCGCAGGAAGGTGGCGTTTTCAAGCCCCGGGATAAGCCGCAGAACGCGCGCCTGGTCGCCAAACTTCAGGTGATTCTGAAAGCCGACAAGGTTGTAACTGTCGGCCCGCAGGTTCTCGCAGCGCAGCTGAACCACGGCATACGGCGTCTGGCCGGTGCGAGGGTCGCGCAGGCCCACCGGCTTCATGCAGCCGAAGCGCAGGGTGTCCTTGCCGCGGCGTGCAATCTCCTCGATGGGCAGGCAGCCTTCGAAGTAGTCCAGCCGTTCCCACTCGTGCGCCTCTACTTCGTGTGCTTCTACCAGCGCGTTGTAGAAGATGTCGTACTCGTCGCGCGTGAAAGGGCAGTTGATGTAGTCAGCGGAGCCCTTGTCCCAGCGCGCGGCAAAGTAGACGCGGTCCATGTTGATGGTGGTGGCGTCGACGACGGGCGCAATGCTGTCGTAAAAGCTCAGGTGGTCGGCGCCCGTCAGGCGCTGCAACTCCGCCGTCAGCGCGGGCGAGGTGAGCGGGCCACTTGCTAGCACGGTCAGCGTGTCCGGGCTGTTCTCCTCCAGCGTTGTGACTTCCTCGCGCACCACGGTGATGTTCGGCTCATTTGCGATGCGTTCGGCAACGCGGCGCGAGAACTCCACGCGATCCACGGCAAGGGCATGACCGGCTGGAACGGCGCAGGCATCGGCTTCCACCAGCAGAACGCAACCGGCGGCGCGCATCTCCTGCTTCAACAGCCAAGGCGCGGTGTTTTCGCTTTCGCTCTTGAGCGAGTTGGAACAGACCAGTTCTGCGAAGTCGCTGGTCTGGTGCGCCTCCGTTGAGCGGTGCGGACGCATTTCGTACAGGGTGACTTCGCAACCCGCACGCGCGGCCTGCAGAGCGGCTTCAGGGCCGGCAAGGCCGCCGCCAATGACTTTGATTTTCTTCACAGGTCCATTGTCGCAAGTTCCGGGAACTTTCACCGGCAAGGCTGCGTAGATTCGGCCATGTGCGGACGTAGGCTTCTGGAAACCCGCACCGAGGCCCTTTGATGTTTGCTCTTATCATCCTGATCCTGCTGTTTTCTCGCCGCTCGCGGTGGGGTGGCTATGGCTACCCCTACGGCTACGGGTGTGGCTACGGCTACAGCAGCTACGGGTACGGCTACCCTTACGGCGCGTACAGCGCTTACAACCCCTACTTCCACTATCGTCAGCCCTACTACGGTGGGTACCGGCCCTACGGCTACTGGTAGGCGCTAACCGGCCGCCAGTTGCTGCAATGCTTTGCCGGTGACGCGCAGGTTCAGCCATTCGCGCAGAACCTGCGCACCGACCGTCTCGTAAAAGTCGAGCGCGGGCTGGTTCCAGTCCAGGCATTCCCACTGGAAGCGGGTGCAGTTTCGTTCCATGGCGACCTTTGCCAGCGTTCGGAACAGCGCCACCCCAATGCCGCGCTTGCGGAACGGTTCCCGCACGAACAGGTCCTCCAGGTACAGTGCGGGACGGCCTTCCCAGGTGGAGTATTGGAAGAAGTACAGCGCAAACCCAGCCACCTGGCCCTGCCACTCCGCAATTAGGCAGCGGAAGTATGGCTCAGGACCGAAGCCGTCACGCAGCAGATCTTCTTCGGTCGCCATCGCCGAATCCGGTTCCTTTTCGTAAATGGCAAGTTCACGGATTAGTGCTGCAATTACGGGAACATCGCTCGGTTCGGCGGCTCGAATGTGCAGGTCTGCAGCGGCGGCTAGCGTCAAGGTTTTGGAACCTCGGTGGTCTTCTTCTCAGCCGCGGCTTCCTCGGCATCGGCCTTTGCCCGCGCGGCGGCTCGTTCCTTCTCTTTGGCAGCGTTCTCCACTGCCAGGTACTTGTCGAAAGGCACGCTGAAGGCGAACAGCTCGCTGTCCTTACCCGCGTCCTTGGCGTGAATCATCTTGACGTAGAGTTCGGCCCCGCGCAGTGGCGGATCGTCAAGGTCCTTGATGTCGTAAAACAGAAATCCGCTGGCCGCGGTGTGGGGCGGAACGACGGTTTGCGAAAAGGAAAAATCCTTGTCGTCATCAAGAATCTTCTTGTCTACGGGTGTTGGTCTGTAGACGATAGGCGTGCCGGGGATGCGTTTCTGCTTGATGTCGGTAAAGCGGAACAGACGGCGGTTCAGCTCGTCGGGAGTGGCGGCGGGCAGCTTGGTGCCGTCTGCGGCGATGAATTGGAAGCGCGCCTGGTTCAGGTCCAGCGGTGCGTCGCTGTCGTTCTGAATCACGATGCGGACCGGCAGAATGCTATGCCCGGCATAGTCGTTGCGGAAGAACTCTCCCTTGGCGCGCGTGTCAAAAGGCTCGGCGGCAAGGGTGACATGCTCTTTGTCGTGCGTTTCCTTCGCTGGGTAGGCAGAGGCCGCCTGGACCGGCGGCGCAACCTTTTTCGCGGCAATCGCGCACGGTATTACCCCGACTAGCAGCGCAACGGCCAAGACGATTTGGGGGAGAGAACGCACCATGTAAGTAAGACGACGGCGTGCCGCGGTTGGACCACAGCCGCACCGCACCCGTGCTGCCATTATCAGTCCCGCCACGGAGAGGGTAAAGTGAGCTTTGCTCCGTGCGTTTGCGTTCGGATCGGAAAGGCCCTTGGTACGCCGCCTGCATGATGTTCCTGTACAGCTTCGCGTTGACTGTCGCGCTTGCGGCCAGTGCCCCGGTGTGGGGCTGGCGGATGCTGCGGCAGGGACGCTATCGCGATGGTTTGCGCCAGCGCCTGGGAGACGTGCCGCCGCGCCTGGCAGCCGCTGTGAAGGGCAGGCAAGTGGTCTGGCTGCATGCCGTCTCGGTGGGCGAATTGATCGCGGCAACACGACTGATTGCAGAGCTGCAGGCGGCTCTTCCAGACCACATCCTCGTCGTTTCCACTACAACGCCCACCGGGCAGCAAGTCGCGCGCGAACGCTTCGACGTAGACCGCGTCTTCTTCTTTCCGGTCGATTTTGCGTTCGCGGTGCGAGCGTACCTGCGTGTGCTACAGCCCCGCCTGGTCATCCTTATGGAAAGCGAGTTGTGGCCGAGATTTCTGGTGGAGTGTGACGTCGCAGGCGTTCCGGTGGCTGTCGTCAACGCGCGCGTCAGCGACCGTTCGTTGCCGCGTTACATGGCCCTGCGCCTGCTTTGGAAGTCGCTGCTGCAGCGTGTCACGCTGCTGCTGGCGCAGAGCGAGGAAGATGCGCGGCGATGGATCGCGATTGGTGCGGCAGAGAGCCAGGTGCGATGCGTGGGCAACCTGAAATACGACGTGCCGGACTCGGTCGAGACGCCTCTTGCGAACCTGATCCGCAGGCATCTGCCCAACGGGGCAAAGGTGCTGGTGAGCGGAAGCACGCACGACGGTGAGGAATCGCTGCTGCTCGATTGCGTGCCGCAACTCACGAAGAATCAGCAGGTCATGATCCTTGCACCGCGTCATCCACAGCGGGTAGCGCAGGTGGAGCAGCTTGCGGCAGATCGCAACCTGCGCACGCTGCGGCTGAGTCAGTGGCGGCTTTCACCGGAGGCGATGCCGCTGGGTGCGGTGTTGCTGATCGACACGGTAGGAGAACTGTCCGCCCTGTATGCGCTTGCGAGTGTCGCCTTTGTGGGTGGCAGCCTGGTCGCGCGCGGTGGGCAGAACCCGTTGGAGCCGGCGCGGTTCGGCGTGCCTGTTGTTATGGGCGAATCGTTTGAGAACTTCCGCGATGTGGTCGCAGCCATGCAGGCGGCGGGTGCGATCACCATCGTCAGTGCAGAGACGCTTTCCGCAACACTCTCAGACCTGATGAGCCGCGATCCTTCGACAGATCTGCAAAGGCGTTCCAGAGGCTTGTTAGAGCAGCATGCCGGGGCCACAGCGCGCACGGTTGCAAGCCTGCTGCCATTGCTGAAGGAGCGTGGATGATGGCGATGCGCAGGCCATGGCTGCTGCCGCTTGTGCCCTTGTACGCTGCAGGCGTGGCATGGAAAAGCCGCGGCTTCGCGCAGCATTCGGAACGCTCGCAGCGGCTCGCCGAACCGGTCGTGAGCGTGGGCAGCCTGTCTGCCGGTGGTGCGGGCAAGACGCCGTTTGTCATCGCTTTGGCTGAGGCGATCCGTCGTGCGGGCTATGGCATGGACGTGCTGACGCGTGGGCATGGCCGCACGTCCACAGGCGATCTGCGTGTTCGCCCAGATGGCGATGCGGACGAGTTCGGCGACGAGCCGTTGCTGCTGGCAAGGCAGCTTGCGTGCCCCGTGTACGTTGCGCGCGAACGCTTCCGCGCCGGCGAGATGGCAGAGCGTGACCGCCGCGTGCGCCGCGATGATCGGCACCTGTCATTGCATCTGCTGGACGATGGATTTCAGCACCGGCAACTGGCGCGTGCGGTGGATATTGTTCTGTTTACGGCAGAGGACGCAGCGGACACGCTGCTGCCCGCCGGCAACCTGCGCGAACCTCTGCGTGCGATGCGCCGCGCTGACATCGTCGTGCTGCGCAGCGAAGAGGCTGCCTCTCTGCAGCCTGTGCTCGACCGCGTCTTTGCTGGGCATAGTGCGCCAAAGGTGTGGATCGTCGACCGGCAAGTTGCAGTTGTGGAAGGTCCGGCCCCCCAGCGACCGTTTGCCTTCTGCGGTATTGCAAGGCCTGATGGATTTCGCAGTGCGCTGCAGTCGCTTGGCATGGAGCTGGTGCGCTTCCTGGCACTGCGCGACCACCAGCGGTACGATGCCGCAATGGTTAGGGAACTTACGCAACAGGCAACTGCAGCACGCGCCCACGGCTTCGTGACCACGGCGAAAGACGCGATAAAGCTAAGTGCGGCCATGCGACAGGAGTTGGCACAGATCGGACCGCTCACCGTGTGCGATGTACGCGTACACCTGCACGACGAGGCACGTTGCATGTCAGACATGATCTCGTTGATCGAGGCAGGATGGAAGCGGCGGCTCGCACCGTGAGCGCAGTGGGGAACATGCAGCAGCCGGCACCTCGCATTCTGATCGTGCGCGTGGGAGCGATGGGCGACGTGCTGCACGGCCTGCCCGCGGTGGCTGCCCTGCGCGCCGCGCTGCCAAAAGCGGTGATCGGTTGGGCCGTTGAACCGCGATGGGCACCGCTGTTGTCTGCGGGCAATAGCGCAGGTTTGCAACCGCTCGTCGACGCCGTACACCTGGTCCAAGCCAAGGCGTGGTCGAAGCGACCTTTCTCGTTTGAAACGCTGCGCAGCATTCAGGGGCTGCGGGAATCTCTACGTCGGGAACAATACGACATTGCTATCGATCTGCAGGGTTCCATCCGGTCTGCGCTCATTGCGAAAGCGAGCGGGGCTTCGCGCATTATCGGCAGCGCGGCACCACGCGAAACACCAGCGCGCATCTTTTACACAGAGCGGGTCGCGCTCACCGCAAGCCACGTCATCGACGAGGCGATAGAGATCGCGTCAGCCGCTGTGCACATACCACTCAGTCCCGGCATAGCACCCCTGCCGGTGGACGCAGCCGCAGAAGCCTGGTGCGATGCGTTTCTGGGCAGTGATTGCAGGCCGATCGTCTTCCTGGCGCCGACGGCAGGTTGGGGCGCAAAGCAGTGGCCGGCGCGTCGTTATGGAGAGCTTGCGCAGCAACTCGCGCGGGGCGGCTACCGTGTGCTGGTCAACGCCTCGCCACATGG